>CAYTSY010000134.1:0-8848 GCA_964440555.1 uncultured Desulfobacteraceae bacterium
GTATGCCAAACACTCGGCCCAGATCAGGAGAGGCGTGGACGGCTGGTACATCGGGGGAAACATCCTGATCGGCGGACTGATCGGCTGGCTTATCGTTGATCCGCTGACCGGGGCCATGTGGACCCTGGACAAGGAATGCACTGCAACCCTGTCTCCGCTTTCGAGTTCGGAAGCGGAACGCAACGCTTTAAAGGTCGTTTCGATCGACGACGTTCCGGAGGCCCTTCTGCCCAAATTGAAGTCCATCCGTTAAGGTCGACTCCGCCGCCGGGGAGAAGTGCGAACGCCTTCTACCCGGCGGCAGCCAAAAACACGATTGGCCGATTACCGGGCACGAGCTTGCTCCTGTCGTATTTTCTTTTTTTGATTATTACAAAAATAATGATCCGGCTCTTCTCTAGCCTCTCACCCTAAAAAAAAGCAAAAAGCCGGTTTGCTTCGGAGACCGCCCATGAGCCTCTGGTATGAAAGCCTGTCGCTTGATTTATACGACTGCGGGGACAACCTGCAGGAGCGGGCCCGGTGTGTGCGGCATTTATCCATGCCCGTTCCGCGTGACTGGTGGGATCGTGCGCTCGTCACCGGCAAGGTCGACCCAACTCAGGAAAAACTTGGGGACGTTGTTGACAATGCATACAAAACCGGTATACATAAAAGATGAAAGTCGTTTAGCTGTGGAATGAATTGGCTGTAAAAAGGAAAGAGCGAAAATGGAGAGAGTAAAAAGGAGAATGGTATGCCGCGAGGACCAAGGCTGGATGCTTTCGGGACATTGCATCATGTGATTGTCCGGGGAATTGAAAAGCGCAATATCGTTGACCATGACAAGGATCGTGAGGATTTTATTAATCGTATGGGTGAAATCGCCAAGGATACGGGAACGTCCATCTATGCGTGGGCGTTGATGACCAATCATGCTCACATCTTGCTTCGCAGCGGCAACGCCGGTCTGCCGACATTCATGCGCCGGCTTCTTACGGGTTATGCCGCGTCCTATAACCGGAGGCACAGTCGTCACGGGCATTTATTTCAAAACCGCTATAAATCGATCGTCTGCGAAGAAGATCCCTATTTCATGGAACTTGTACGATACATCCATTTGAATCCGCTAAGAGCCGGCATGGTGGAAACCCCGGCAAAACTTGACGGGTACAAATGGTGCGGCCATGCTGTTGTCATTGGTCGGCGAAGAAACAAGTGGCAGGACAGGAAATATGTTTTAAAATGGTTTGGGCAAAAAGAAGCAGATGCGAAGAAATCTTATAGGGATTTTGTCGAAAAAGGGATTGCCCGAGGGAATAGGCCGGATTTGACTGGCGGCGGTTTAATCCGGTCCATGGGAGGATGGTCGGTTGTAAAATCTATGAGGAACAGCGGTGTTAAAGAAAAAGGTGATGAAAGGATACTTGGCAGCGGTGAATTCGTTTCAGAAATGATAAAAAACGCAGAGGGAAAAGTAAAACGCCAGTTGCCCGCCATGGAACTGCAAAAAAGAATTAAGGATGAAATAGAGAATCATTGCAGGAAGGAAAGTGTGCCGGCGGAAACCCTTCAATCCGGCAGCCGCCGTTCGCCTTTACCGAAATTGAGAAGAGAGATCGCATTGAAACTGGTTAACGAGTTTGGCGTATCGTTGGCTGAAACGGCGAGGCAGTTGGGCATATCCACATCGGCTGTCGCGCAGGTATTAAGGAGAGAAAAGATGTTTTAGGTTTGTATACCTTATCAACAACGTCCCCAAACTCCCAAACTCCACGTTATATATACGCAATAGATGGAAATTTTTCCATCTATCCAAACTTGTGTTCATTGGTAAATACAATGCTTTATGAAATAAAAAATGTTAGTCAATATAAAAATGAATTAAAGCGCCGTTGGTTTTTCGATCATGATATTGATTTGACAATTTGGTTCGATCTTGAAAATCGAATAGATTCATTTCAACTCTGTTATGATAAAATTCAAAATTTCCATGCTTTAACATGGAAAAAGAATTTTGGATTTAAACACAATCGAGTAGACGATGGAGAGGATTTAAACAGTATTGGTAATTATAAGAGCATACCAATACTATTGATGGATGGTCATTTTGAAAAAGAGAAAATAATTGAAATTTTTTCCAAAAATTGTCTAAACATTCCAAAATTTATCTCAAAATTTGTTCTGGAAAAGTTAATGTCATACTAATTATTTTGACATAACAGTTTGCTGGAGGGGACGCGAAAAAGCTGCGCCCCTCAGCAACTCGTTATGTGCGAGACGACTTATGGAAAAGACTAAGGAATACCGGAATACAGTTTTCCCTGTCGAGACCCTGAAGAAGGCCATTGTGGAATTTGATTCTTTGGCAAAGACAGAAAGAACCATAAAGACTGCCAGATTCCTTGGTTCCGAAAAAGAGGACCAACCGGATGAAGAAGTGTTGTCACAACAAACCAGTAGAGTGATGAAACTCACGCGACTGGATGAAACTTGGCACTACGATTCGGAAGACCAGTTCTTTGCGGACTATCGAAAATATGCACCCAACACCGGACATCGTTCTTTCTGCTACAGGAGAAGCCTCGTATTTCATTCACTTCAGGATACACCAAGCGCTCGATGACCACCGGGTAAGCATGGGGACGCCCTTTATATTTACATATTTATAGATGCATGCTATTAAGATTTCATGCCCAGACAAGCCAGAATAGATGCGCCAGGCGCAGTACACCATGTTATTGCCAGGGGAATTGAGCGCGGCAACATATTTCGTGACGACAGGGATCGAGATAACTTTTTGAAGCGCCTTGGAGATATCGTTAATGAAACCCAGACCAAATGTTTCGCATGGGCGTTGATCCCCAACCATTGTTTATGTTGAGCTCAACATAAAAGGTTGTTCGGGACGAGGGTTTGGAATTGTCAGAAATATTGAATATAAAAATATAAAGGGCGTCCCCACGGACCCTTAATTGCCTGGGATTTTTCACCTCTCTGCGTTTTTCAAACAACTCATCAGACTGCAAACAGGCCCGGTTTTGTCTGCTCCAAAATCGCCGCCAGGTGAAACACAACCCATGCACCACATAAGTTGCAGTCAACATCGTTTCCATAGCAGCAATACGGATTTACAAACGCATTTCCCTCCAGGTAAAGCGGAAGTACCATGGCCTTTGAGGGGCAGTTGTCCGTAACGGCCTTTGCGTTTTCAGACAGCGTTAATTCCAGGCTTCGCGTGCTGTTTCGTATAAATTCAGGAAATTTGTTTTTCAGCCGCAGGACTTCGAAAACGGCGCTGTCGCGCTGGGCAAGATTTTCCCAGGCAAAACCGGACTGATCGTTTTTGCCCGGACAGTATAAGGAAAAGGTCATGGACGCTGCACGTGACTCACGCAGAAGGGTTACGGTTTCTTCAAGGGCCAGTTCGTTTTTTTTATTGACGACACACTGGCAGGTGACCTTTGGACCGAAATCGCCCGGTACCCGTGAAAGCGTCTTCATGACTCTGTCAAAGCATCCTTTTCCCCGCACCGAATCATTGATTTCGGGCGGCCCGTCTACGGATACGACATAAATATCGCAAGGCAAATCGATAAGGTCCAACGTGCCGTTGGTGGTAATCGTATTCCGGCTGAAAAGTTTTACGCCCTCTTCAAGCACATCCGGTCTTAACAGCGGTTCCCCACCCATCCAGAGCATCGTATCAATTGAATGTTTTTGCTGCAGCTCCGCCAGCTTTTTCAACATAGTGGCGGTGTCCATCTCATCATCCGGCCGATTCGGGTTTTTTCCCCGATATAGAAAACAATGCCGGCATCGCAAGGTGCATCGATTGGTAATATTGACCATTGCAGCGGGATAGTGCTGCGGAAATTTCTTGATTTCAACGAGTTTATCAGGATTCTTCATAACGAATTTCTCCCCGTGGATGGCGAGATGTTTCATCCGCGTTGACTGCAAGTTGGTTTAATGAGTCTTTTTATGCCTCAAAAGCGTGTGCAAAGTCAACAGAGCTTAAAATTATTGATCTTGTGCGTCGGCTTCGATATATGATGTTGTCATGGCGCGAGCTGAAGGCGCCGCGTTTATCCAAAAGCCTTTTGCACCCCAGGACCTGGTAAGGAAAGTCAGGAGACGGCTATACCCTTCATAGAGGAAAAGCGATGATTGAATATGTTATTCCGGGATACAAGACCCTTCGATTGACGCATCTGGTGCTCGATTACAACGGAACCCTGGCGGTGGACGGCCAGCTCGTCGATGGGGTGCGGGGGTGTCTTACCGTGCTGGCCAAAGATTTAGAAATCCATGTGGTGACGGCAGATACCTTCGGAAAAGTGAAGGCCGGAATGACGGGCATTCCCTGCACGGTGACCATTTTGCCCATCGAGCGTCAGGACCTGGGAAAGCTGGAATACGTCAGGGCTCTGGGATTTGAAAACACGGTCTGTATCGGAAACGGAAGAAACGATCAATTGATGCTGAATGCCTCGGCTTTGGGCGTTGCCGTTATTTTGGGGGAGGGCGCTTCGGTTGAAACCCTGATGGCTGCGGATGTGGCGTGTACCGATATTGTGTCCGCTTTGGAGCTATTGATCAACCCGCTGCGGTTGACGGCGACGCTGAGGTCGTGAGAGGGCGTGAATCGTAAATCGGGAGGCGTGAGGCGAAAAGGGATTCGACTCACGCCGTTTTTGTAGATGCGGCTAGTAAAAAATGGAGATCCCTGCCAGGAAATTTCTCTTTGCGCAAGGGTAGTAAGCCCTTTCCACCGGCCATCCGCCGAGAACGCCGTATTCTGAATACGATTCGTCCGTTACATTATTGGCTTGCACATAAGCGGTCAGGTTTTTCCTTTCATATCCGAGCTTCGCATTCGCAACCACGTGGTTTTTCTGCTTTCCATACACATTTGAAAAATCACTTTCAAAGTATCGCTCGCCGAGGTAGTTGCCGTTTGCGGAAAGCGTAAATCCTCTGCCCAGCATATAACGGGCATCAAGGGTGGCTTTGTGCTTCGGGATACCGGGGACTGAACTTCCTTTAAACGCATCAGCTTCGATGTCGGCCAGGGTGTAAGTGTAGCTGCCCGTCACTTCAATGCGTTCAAATGTTTTCGTGAGTGAGGCTTCCAGACCGTTTCGCAGTGTGTTTCCGTTCAAGTTCTCATTTTTAAATGTCGTCGGGTTATAGAAGATTTCATTGTCCGTGTCGATTCCGAATACGGTGAGAACGCCTGATAATTGCGGGTTAAAGGCATGGCGCACGCCGATTTCATAATCATCGGAGGTTTGGGCCGTCAGGTCCGTGTCGATGGTGTTGGTGAAAAAATTGAAAATTTCATCCAGAAGGGGATACCGGTAGCTTCTGGAGAAACTGATAAAGGCCTGGGAATCGGAAAGAAATCGATAATTGAGGCCGGTTGTGAAAAGATTTTCATCCATCTCGGTTTCATCCGGGGTCGAGGGCCTGAAAGACAATTTCGCCCGGTCATAACGATATCCTCCGGACAGGGAAAAATTCTCTGAGAGGTTGAGTTCGTCGTGGATAAAATATCCGGCGGACTCTTTTTTTAAAACAAAATCTCCTTCTGAAGGAAAGCCGAAGAACACCGACTGGTTAAAAATTTCCTCATCCGAGGAGATAAAATCCATACCGAAAGTCAGGGCGTTGTCATAGGCGCTCAATTTATTTTTCAGCACGATTTGAGGGGAAGCCGTGAGGGTTTCAATTTCCGTATCGCCTGTAAATGTGCCGCCCGCAAATGAAGCAAAGGAAAGAAAATTCCTTCTGCGAAAGGACAGGTCGATTTTAAACGCGTCATCGTTGAAAAAGGACAGACTCGGGCCCGCGCTGATGTAATAATCTTCGGTATCCGCAAAGTCATCGGGCTGCACGGAGTCGGTCCGGGATGCGCCTGAAAGGAAATCACTGTCTTTAAGCGCGCCCGGAAGGTGGGTCCGGTCTTTATGGTATCCTCCCCCGATCGGCAACTGAAAAGATTCCGTTGCGGAATAAATTACGTTTAATCCCAGGTCCCGGACTTCCGAGTCGCTGTTGTCGCGATATCCGCCGGAAACGGCGTAGCTGCCGGTGAAGGCATATGAAATATCGTTTTCCTGCCCGGAGACGTATCCCCTCCCTCTATAGGTATCGTAACTGCCGGCGGCTATTTCAGTTCCTGCTTTGAATGCGCTGCCTTTTTGGGTGATAATGTTTATAACGCCCCCGGAGGCGTTGTCCCCATAAAGAACACTTCCCCTTCCGCCCCTGATGATCTCGATTTTCTCAACCCGTTCCAGGGGAATCAGGGTCCAGTCCGTTCCGCTCAAATCCGCCTGATTGATCCGCCTGCCATCCACCAGCACCAGGGTGTTGGAATGGGCGGTTTCCCCGAAGCCCCGGATGTCCACGCGAAAATTTCTGCGATTTCCGTTGATGTCGTTTACCTGAAGCCCCGGCTGGGTTTTTAACAGGTCCGGGATGTTTACCGCGGTTGAAAGCGCAATATCGGTTTTGCCGATTACGGTGACATGGGCCGGAACAGTCGATATCTGTTTTTCGTAACGCGTGGCGGTTACCACAATCTCATCCAATGCCACTCCGGCCGGGTTTACGGTTTGTCCGTAGGCCATGCCGCCTGGAACCGGATAGTACATGACAATCAGCAATGCCGCCAAAACACAAGTTTTCATCTTCATTGTTTTTTATCCTCCTTTACCGATGTCTTGGGTCCGGAGTAAAAAAAATCCCCGGACCGATTTTAATCGATCCGGGGATATCCCTGTTTTATCCTCTGATCCTGCCCTGGTCCACGAAGGCGAAAAATACACGTTTAGGCAGGTCTTCTGACTTACGGATCAACCTACTGACCGCGCCTTCCCGGAAAATCCAGTGGCATCTTGCGGCGTTCGTCCCCGATTACAGCGGCGGGCCCGTCTCCGAATTTAACGGAGTTCCCTGTTACGCTCACATTTCGAGCACCCAAACAAATGTTTCTGACCCATTAAAAAAGAAATACCCAATAGTCAAGTGTTTTTTCATCATTCAAATAAAAAAAGGGAATCCGAAGACCCCCTTTTTCAGTTGATTCTCAGACGCCTGTTTTAGACGATGCCCAATCGGAATTTGAGCGAATTCAAGGTGTTTTTCATCAGCATGGTAATGGTCATGGGGCCGACGCCTCCGGGAACAGGCGTAATGTATCCGGCAATTTCTTTGGCTGCGTCAAAATCTACGTCGCCTCTTAAGACGGCTATTTTTTCGCCGGTTTTTTCGCTGACTTTTTCCCCAACGCGGTTTACGCCAACGTCGATGACGCATGCGCCTGGTTTGATCCATTCCGGTTTAACCAGGTTGGGCACGCCGGCGGCAACAATCAGGATGTCAGCCCGTTTGCAATGATCCTCCATGTTTTTGGTACGGGTATGCACGATGGTGACGGTGGAATCAGCGCCCTTTCCTTTTTGAAGCATCATGTTGGCAATGGGTTTTCCCACAATATTGGACCGGCCGACCACCACGACCTCTGCTCCGCTGGTCTGAACTCCGGCCCGGACAATCATTTCCTGAATTCCAGCGGGCGTGCAGGGCGGAAATTTGACTTCATTTCCGCCGATCATCAGGCGGCCGACATTGACCGGATGAAACCCATCAACATCCTTATCCGGATCAATGGCATTGAGCACCTTTTTCTCATCAATGTGCTTGGGAAGCGGCAGTTGTACGAGAATGCCGTTAACAGAATCATCTTTATTGTACTTATCGATGGCCTCCAGCAGGTCTGCTTCCGATATATCAACGGGAAGACTCTTCAAATCCGGTTTCGATTCGTCGATCGGCTTGCCCGGCATCATTTCGTTGAATCCCACCCGGTGAGCGGTTTTGATTTTCAACGTTACATAAGAAATAGAAGCCGGGTTCTGACCCACCAGAATGGTCACCAGTCCCGGAACAACTCCGTGTTTTTCCTTGATGCGGGCCACTTCCGCGGTAATTTCATTTAAAATTTCCTCTCGAATTTCCGTGCCCTTAATTAATTTTGCCGTCATGTGCATCTCCTTTCACTTTTTCATAGATGTTCGTGTTATTTATTGAAAAGGCCCGTTTTCTGATCCAGGCCAAGCATGATGTTCATATTCTGCACAGCCTGGCCTGCCGCCCCTTTTACCAGGTTATCGATTGCCGAAATCAGAATCAACCGCTTTTGGGCCTTCTCGATGCGAAAACCGATATCGCAAAAATTGGTTCCTTTGACATGCAACGTATCCGGAACCCGGTCCTGAGCACACAACCGGATAAACGGGCTCTTTTCATAAAACTGCAAAAATGCGTCCGTAATTTCGTCAACCGTAACGGGCCGCGTCAGCGTGGCGTACAGGGTCGTCAGCATTCCCCGGGTCATGGGGACAAGATGGGGTACAAAGGTGATCCGGATCGGCATGCCCGCCTCCCGGCTCAACACCTCTTCCATTTCCGGCGTATGGCGGTGCCCGGCCACTTTGTATGCCTTAAACGACTCGTTGACCTCACAAAAATGGGATGTCAGCGCCAGGGACCGGCCGGCGCCGCTGACCCCGGATTTTGAATCCGCAATAAGGGAATGCGGGTCCAGAAACCCTTTTTTCAGCAACGGAATCAGGGGCAGCAGGACGCTCGTGGGGTAGCACCCGGGGTTTCCGATTAATCGTGCCTTCCGGATATCTTCACAATAAATTTCGCTCAGTCCGTAAACCGCTTCCTTGAGCAGATCCGGCGCGGTATGAGGCTGGTAGAAGGCCTCATATTGCTTCACATTGGAAAATCTGAAATCAGCCGAAAGATCGACAACTTTTTTCCCTTTTTGAATCAGTTTGGGAACAATGTC
>CAYTSY010000135.1:0-8763 GCA_964440555.1 uncultured Desulfobacteraceae bacterium
ACGTTCTTAAATTCAACCGCGCAATATTTCCGGGTGGCGTCCATGGTGGGGAGCCAGGAGACGGTCACGCCGCTTGCTTTGGGATCCACGATGAACAAGGTGATTCCGTTTTCTGGATCATTGCCGGATGACGTGCGGGCCGCGCAAATAATAATATCCGATACGTGAGCGTCGGATACGAGCATTTTCGTTCCGTTTAACACAAATCCATTGCCGTCTGCTTTGGCTTCCATCTGTATATATTCAGGATCCGAACCGCTGTCGGCTTCGTAGACGGCGAGGGTCCCCTTGACTTTGCCCTCGGCGATTTTCGGCAGCCAGGCTTGTTTCTGGGCGTCGCTTCCCGCCGCTATGATGGTTTGCGCCGCCAAAACAACCGTTGAAAAAAACGGCCCGGGAAGAAGGGCGCGACCGGTTTCTTCCAGCACCATGACCAGATCGATAAGATCCATGCCCATGCCGTCGTATTTTTCCGGGACGATCATGGCCGGCCAGTCCAGTTCGGTGAGCTTGGACCACAGATCATCGGTGTACCCTTTCGGGTCCTCAAACATCTGTTCGATGAATTCTTTGGGACATTCTTTTTTCAAGAATCTGCGCGCTTCCTTTGACATATCCTGCTGGGCTTTGCTTAATGTAATATCCATGGCTGATATCCCTCCTTATTTTCTGACGACTGCTCTGGATGCGTCTTTGGGAAGACCTAAAACGCGCTCGCCGATGATGTTTCGTTGAATTTCAGAACTTCCGGCCTCGATGGTGTTGCCCTTGGACCGCAAAAGGCCGTATTGCCACATGCCTTGTGCTACGGTCCAGGGCGAGCCCTCCATGATCTGGCCCAAGGGGCCTTGCATCATAACGGCGTCGTCGGTGATCCTCTGGTTGGGCTCGCTCCACAATAGCTTGCCTATAGAGCCTTCCGGACCGGGAATCCCGCCTTTCATGGTTTTGCTGAAATTGCGAAGTCCATGGTATTTCAATACCATGACCTCAATATAGTGCTGAGCCAGTTTTTGCCTGACCACGGGGTCCTGGATAACGGGCTTGCCGGATCGTTTGACCGTCTTGGCCGTATCCAACAATACCTGAATCGTTTTTTTTTTTTTTTTGGCCATGGTGACATCGCCGATCGCTCTTTCGTATATCAGGGTGGTGATCGCGATCATCCAGCCGTCGCCTTCCTTGCCCACCAGGTTTTCCGCGGGAATTTTCACGTTGTCCATGAACACTTCATTAAACTCCGCCTCGCCGGTCATCTGCTTCATGGGACGGACATCCACGCCGGGGGATTTCATGTCCAGCAAAAGATAACTCAAACCGCGGTGTTTCGTGGTATCGGGATCGGTTCGAACCACCATGATGCAATAGTCGGCCATATGGGCAATGCTGGTCCAGACTTTTTGACCATTGACAACATAATGATCCCCCTCCCGGATGGCCAGAGTAGAGATGTTGGCGACATCCGACCCGGCATTGGGTTCACTGAAACCCTGGCACCAGAGATACGTTCCGTCCATAATTTTCGGCAGGTGTCTTCTCTTCTGCTCTTCGTTGCCGCAAGTAAAGAGGGTGGGAACAGCCATGCCGAAGGTGATCCCGGCCGGCGCTCTCAACTCCCCGCATTTCTGAGTAATCGTCTGCATCACGATGGCTTCTTCAATCGGTGTTTTGCCCTGACCGCCATATTCCTTGGGATAGTGCATGGCGGTGTACCCGCCTTCATACAGACGTTTTTGAAACGCTTTATAAGCTGCAAGATGTTCTGCAGCCGTTTTGTAGTTATGGCGTTTCGCGGGGTCATACCCAGCGGGCAGGTTTTTGTCCAGCCACGAGGAAAATTCCTTCCGGAAGGCCTCCTGCTCAGGTGTGAATCGATAATCCATAAATCCCTCCTTTTTTGTTTGATAATTGATTTATGAGAATGTAGGGTTTGTTCGTTTTCGGGTTATAAAAACATCAAAGTCAAAGAACGCTGAAGCTGTTTTTGTTACGCATATTCATTTTTTTGTCAACCATCTTTTATGTTGAAAGACATTCACTTTTTGATTTATTTTTTACCCTTGTTACGCTATGGTTTAAAAATGCATGGATGCCACGGCACCGGCCTATGAAATTGCCCGGGAAGTGTAAAACCAGTTGATTATCCGTTTTTGCATCGTCTCTTCAATTTTTCTTTAACTGTTTTCTTTCAGAAAAGGGGATTACATGACAGACACTGTAGTTAAAAAACCGGATTTTTATGGATGGAAAAACGTCATCTTGTTGTTTACCTGCTACCTCTCCACCCTGGGCCTTGCTTTTTACGGATTTTCCGTAATTTTCCCCATGATGATCAAAACGCTTCAATGGAACCGCGCAGGTGCGTCCATCGCCCATACCATCAGCGTCCTGTTAATGGGGCTTCTGGTTCCCCTGGTGGCTCTTTCAATCAACAAGCGAGGGGCCAAAAAAACCATTTTGACAGGCGCCTGCGTGTTGTTTGTCGGTCTTATTCTGTTGGGAACCGTCACGTCCAAAATGTGGCAATGGGTTATCCTGTGGGGGTTTGTGGTATCCTTCGGATTTGCGTTTTGCGGCGTGGTGCCTGTCCAGACCATATTGATGTACTGGTTTTCCGCCAACCGGGCTATGGCCATCGGAATCGTGATGACCGGGGCTGCCGTGGGCGGATTTTTGGCCCAACCGTTTTTTACCTGGCTGATGGCAAAAACCCATACATGGCAGTCCGGCTGGATTACAGGCGCTCTTTTTTCACTGATCGCCATCGTTTGCTCTTTTTTTCTGGTCAATAAGCCTCAGGACGTGGGGCAATTTGCGGACGGGGTAAATCCCGATGATCTTCAGTCAGCCCACGGCGGCGGGGGTAAAAAGACAAAAACATTTCGGGCCCAATCTCCCTGGGACCTTAAAGAAGCCATCAGAAGCAATACCTTCTGGTTTTTAGCCGTTGTCATTATCGGTCATATCATGGCCCTTTTTCTTATTACCAGTCATGGGGTTCTGCATTTTACGGACAAAGGGTTTTCCGGAATGCAGGCGGCTTCCATTCTGAGCTTCGTTATTTTGGGAAGCGGGCTGGCCCGTTTTCCCATGGGATGGCTGGGCGACCGGATTGAGCCGCGGTGGATCATTACCGCGTCCATGGGGGTCATGCTGGTGATGGTATTGGGTTTATGGAAATCGTCCAACTTTTCATTTGTGGTTGCGGCAGGAATGATTTTCGGATTTTGCTACGGCTCTCAGTTGATTATGTTTCCAACAATCACCGGTAATTATTTCAGCCCGGAAAGTTTTCCCGCCGTCAACGGCGTGCTCGGGCCACTGATGATCGTATTCGGCGCCATAGTTCCGGTAGGCGCCGGAGTGATTTTTGAAAAAACGGGCAGCTATGATCTCGCGTTTATCATATTGGATCTTGTCCTGGGGATCTCTTTTTGCACTTCATTTCTTTTGTCGCCGCCGCAAAAGAAACAGGCAACTATTTAAACCATTGTGTGGTACGCCCGGCTGGATTCGAACCAGCGATCTTCAGCTCCGGAGGCTTAATTTTTTACATTTACCATTTTTTCTTTAGTGTTTATTGGTGTCCTTAAACCATTTGATTATTCACCCAGGCAGGGGAAAAAACTATCCAACTCAATGTCAATAAAAATAAATCTTGATATGATACTAAAATAAGGTATATTGTTATCTACATGAAATGGAAGGTTGTAATCCCCAAGCGCATTAATAAGATGATTGACCGGTTGCCTGTTCGGCCTAAAAAATCTCTCTTTGCTTTGTTGAAAGAAATTGAACTTAAGGGGCCAATAAGGGGAAATTGGCCAAATTATAGCAGATTACAAGACCAGAAACACCACTGCCACTTAAAAAAGGGTCAACCTGCCTATGTGGCTGTTTGGCAAGTTGTTGATAATGAAATACGATTGATAGAGGTGGTTTATGTTGGAACACACGAAAAAGCGCCATATTAAAAGAATAGTTTTAATGTTTTCCGGGCCGGTATCGGAGAAAGATAAGGCCGTTAAACTTATGGAATCTATCGGCTTTAAGGATACATCGGATTCCGTTGCATGGGAAGATGCATTTCCTGAATTTAAGGATAATTCTCCAGGCGTTGTCTTGGCTGGGACAAGGTATAAAGAAGGGCTCACGCAAAGGCAGGTTTCTGATTTGACCGGCATCCCTCAACGGCATATCTCCGAGGTTGAAAACGGGAAAAGAACCATCGGCCGGAAAAATGCTCGGCTGTTAGGCGATGTACTCAAAATTGATTACCGGGCGCTTATGTGATTCTGAAAACTTGAGATGCCAAATTCGTTTTAAATAAAGTGCGCTTAAAATCGATTACAGCGCGTCTTAGCCAAAAACCCTTATGCCGATTGGCCTTGCCTCTCAAAATGTCGAGGTTTATTCCGGTAGGCATTGTTATGGGTGCCGGCACGACAAACAAAGGTAACGCCGGTTACCTCGTCCCCGAAATCTTCTGAAGGATATAAATTATCTCCTCTATTCCGATTTTATGATCATTGTTTACGTCGGCCTGCTTGAAAATCCTCGTTGACGGCTGCATCCCTGACATGACCTGAACGGCCAATATGGCATCCTTAAGATCAACGGTGCCGTCATTATTGATGTCTCCTTTTTCTATAATGGAAAAAAGGCTCTGGGTTGAGGCTTTGGAAGGATCGACTAAAGGCGTCACTTTCAGGGCGCAGTTTACCGAGCCGGAGCCATCGACCGTCCAAGAGAATGAACCGTTGTTTGGTGTCGAAGCGACAATGGGTTCAAAGGTTTTCCCACCATCCCGGGAAATCGATATGCTCACGTTTCCGCCCAACTCACGTCTATCCCAGGTAATGTGCATGGTCATACCGGTTTTCCAGATTGAGGCTTGGGCCGGGCTCGAAATGGCCAAATGATCCAATAACAAATTCTGCCCGCCGCGAACCGCACGCACATAGCGGCCATAGCTCTTATGGCCGTAGTAGTGGTGGCCGACGTCGAAATTCATATCCCAAGCGTAACCGGTACCGTTGGCGCTGGTGGTAGACGACCAATAATAGGACGACTTGGTATTTAAAAAATAAACGGGGCTGACGACCGGATCGAACCCGCTGTAATCCACGATGGAACGGAGCTCATTCACTGTCGGCATTCGCCAATCCGAATATCTCCCGTAATTGGGGGTGTTCAACGTATTAATAAAATCCTCGGTGTCCGTGCCGTCGCCGGGCCACCCAACATCACCGCCGTTGGTTTCCGGATTGCTGTCGTACCAGGTATAGGTATTGTCAGCGTCATGGGGATTGTCGTGATTAAGTTTCCTTTCCGAAACATTTTTTGGGGTTGCGATGAAACCATTTTATCTGCTCCTTTTCAACTTCCACTTTTAATCAGGGCTTTATGGATAATCGCGTATACTTGGATAGGTAACTGTTTTTCATGGAAAGTCCACATAGAGTGAATAGTTTGATAACGTCTTTATCACAAAAAATCCGCCTTGTCTGTCCGGAAAAACCCTACAAATCGTGTGGGGAAAGTATGACAAATACAAGATGCAGAGTTTATTAGAGAGTGGAAGACAAGTTGTTGTGGTTTGAGCAATAAAAAAGAGATATTTTCCCTTCTTTTTCTTGATTCCTCAAGTCGGGTCAGCGTTTCATACCAAACAATGATCACGACGCTTCAATTTGTGACTGTTGTCGCAATCGTCGGGCCATTGTAAAACCCGAGAACATCAGTTTTCCAGATAGCCCAAAGCCCTGATCAGCGGATACCAAAAAAAGCCCCCGGTACCGTCAAGTCGATGGTGCCGGGGGTTTTGTTTTTTATGGGGGAAAACCACAATTTTGGTGTTGTGTGTTGGGTATATTGTTGGGTATGAGACTTTCAGGCGATAAAAAAAGGGATTAAAATATATTATAAGTCATTGAATTTATTGTGGTACGCCCGGCTGGATTCGAACCAGCGATCTTCAGCTCCGGAGGCTGACGCCCTATCCCCTGGGCCACGGGCGCATAATGGATTGTCCGTTGTGACAGATAAAGGATTGCTTTGAAAAAGTCAAGGCCTGATCGTATTTGCCTTGACAGTATTTACCGGCTGAGTTCAAAAGAAGGAATTCCCCGTTTTTCAAGAGCCTCTTTTGCCTCCCCGACAACGTATAATGATCCGGCCACGCAAATCACGTCGTCTGGAGAAGCATTGTCCATGGTCTGAATCACCGCTTCTCCGACATTGGCGATCATTTTTACTTCAAAAGCCATTTGTTTGACCACCGGAAAGAGTTTCTCGACGGGCAGCGCACGGTCAATAACCGGGCTTGTCAAAACAATTTTTCGGGCGAGCGGGGCCAGGGATTTCAGCATGGCCGTGTAGGGCTTGTCGTTTAAAATGCCGATCACCAGGGTGATCGGCCGGTCTGAAAAATTGTCGATCAGATAAGCAGCCAGATTTTTTGCGCCTGCCAGATTGTGGGCGCCGTCCAGAATCACCAACGGTTTTTCCGAAACAACTTCAAGCCTTCCCGGCCACTTGTTGTTTTCTATTCCCGCTTTGATGTTCTCAAGAGAAATGTCTGCGTGTTTTTGGTTCAAAACCTCGCATGCAGCAAGTACCAGAGCCGCGTTATCCGCCTGATGGCTTCCGCTGAGACCTGTTCTGATGTTTTGCCACTGGTTGAACAAGCCGGAATAGGAGAAGCTTTTATCGGGATTTTTTCGAATTTTAAAGTCTTTGCCCAAACGATACAATGGAGCGGACCGCGATTTTGCGATGCGTTGCAGCGTCGATACGGCCCCGGTCTGCTTTGCGCCGGTGATCACGGGAACCCGGCGCTTGATGATGCCGCCTTTTTCTTCGGCGATTTGCGCAATGGTATTTCCCAGAGATTCGCGATGCCCCAAGGAGATGTTCGATATGATGCACAGTCTGGGTTTTATGGTATTGGTTGCATCAAGGCGTCCGCCCATTCCGGTCTCGATGACCGCCCAATCTACTTTTTCTTCCCCGAAAATCCACAGGGCCATTGCCGTTGTATATTCAAAAAAGGTCGGTTCGCGACGGCCGTACTGGGCATTTTTGACGGCAAGATATGCGGAGACAACAAGGTCGTCCGGGACCGGTGCATTGTTGATGCAAATCCTTTCATTGAAACGGACCAGGTGAGGGGAGGTATAAAGGCCGACCTTGTACCCGGACAAACGGAGTATGGATGACAATGCCGAAGCAATGGAGCCTTTGCCGTTGGTTCCGGCCACATGAATACAGGAAAACCGGTCCTGCGGGTTCCCGATACCGGCAAGTGTTTTCCGAATCGTGCCCAGTCCGAGCTTGATCCCGAATCGCCTGAGGGAAAACATTTCATCCAGACATGCTTTGTAACTGAGATGATGTGTCATATCCAGAAAAAACCCGGCACAATATAAAGATCATGCCGGGCTGCTCACTTTTTTACAGGGTTTTTAAGATTAATTTTTAAACTTATTTCTTGAAGCGGTAATGCGCTGTCTTCGTAATGCCTCGCGTTGCTTGCGGCGCTTAAATTCGCTCGGCTTTTCGTAATTTTTCTTTAGTTTCAACCGCTTGAAAAGGCCGTCATTTTGTATCTTTTTCTTCAGGATACGCATAGCCTTTTCCAGGTCGTTATCAAGCACCCTTACTTGAATTTCCTTCAACTCCTCGCCCCCTTCGTTCCATCAGGTGAAAATCCTTATTTCAGGCATATCCACCTGTAGCATGGTTATTTGACCTCCATTAGTTAAAGCAAATCTAATAACGTAGTCCCGATGTTTTCGCAAGAAAAATATATATTGAATTCAAAAAAAGCGCCCGGCCCCAATTTTTCAGGGCAGGGCGCTTGATAATGGGAAGGAAACCGTGTAGTTGGCTACAGTTTGGAAACCAGGTCCGCGGTTACCTCTTTTACGCCGGGAGTTCCATCCAGCGGGATATATTTGATCGCGTCTCCTTTTTTGGATAATTCCTTGAAATAATATGCGGACGCCAGCGTTCCGTCTATCGTGTTGTAATAAATGTCATGGCGTTTGCTGATTGCCGATTCATCCTGATCGTCCGAACGCGTTTTTAAATTTCCTCCGCATACGCGGCATTTATCGCCGTTGGGCTTGATGGCGTCGATAAAAATGTTGTTGGGATGATTGTTATCATTTTCACATAACCGGCGCCCCATAATCCGGTTTTTTGCGATCTCGCGGTCCAGGGTGATTTCCACGACAATATCGAGCGCCAGTCCGGCTTTTTTCAGCGATTGATCCAGCATGACGGCCTGATTCCGGTTTCGAGGGAATCCGTCTAAAAGCCAGCCTTTTTTGCAATCATCACGTCTCAATCGATCGAGGATCATCGGAATGGTAATGTCGTCAGGCACCAGATCGCCTTTGTCGATAAACGCTTTTGCCTTTGCTCCCAGTTCGGTTTTATTCGAAATGTTTTCGCGAAAAATAGCTCCGGATTCGATATGCGGAATTTTGTACTTTTCCTTGAGAATAGCGCCTTGGGTCCCCTTGCCGCTGCCATTGGGGCCGAAAAATAAGATGTTCATAAAATCATTCCTTTCTTTGCTGTTATGATATACACAAAATCATCGTCGTTTTATAATCGGAAATTGGACACTACCTATTAAATTGGATGCGCAATGTCAAGCATTTGAATCAGTTCGATGGGCTAAAAAACATTTTACCGATGCCAGCGCTTCTCCCCGGGAGTTAATTTCACCTGCAAGCCGCGATTCCTCGATAC
>CAYTSY010000136.1:0-8761 GCA_964440555.1 uncultured Desulfobacteraceae bacterium
TGGGATCAGCATATAAAAACAAAGGCATCCAACTGCTTCTCGACGCAGTCAGCGATTATTTACCATGCCCCGCTGAAGTCGAAAACCAGGCCATTGATATGAATGCACCGGATATGCCGGTCATTCTGACCAATAAGGCCGCCGATCCGTTGGTTTCCCTGGCGTTTAAGCTCGAAGACGGCACATACGGCCAGTTGACCTATATTCGGGTATACCAGGGCGTTCTCACAAAAGGAGCGACGGCAAAAAATACACGTACCGGGAAAAAAATAAAAATCGGCCGCGTCGTACGGATGCATGCCGATCAGATGGAAGATATCGAAAGCATCCCGGCAGGCCATATCGGCGCTCTGTTCGGTATTGATTGCGCTTCCGGAGACACCTTTGTCAGCCCGGAAATCGACCTGACCATGTCTTCCATGTATGTCCCGGAACCGGTTATTTCGCTGGCCATCACCCCCAAAGACAACAAAGCCCAAATCAACATGTCCAAGGCATTGAACCGGTTCACCAAGGAAGACCCGACATTTAAAACGCATATGAACGAAGAAACCGGAGAAACAATTATTTCCGGGATGGGGGAATTGCATCTCGAAGTCTATGTCGAAAGAATGAAGCGTGAATACGACGCCCTGGTCGAGACGGGCCCCCCCCGTGTGGCATATCGGGAAACCATCTCCAAACGCGCTGATTTCGATTACGTCCATAAAAAGCAGACAGGAGGATCCGGCCAATTCGGCCGTGTGGCAGGTTATATCGAGCCTATTACGGATGAAGAATTTGTATTTGAAAACGAAGTGTTCGGCGGCGCCATACCCACACAATTTATCCCATCGTGCGAAAAAGGGTTTCGAAAATGCATGGAAAAGGGCCAGCGAATGGGTTTCCCTGTTTTTGGCGTTAAAGTCGTTTTAAACGATGGGGCGTCTCATGCCGTGGATTCTTCGGATATGGCGTTTCAGGCAGCGGCCCGGGCCGCATTTGTAACCGCTTATGTTAAAGCCGGGCCGGTCATTCATGAGCCGGTCATGAAAGTCGTGGCGGAAGCGCCGACGGCGTTTCAAGGCCCTGTCATGGGCTCTTTGAATCAGCGGCGCGGAATAATTATCGGCGCCCAGGACGAAGGCGCCTTCTGCATGATTGAGGCTCAGGTACCTTTGGCGGAAATGTTTGGTTATTCAACTATCCTGCGCTCATTGACCCAGGGCCAGGCCCAGTTTACGATGGAATTTTTTTGTTATAAGCAAATCCCTCAACAGGTTGCAGATGATCTGGCCAAAAAGCAGGGCAAAGAAAAAGCTTCAAACTGATTTAAAGATATTTTATATTATACTTAAAAAAGGAAAATGAACATGCAATATGCTTCTCCCCTGATCTCCAATCCGTTTAAAAAACTGGGCAACCATACGGACGATGTGATTGGAAAAGGAGGTTTCGGCGCCGTTACGGCACGGGCCGGCGTCGGCAAAACGGCCATACTGGTTCAATTGGCATTAAATGCCATGTTAAGGAATCAAAACGTTTTGCATATCAGCTTAAATGACGCGGTGACCAAGGTCGGCGTCTGGTACAAAGAGATGTTCAACAACATCTCGGCACAAAATGATGCTCAGGATAACCGGCGGATCTGGGACTCCATTTTACCGTACCGGTTCATCATGACCTTTAAAGTCGAGGGATTCAGTGTTCCAAAGCTCGAAGAGAGATTGACCGATCTCACCGAACAAAATATTTTCTCACCGGATCTGGTCATTATCGACGGTCTCCCCTTTGATGAAGATACCCGGCATGCGCTTTCAGACCTTAAAACACTGGGTGAAAAACACGGAATGAGAATCTGGTTCACCGTGACGACGCACCGGGACGAAAAAACCGGAGATATGGGAATTGCATCCCAGATTAAACCTGTGAAAGATCTCTTCGACATTATTATCGAACTGAGGCCTGAAGGCAAAATGATTCACGTTTATCCGGTGAAAGGCAGTGAAACCGAGTCAGATCACATGCCGCTGGTATTTGACCCATCGGCCATGATTTTGAAAGAAAAACCATAAAATAGTGTTGATGGTTGACATGCCCAATGCGTTTGTCTTTGATTTTTCAACGGTCATCGTCTCGCACGTCATAGGGTAATTCCAATCTTAACCCAACGGGGCAATGGTCCGAACCCAAAACTGTATCCTCGATCACCGCATCCTTGACCCGGCCCTGTGTGATCAGGTCCCGTGTTGCAAAAAAATAATCGATCCGCCACCCGACATTTTTCGTACGGGCGTTAAACCGGTAGGTCCACCATGAATATTTAATCGTATCCGGATAAAGATGCCGGAACGTGTCCACATAGCCGTTTGCCGATATTTTATCGAGCCAGTCGCGCTCAACTCTTAAAAAGCCGGAATACTTTTCATTGGCTTTGGGATTTTTCAAATCGATTTCATTATGCGCGGTGTTGTAGTCGCCTGCAATGATCACGCTTTTTCCGGAATTTTTATACTGATCCGCATAAGCGAAAAATTCTTTATAAAAATCAAGCTTATATTGCAGACGCTCATCGCTCATCTGGCCGTTGGGAAAATAAACGTTAAAAAAAACAAAAGAATCAAATTCGATTTCAATGATGCGGCCTTCCTTGTCGAAGCGATCGATCCCGATTCCGTAATTGATCCGTTTGGGCGAAAGCCTCGTATACACACCGACCCCGCTGTATCCTTTTTTTTCTTTGGAATGGGACCAAAACGACGCATAGCCATTGAATTCTTTCATTGGCGCCGTGAGCGTGGTCTCCTGCAGTTTGGTTTCCTGTATGGCAATGACATCGGCATCAAGCGGCGCCACGGATTGATGAAAACCCTTTGAAAAGGCCGCTTTCAACCCATTGACGTTCCATGAAACCAGATAGATATCTTTTTTATCCATGGTTTTCCCCGGGATGAAAAAAATTTTTGAGCAGCCCGTCCTATCGTGAACGCGTAACACCGATTTTCATGCACATGTTTTCAACCGGGCACCGGCTGCATAACGGTGAAACGGGTCTGCAAAGGGTCTGTCCAAAAGCGACCAGAAATTCGTTATACGTGATCCAGTACTTTCGTGGAAGCTTTTCTCTCAAAGCAAATTCCGTCTGCTCCGGCGTTTTGGTCTGAACGTAACCCACCCGGTTGCTGATTCGGTGAACATGGGTATCCACGCAGATGGCCGACTTTTTGAATCCTTCGGTCATGACAAGGTTGGCTGTTTTTCGGCCAACGCCGGGGAGCTGAAGGAGTTCCTCAATGGAATCCGGAACCGTGGCGCCATATTTTTCAATCAGCAGGGTGCTGATCTGGATAAGGCGCTTGGCTTTGGTGGGATAAAACCCTACCGGATAAATGAGTTCCCTTATCCGTTCTTCACCGAGTTGCAGTATATCAGCGGGGGTTTTGACGAGTTTTAGGAGTTTTGATGCGGCGATTGCCGTAATCTCGTCCTTGGTTCTCAGCGAGAGAAGCGTGGAAACAAGAATTTCAAACGGCGTTGCGCCGCGGTTGGCGATGAAGGTAATGATCGGCGCGTTATGTTTTTCGCAAAAGCGTTTCAGATATTTTATAAAACGCTCGATATCAAAATGTTTTATTCCTTCGGGTGACATTCAATGCAGCCTGTCGGAACGGTTTTCGGCAAGACGCCCTGAATCTCTTTTTTGGACATCTCCAGCTTCCTGTTTGTTTCATTAATATCCTTATGGCAAACAATGCACTGATTATGGTAAGCGGTCTTATAATACCGCCAGGGTTGATCCTTGACCGATTCAATTGAATCATGGCATCCCGACGTCGTGCAGTTTAAGTTTTCCGTATCCCCCTTCCACTCATGATGACATTCCATGCAATTATAATTAAAATGCGCGGCATGCGGAAAGTTCACAGGAGATTTTTTAGCCTCAACCCCTTCGGGAGCGGACAGGGAGATGACGTCCAAAGGGATGCACAGGGTATCACTTTCCCCTTGTCCGGCGGAAACAGCGCCGGCAAAAAGGCCTACTGTCAATAGGCATGCGGTTGCAACAAAGAGTTTATTCATCCTGTCCGTCCTCCTCAAAATATCGCATAATCACCTGAAATGTTGATCTTGTTTTTCGCACCGGAGTCTTAAAACCAACATTTTCGCACCGAACGCGGCCGATGGCTTTTTTTCAAGGTCTTACTACTTTGATGAACGCATAATGTCAAGAAGACTTCGTCATCCTCATGCGGCAATTTAAAAAAAACGTGTTTACTGCCCGCTTTATGGTGAAATCCACACGCCGTTTTTTGTATAAAATTCATTTGTTCAATTTTTATTCAAATTGCGGAAAGATAATTATTGACAAAAGTCTATTTTTTTGAATTTTATCCATTTTTATTCGACTGATTTACGCCGAAAGGCAATCATGTTCCCCGCTTGATCTGTTTTTGCGGGAACGCTTCAATTTCATTCAGATTGATTTTGACATATGCATAACTGAAAAAATCCGTAAATGCCATCCCGCGCCAAATGAAAGGAGATTACAGGATGAAAATTATCGAGGAGGCTCTGAAAAGAGGGGCTACAACACTGTCGGAAAACGAATCCAAAAAACTTTTGGCTGAATATGGAATCCCGGTTACCCGTGAAAAAGTCGTCAAAACGGAAGCGGATGCAGCAGCAGCCGCCGCTGAAATCGGTTATCCCGTGGTGCTCAAAGGGTCCGGAGACGAATTGAGCCATAAAACCGAATTAAACTTAATTGCCCTTGATCTTCGGAAAGAAGAAGAAGTCCGCGAAGCCTTCCGCCGCCTGACTTCAACCCCCGGCGGCGTGGTTCGGGAAGTGCTTGTTCAGCAGATGGTAAAGGGAGACCGGGAACTTGTTGTGGGATTAACCCGCGACGCACAGTTCGGGCCCTGTGTGATGTTTGGAATCGGAGGAATATTTACCGAGATTTTAAAAGACACCTCCTTTCGCGTGGCGCCTTTGACGCGATGGGATGCCATGGACATGATGGAAGATATTCGCGGGAAAAAAATTCTGGACGCTTTCCGTGGCAAACCCGCTGTTGATCGGGAAATTTTGGCCGATATCCTGATGGCCGTCGGTCAAATTGGAATGGATCACGAAGGTGTCAAGGAGATAGATATTAATCCTCTGAAGCTTGTCAAGGGCAAACCCGTAGCCGTCGATGCCCTTGTGGTTTTAGGCAAGGATCCAAACTGATTGAGGCCGCATGGATATCATTAAAGCGATTGCAGAGAGAAAAAGCATCAGAGCATTTAAGTCGGATCCTGTTTCAAAGGATATTTTAAAAGAGATTCTGGAAATTTCCTGCAGAGCGCCTTCCTCCGTCAATCAGCAGCCGTGGGAATTTGCCGTTATTGCGGGTGAACCACTGGAAGAATTAAAACGCTTAAACGTTAAAAATACCATGGCCGGCATTCCCGCCCAGCGGGACTATCCCACGGAAGAAAGACCCAAGGAGAGTATTTACCGAAAGCGGCAAGTGGCGCTTGCCATGGAAATTTTTGCCCTGATGGGCATTGAGCGTGAGGACAGGGAAAAAAGGTTGGATTGGCTGCTCAGGGGATTGCGCTATTTTGATGCACCGGCCGCCATCATTATCTATTCGGACCGATGTCTCCAAGAAGCCGGCCCACTTTTAGACATCGGAGCAGTTATGCAAAACATCTGTCTGGCGGCCCTGGCCTTCGGTCTGGGTACATGCATTGAAAACCAGGGCATACAATATTCCAACGTATTGCGGGAGCGCATCGGAATCTCTGAAACCAAGCGGATTGCGGTGTCCATCGCCATCGGGTACCCGGATGAGGGTTTTCCCGCAAATCGCTTATATTCATCTCGGGAACCCGTTGAAAACATAACCCTGTGGCGCGGATTCGAGCCCGTTTAGCCTTCTGGTGCAATTGAGGCGGATGATGGATTTCAGTTTTACCGGAGACCAACTGGCCCTTCAACGCGAATTTGATGATTTTTTCTCAACAGAGATGAAACATGCGCCTGTGCAATATGGTTATGGCGGCTTGGAAGGTATTTTCGGCAGCGAAGAAGGATTTCGATTTCACCGGTATATGGCAAAAAAACTTGGTGAAAAAGGATGGATTGCCCGGGCCTGGCCCAGAGAATACGGCGGCATGAACGCCCCTTTGATTGAGCAGTTGATATTCAACGAAGTCGTCGCCTGTCACCGCGGGGCGGGAATCGATATCCAAGGCATCGGCATGTTCGCACCCACGCTGTTGGCCGGCGCGTCTGAAGAGCAAAAAAAGCGTCTGCTGCCGCCGCTTGCCAGAGGAGAAGCCTTTTACTGCCAGGGGTGGAGCGAACCGGACGCAGGGTCTGACCTGGCAAACATAAGAACCACTGCTGTACGAAACGGCGATCACTATGTGATAAACGGACAAAAATGCTGGTGTTCAGGAGCCCATCGGGCGGATCACATGTTCATGCTGGCCCGGACAGATCAGAATTCCGCAAAAAATAAAGGGTTGTCCGTATTCAACCTTAGAATGGATCTGCCCGGCATTACAGTCCGGCCGGTAAAATATATGGATAACCGCCATGTATTCAATGACGTTTTTTTCAAGGACGTCCGTGTGCCGGCTTACGATCTTATCGGAAAAGAAAACGAGGGCTGGAACCTGACCCGGCAAACCATGAACTTCGAGAGATCGAACAGCGGGAAATTTTTAGCCATAAAAAGAACCTTGAATGAATTGTTGGCGTATTCCAAAACAACCCGTCGGGACGGTGCACCGCTCTCGCAAAGCCCCAACAAAAAAAAAAAACTCGCGCAGTTGTTTGCAGACACTGAAGTTGGCCATGCACTGGCGCGCCGCGTTTTTTGGGATCAAAGCCAAAACCGCATCGCCACCGCAGTCACGAATGCCTCTGCCTCAAAGGTCTTCAGCTCTGAACTGGCGCAGCGGACCTATAATTTCGCCACAGAAATGATGGGGTTATACGGCCAACTGGAAACATCTGAATGGGCGCCGATGAGCGGGCTGATGGCTCAGTATTACCAGTTTTCTCCAGCCTCGAACATTGCGGCCGGAACCAATGAAATTCAACGCAATCTCATTGCATGGACGGGGTTGGGATTGCCCCGCTTCAAATAACCTCAACCGAGGCAAGGAATTGAAAAAGAAAATTTTTTACGGCTGGTGGGTAGTGGCGTCCGTCATGCCCGCAACGCTGATTCATGCCGGCGCACTTTTTTACGTATTCGGGATATTCTATCAGCCGCTTTTGAATGAATTCGGCTGGAGCAGAGGAAAGGTTGGCGCCGCTCTGACCATTTATCTGCTCTCGGTGGGTTTTTGCGGTCCGTTGATCGGAAAACTCACCGATCGCTTCGGCCCGAAACAGCTCATCGGATGGGGAGCTTTTTTCGGAGGGATCATCTTCATCCTGCTAAGCAGGACCCAGGCGCTCTGGCAATTTTACGGACTTTATTTTATGCACGGCATTGCATTTGCCGGGTGCGGCAACGTCCCCGTTAATACGGCATTGACCAATTGGTTTGAAAAAAAACGGGGAAAAGCCATCGGCATCGCCATGGCAGGTGTTTCTTTGGGGGCTATTCTCATCACCCCGGCCGGGGGATATGTTCTGGAACGCTTTGGCTGGAGAACTGCCTATATATTCCTGGCAGTCATTACCTGGGTTCTTGTGTTGCCTCCCATCGCATTTATCATGAAAAACAAACCACGGGAAATGGGGCTGCTGCCCGACGGCACCCCTGCTGCCACAAGCCAACCTGAAAGCCAAGGGTTGAGCGGCGCTTCTGCTGTTGCTGCGCCGGCTTTTCGGCAGTGGACACTAGGAGCGCTCAGCCGAACCCTGCCGTTTTGGCTGATCTGCCTGGCGTATCTTTTTATTTACATTCCCATTGGTTCGGTGCTCGGTCACCAGATCGTGTATCTTACGGATATGGGAATTTCGAGGGCTTCCGCGGCAGCCGCGCTGGGTATTACCGGGGGAATGGGAGGCGTGGGGAAAATCGTTTTCGGCCTGCTATCCGACAAGTTTTCCCCCAAGCAGGTTACAATAATTTGTGCTGTCATGCAGGGGGTCGGCATTCTCATTCTGCTTTTTGCCCATGCCATGCCCCTGGTATGGGTTTACGCCGTGTTCTTTGGATTCTGCATGGGCGGCCATCTGGCGTTGCAGCCGTTAATGGTAGGACATTTTTTCGGAATCGGTTCATTTGGCACCATTTATGGAATCGTCGGCATGGCCGGGGCATTCGGCAGCGCAGCAGGTCCCGTACTTGCCGGCATGGCGTTTGATCTGTTCGGCACCTATCAGGGAATCTTTACCGGGTGTATTGGTCTGTCATTTATGGCAGCGATCGCCGTTTATTTTTCCACGCCGCTGAAAATGTCGTAAAACCCGATGGATTTTTTATTAATATCCAAACAAGGAGGAATGTTATGGACTTTAAATTCACGAAGGAACAGGAAAAACTCAGAGAAGAATTTGATCAATTTTTCAGGGAAGAAATGAAACATGCGCCCCCTGAATGGGCCGAAGGCGGACTTGAGGCCATGTATCACAGCGACGAAGGATTTGCCTTTCATCAACATATGAAGAAAAAACTCGCTGAAAAGGGATGGCTTTCCCGCGCGTGGCCCAAGGAGTACGGCGGCCAGGATGCACCGCTTATAGAGCAATTGATTTTCAATGAGGTACATGCCCATCACCGGGCGCCGGGTGTTGATAATTTCGGCATCGGCATGTTCGCCCCCAC
>CAYTSY010000137.1:0-6721 GCA_964440555.1 uncultured Desulfobacteraceae bacterium
GAATATAGTTGGGATGTAATGGAAGGGCGACTTAAAAATATCTTTGATCGATTATGAATAAACGCAAACATATATTGATTATCTCCCGAAGTCTTCCTTGGTACGATCGCGGCTCAGGGCACCTGAGATTCATTACTGCGATTGAACTAATGCGAAAACACTTTGATGTTACTTTCGTGACGGAACGGTACTATGAAGACGATGCCCACGCCGATTACCGATATGTGCATGCTCTTCAAAAACTTGGTGTTACCGTCTTTTTCAAGGACTACAAACTCGAAAATATTCTGCAAGACGATTTTTTTGTAATAATATTCGAGTTTTTCGATACCGCTCTCCGTCAGTC
This sequence comes from uncultured Desulfobacteraceae bacterium, assembly GCA_964440555.1. Lineage (GTDB taxonomy): Bacteria > Desulfobacterota > Desulfobacteria > Desulfobacterales > UBA5616 > CAYTSY01. The sequence goes on from CAYTSY010000137.1 coordinate 347, forward strand.
GGCATTGGTTAAGAAGATTCGTCCCGACCTTCCGGTGATTATTGACACCGTAGATATTCATTTCGCACGTGAGCTTCAGATGGCAGAGGTGCTTAAGAGTAAAGATTTACAACGTAAAGCTTTAGAGACAAAAAATAGTGAATTACAAGTTTACAGAGATGCAAATATTATATGGACTGTGACTGAACAAGATAGACAAATATTGCTTAAGGAAGATCCGAAACTTTGTGTTCACGTAATCCCAAACATTCATAAGCTAAAACCCATTACAAGAAACATTAACAATGTAGAACACAATTCACTTCTGTTCATAGGGGGTTTCTGGCATCAACCTAACGAAGACGCTGTTTTATTTTTTCACGAAAAAATATTTCCCTATATAAGAAAGGAAATATCTGATGCAAAACTTATCATTGTGGGTAATGCGCCCACAGAAAAAGTAAAAGCACTTGCAAGTGGATCTGTTCAAGTTGTAGGTTGGGTTCCTGAAACGGAACCGTACTTGCAAAAAGCACACGTTTCAATAGTTCCCTTGCGTTATGGTGCGGGATTGAAAGGGAAAGTGGGTGAAGCAATGATGTTCGGCATTCCGATAGTAACAACATCAATTGGTATTCAGGGAATGGATGTAACTGATGAAGTTCATTTATTGGTTGCTGATGCGCCTATTGATTTTGCAAATAAAACAATCAAACTTCTCAAAGACGTTGAATTACAGAATACATTGTCGAAAAATGCTTATGACTACGTTCGTACTCACTACACACCTGAAATAGTAGAAGAAAAACTTCTCTTATCGATTGAGAAAACAATAAGCATACGCCAGCTCAGAGGAGAACAAATAAATGTCAAAGTAAAAAGACAAGATCATGTATTATCCATGGAGGACGGTTTACCATTTGTTTCGGTTATCGTTCCAGTCTTCAATTCATCACGCACTCTAGATTTGTGTATACAAGCACTTTTAAATCAGAATTATCCGAAGAATAAATATGAAATTATTATAGTTGATAATAACTCTACTGATGATTCTGTTGATATTATTAAAAAATACCCTGTTTCCCTTTATTTCGAAAAGAAAAAACAAACATCGTATGCAGCAAGGAATCAGGGCATTAAAAATTCAAAGGGAGAAATACTTTGTTTCACAGATTCTGATTGTATTGCCGATAATAACTGGATTACAGAATTTGTAAAATGTTTCTCTGACCCTAACCTCGGAGGTATCGGTGGCCCTATTCTTGCGTATGAACCAACCACCCAAGTGGAAAAATATATTGATGAGAATAAGCTAGTTACACATTCAAAAAACACACATTTTCTTCCATTTGCCGCTACTGCAAATGCAGCGTACAGACGAATCATTTTTGAAGAGGCTGGTTTGTTTAAGGATAAATTTATAACGGGCAGTGATATGGAAATGTCTTGGAGGATGCAATCGAAAACACGTTTCTCGATGGGTTTTATAGAAAAAGCAATTATTTACCATAAACATAGAACGAATTTAAAAGATTTTGCTTTCCAAAGGAGACGAAATGGTCTGGCGAGTATTATACATGCTACCATGTACGGTATAAATAAAGAATATCCCACTGAACGATATTCAAACAAATTCATTAAACAACGACTATCAACCGAGTTAAAGGGCTTTATTAAAAATTTTTCAAAAGTGATTAGAATAATTATTTCGAAATGGAATCATAGTGAAGTAAATGAAAATATACTCATACATCATATCGATAGATTAAGTTTTCTCATGGGACAAATTGAGGGAATAATCAAATATAGATTACTCAAAATATTTTTCAGGATTCAACCCATTAAAGTAAATATAAGTCGTGTAGATGCTTTTAAGGTTATGAATGATTCAGTAAATTTAAATAAAATGAGTTGGCAAACACGGGATATTGAAAATGACAGAACTAAGAACTTAGAATACAATAAAATGGTTGAAGAAGAAATAACAGAATATAAAAAAGTCCCAATTACAAAAGAATTGAAATTAGGTGGAATACATGATCAGGAAGCATGGCATTATTACTGGATACATGTAGATGATAGGGTCAAAGGGCAACTTGGGAATAAATATTGGTATCAGTTAGAGCGAAATGCTAATAGATTGAATTCACCCAAGATTCTTAGTCTCGGTTGTGGACATGGGGGATACGAAGTAGCACTTGCAAAAAAGTTACAATCGAATTATGAAATCATTGGTCTTGATTTAAATGAAGATATCTTAAAAAAGGCAACAGAATTAGCTGAAAAAAGTAAATTAAATATAAAGTTTAATAAAGTAGATCTTAACTATATTAATCTCCCTAAAAATTATTTTGATATTGTTTATGCTCAAGCTTCTTTACATCATGTTATTAATTTGGAACACTTATTTCATCAAGTATATGATGCGTTGAAAGATGAAGGTCAATTTTTCGTTGCCGATATAATCGGAAAAAATAGAGTGATATTGTGGGACGAAAATTTGGAATTTATTAATAAGATTCTATTAGATATTCCAGAAAGTTATCGTAAGGATAAAGATGGTCGAATCGTTGAATTAATTAAGCTATCTAAAAATCCAGGTATGGAGGGTATACGTCAAGAGGAGATCCACGGACAACTGTTAAAAATATTTAAACCTGAATTTCTCTATCTTCATAATGCATTCATACGTTTTATCGTAACTCACCCAATTATAGGTGCAAATTTATCTACTGAAATTAATAAGAGTAAAAACATTTTAGATCAGCTCATCTTTGAAGATGATTATCAAATAGAAAAGGGAAAACTCAAGCCAACTGAAATGTTGGGAATTTTTAGGTTGAAAAGATAATAAAAAAATGAATAAAGACATAGATATGAGACATTTGAAAAATTAAATAATGCGGATCGCTAAGGGAAAATATTTTTGGTTTATTGTATATTTCATTATCATAATACTTTTTTCTTTAATTAAGGCGGGTTCTATTTTCAATTATTCTATTTTTGATATAGATGAAGAATACACTATTAAATATGCTGTAGGATTCTTAGGGTATGATTTTAATCCTCGATGGTTTGGGTACCATACATTACCGATGTATCTACTTTCTGCCGTCTATTTTATTATATATGGTATTTATTATATTTTTAATATTGTTTCTTCGAAGGTCGAGTTTGTTTCTCTGCTGTTCGATGATAATGGTGTCTTTTTTATTAGTGCAAGGATTGTATGTAGCTTAATCTATACTATAGGGTGTTTCGTACTTTCGATAATCATTTATAGGTCTTATCGCTCAAAAATCGGAGCAATATTTTTTTTCTTGATTATTAATTTTATCCCTGATGCTATTAATGCATCGAACACTATTCGAGTTGATACTTTTGTTTTTCTTTTCTTGACTCTAACTATTTATTTTAGTACCTATGCAGAAAAAAAACCTATCAATTTTGTTCTATCAATTGTTTTTTGTGCTGCAGCCTTTACTTCAAAGATACCGGCTATAGTATTTTATCCGATATTATTTTTACAAACTTTTATTGATGTAAGATCGAAAATTTATCCAAAAAGGTATCTTATATATATTATTGTTTTACTACCAGCTTTCACTTTCATCTTTATGCCGTTTGCTTTTTTAGATTTTAATTCTTATCGTCCGGTCATAGATCAGATAACTAGTAGAGCATCGGGAGAGTTTGTTCATGTAGGTAAATTACATTTTTTTGACCCTTTAAGCCGACTTAATGTTCTTGTTAATATCATCGTTAATCAAGTGGGTATTTTTTCAATTATCGGTATGTTGCTTTCATTTGTTTATTCGATTATTTATGATAGAAAACTTACTCTACCCATTCTATATTGCATTCTTTATATTGCATCTTTTACTACAAGTCTAACGATTGATCAATACTGGCTCAGACCAATATATCCATTCTTCATATTTTTTACAATTGTTCTATTGACAAGGAGTGAAATTCTTGATAAACTCAAGGTAAAGATGGATAGATATTCAGAAGGTAAAAATGTTAAGTATAAATTAATTGCGTTTACCTCTTTTGGGATATTTATTTTTTTTATTATTTACTATTCTTCAAATTTATATGGAAATGTTTTACGGCATTATCAACGTTGGCCTAAACATGAAAATGATACTCGTGTTGAAGCGAAAAATTGGATTCAACAGAATTTCCCTACAAATTTTAAGATATGGTTAGAGGGTCAGATTCCTCATTATTTACCGAAGATTTTTGCTAACGATAAAATAATTGATAGAATAATTCCTCTTGGTTTTTATCTGATACCAAGTCAAAATAAAATCTTAGACGAAGCTTTTGAATACTATTGTTCACAAGCGAAAACAAAGTACAAGAAATTCGATGTTCAATTAGTAGGAAATCATGCTGCAAATCCTTGGACTGTTAATATTTTAGAGAGAGTACAAAAAATCAAACCTGGTGACTATGTTGTTATATCAAATTATGTATATTCAAGATATTATTCTGCGAATACAGTGCAACAATTCTCTAAAATTACGTCTGAAGCTCAAAATTATTACACCTTTTTAAGAAAACAAGAACATGTCAAATCTTTCAAAGGTCGTGGACCCGATATTGATATTTATTGTATCCGAGATTCACTTTCTACAATCCTGATAGATACATCATCTAATCACAAAATGTAGGCGTTTTATATGCTAACTATTGTTATTCCCGTTTACAATAGCGAAACGACACTTCCGGAATTGTATAAGCGACTTAAGAGAGTATTTATCAATATCGGAGAAGATTATGAAATTATATTTGTTGATGATGCGAGTCGGGATAACTCATGGAAAGTCCTTGAAGAATTGCACAAGCAAGACCCGAGGGTAAAAATAATCCAGCTTATGCGAAACTTCGGTCAGCATAATGCTATCATGTGTGGCTTCCACTATGCTCAAGGTGAGTATGTCATCACTATGGATGATGATCTTCAAAACCCGCCTGAGGAAATCCCGAAACTCATTGGAAAAATAGATGAAGGATATGATTTGGTATATGGAGAATATGTTATTAAACATCATGGTCTTTTTAGAAACATAGGATCAAAGATTATTCAACATATTTATCGGAAAATATTTAATCGAAAAACAAATATCACGGCATTTAGAATAGTTAGAAAGCAATTGGTTGATTGTATCTTGAAATATAATAAGAACTATGTTTTTATAGATGGCTTGCTCGCATGGAATACAACCAAGATTGGGACAGTTCCGGTCGAGCATCACGATAGAGCTCAGGGGAGATCAGGATACGGTGTGATGAAGTTAATTACACTTTCGCTGAACATGATAACGAATTTTTCAATTATTCCACTTCAAATGGTATCGATATCTGGTTTTACCTTTGCCGGGTTGGGATTTATTCTCGCGCTCTATTTTTTTTCAAAGAAGATTTTCTATGGAATTCCGGTAGAAGGGTTTACATCGCTCATAATAGTAGTCACAATCTTTTCCGGAATCCAGTTGATTACTTTAGGATTAATCGGCGAATATCTTGGCAGGGTACATCTGAATATAAATGCTAAACCGCAGTACGAAATTCGTCAATCGAATGTTGAATGATCCAATGATTATCTTTGAGTAAAGAAAACATTATTATTGTATTATGAAAGGACAAAAATGAATCAGAATGAACCATATATATCCGCACTTGATACTGAACGTTTTGGTATCAAATCGGCACGAGTGTCTCTCATTACTCATAAGAATCTACAGAGTGTTTTAGATTTTTGTGAAACGAATAAAGTGATTTTTCTTATTGCACGATGCGCAGTAACTGATCTAAGTGTTGCTCAGGCTATGGAAGTTATAGGATTTCGTCTGATGGATACTCTAGTTTATTATTCTCGGAATCTCGAAGATAAGCCAATCCCCTTAGACACAGGACAAGCTTTAATTAGGAAAGTTCAACAAGGTGACGAAGATATCGTTAGAAAAATTGCTCAAGAATCATTTCGTGGGTACTTTGGTCATTACCATGCTGATCCGAGATTAGATCGCTCAAAATGTGATGAAACATATTCATCTTGGGCTCATCGTTCATGTATATCTCGTGAAGCAGCGGATGAAGTCTTAATTGCTGAGGTTGACAAGGAGATCATGGGGTTTGCCACTTTGCGAATGAATAATGATGAAGAAGGTGAAGGTATTTTATTTGGTATTGCACCTGAAGCACAGGGACGTGGTATCTACCGTTCTTTCATGATAAGAGCTATGGAATGGTGCAAAGGCAAAGGCGCAAAAAAGATCGTTGTATCTACACAAATTACTAACACTGCTGTTCAAAAAGTTTGGACACGACTTGGATTTGAATCAAAAAGTGCATATTACACTTTCCATAAATGGTTTGACAGTATTT
>CAYTSY010000137.1:6731-8713 GCA_964440555.1 uncultured Desulfobacteraceae bacterium
AAATTGGTGAGGAAGCCACACTAACAAAACTGATTAGTGAGGAAGATATTAAAATATTTGGTCGAATTACGGATGATTATAATCCGGTTCATTTCGATGAAAATTATGCAAAGAAAACTCGATTTGGGGGCCGGATTGCACATGGCATGCTATTAGGAGGATTAATTTCAGCAGTCTTGGGGACTAAACTCCCTGGGCCAGGGGCGATTTATATTAGTCAGCAATTAAAATTTACCGCACCTGTTTATATAGGAGAAATAGTAACTGCGCGGGTAAAAGTAAATGATTGGAATCCAATAAAAGGACGAATCATTTTATCAACGGAAGTAACAAATGATAAAGGTGCTGTTGTCTTGAATGGAGAAGCACATCTTGTCATGTCTAGTTTTTTAAAGTAAATGTCTTTAATCTTTCGATTTAAACGTTAATTATCATATGATTAAAATTCCATTCAATCGTCCTTTTATCATCGGCAAGGAGCTTGAGTATATTGCACAAGCTGTAAGTGATGGTCATATCTCGGGGGATGGCATATTCACAAAAAAATGCCATGCCTTGCTTGAAGAGAAGTTCAATGCGAAAAAAGTTCTTCTTACCACATCGTGCACAGCGGCGCTTGAGATGGCTGCACTGCTTATCAACATTGAACCGGGTGATGAGGTTATTCTACCGTCATTCACTTTCGTCTCAACTGCGAATGCCTTTTGTCTTAGGGGAGCTAAACCTATCTTTGTGGATATCGAAGATAAAACACTTAATATCAATCCGGATTTAATAGAAGCGAAGATAACAAATAAAACAAAAGCGATCGTTCCCATACACTATGCCGGCATTGGCTGCGATATGGAGAAAATTATGGGCATTGCTTCGAAGTACAACATCCCGGTTGTCGAAGATGCAGCGCAGGGTGTGAATTCAAAATACAAGGGAAAGTATCTTGGAACGATTGGGCAGTTGGGGGCGTTTAGCTTTCACGAGACGAAGAATTTTATCTGCGGTGAGGGCGGTGCGCTCGTCATCAACGACGAGCGATTCATCGAGCGCGCAGAAATCGTTAGAGAGAAAGGAACAAACAGAAGTAAATTCTGGCGCGGGCAGGTCGATAAATATACATGGGTTGACATCGGATCATCGTATCTCCCTTCGGACATACTTGCAGCGTACTTGTATGCGCAGCTCGAATCGATGGACAAAATCACGGTTATACGCAGGAAAATTTACGAGTATTATCTTAAAAAATTATCACCCCTCGAAGAGCGCGGTTTACTCCGGCTTCCCCACACACCCTCTTGGTGTCAGCCAAACTATCACATGTTCTACATCCTTCTTCAAACGGAGGAGATACGTAACGGATTGATGAAGACACTGAAAGATAACGGTATTATGGCTGTGTTTCATTATCTCCCGCTGCACACGTCTCCGATGGGGAAGGAGTTCGGGTACGAAGAGAGAGAATTGCCCATCACTGAAGACGTAAGTAAGCGGCTGTTGCGTCTTCCTTTCTATAATGATTTAACTGAGAGTGATCAGGAACGGATTGTTACGATAATAAATAATTTTTCTTCATAAATTTCTTATCCCAAAAACCGTAGCCGCGGACTTTTTTATCCGCTCGACGAGTCGAGACATCGACCTCATGCGGAACGTCTGCGTGTGTGCCACAAAGCGCAACCATGAAGGCGTTGTCCTGAGGATTCTATCCGAAGGATTGCGGCTACACGTGGATGTAAAACCTGACGTAGGCGCGGACTTCACGTCCGCGTAGTTGCCTAACCTCGCAACAATAAAGGTTGCGCATACACGATGATGCCAAACATCGCAACCGTAAAGGTTGCGGCTACCACTCGTCGAAATTGTAAACGGTTGAACCTTTGTATTTAAATTGTTTCCAATCTACCACGATTCCTTTCCGCACAGGGTTTTGTAAAATGTATTCGATTTATAAAGCGGTGTGAAAATGAAGGACTTGGCTGGAGAATCGT
>CAYTSY010000138.1:0-8675 GCA_964440555.1 uncultured Desulfobacteraceae bacterium
CCCGCGACCTCCGGCGTGACAGGCCGGCGTTCTAACCAAACTGAACTACACCCCCGAAAACCATTGCTTTTTCAAAGTTGCTGGTAGGCGGAACAGGGTTTGAACCTGTGACCCCCGGCTTGTAAGGCCGGTGCTCTCCCGGCTGAGCTATCCGCCCGCTTTCCTTTGGCCCGCTTGAGATTTAAACCTGACAGCGCTCCAAATGGAAGGCTACAGGTACCAGGGAATCTTTGACTTGTCAAGGCAATTTTTTATTTTCTGCTGCCTGTTTGTCTAAATTAAAGCCTGGCGATTTTCCATGTCCTCGGCGCTGATTTCCAGCGGGATATCAAGCCCCTTGAACAGACAGTCCCCGTCATTTAAGATCAGGGAATGGGACAGCACTTCATCCATGTGCTCAACCAGAAGAATTTCGACCTGGCTGGAAATTGTTTTGGGAATGTCTTTCAAATCCTTTTCATTTTCCCTGGGAATAATCACCTTCTTGATGCCTCCCCGGTGCGCGGCCAGAATTTTCTCTTTTAAGCCGCCGATGGGAAGCACCCTTCCCCTCAATGTAATTTCCCCGGTCATGGCAAGATCCCGATACACCGGCCTTTTCGCCAGAGCCGATACCAGAGAGGTGCACATGGATATGCCTGCGCTTGGGCCGTCTTTTGGGATAGCGCCTTCAGGAATATGAATATGGATATCATTTTTTTTGTAAAACTGGCTGTCAATCATGAGGCAATGGGCCCGGGATCGGACATAGCTCACCGCAGCCTCGGCTGACTCCTTCATCACATCCCCGAGCTTCCCCGTAACCGTCAGTTTGCCTTTTCCCGGCATAATCAGCGTTTCCACGCAGAGCAGTTCACCTCCCACCTGGGTCCAGGCCAGGCCGGTAACAATACCCACCTGATCCTTGTCTTCGATCTGGCCGTGGCGAAACACCTGAGGCCCCAGATACTTCTGGACCGTTCTGGCAGTTACGTTATACTCCTTGTCCTCCTTTTGCGTCATAATGTCGCGGGCGATTTTTCTGCAGATGGAACTGATTTCCCGTTCCAGATTTCTTACCCCTGCCTCGCGGGTATATTTCTGGATGATCGTGTAAATTGCATTTTTCGAAAACTCGACGTTTTTGCCTTCCAGTCCATTGGCTTTGATCTGTTTGGGAACCAAAAAATCCACGGCGATATGATATTTTTCATATTCCGTGTATCCGGGCAGCCGGATAATTTCCATACGATCCTGCAGCGGCAAGGGAATATCCGGCAATGTGTTGGCCGTTGTAATAAACAGGATGTCCGAAAGATCATAATCCAGATCCAGATAATGATCGTTGAAACCGAAATTTTGTTCCGGATCCAAAACTTCCAGAAGAGCGGCCGACGGGTCGCCCCGGAAATCCATGCTCATCTTATCCACTTCATCCAGGCAAAATACCGGATTGCTGACGCCGGCCTTTTTCAGGGACTGAATTATTTTTCCGGGAAGCGCGCCGATATAAGTTCTTCTGTGTCCCCGGATTTCGGCCTCGTCCCGAACACCGCCCAGGGACAACCTCACATACTTCCGGCCCGTGGCCCGGGCCACGGATTTGGCAAGGGAGGTTTTCCCCACCCCGGGAGGACCGACAAAGCACAGAATCGGCCCCCGGATTTTTTGAACCAGGGATTGAACCGCCAGGTACTCCAGAATCCGCTCCTTGGGTTTATCAAGACCGAAATGGTCTTCGTTGAGTATTTTTTCCGCCTCCGTGATATCGGTGTTGATTTCGCTTTTTTCATCCCAGGGCAGGCTGATAATCCATTCGATGTAATTGCGCACCACTGTGGCTTCAGCAGACATGGGCGTCATGAGTTTGAGCTTCCGGAGTTCCTGCTTTGCCTTTTCCGTGGCCTCCTTGGACATCTTTTTGTTGTTGATCTGGGTTTCAAGCTCAACCAGTTCATCCGCGGCTTCGTCGTCGGCGCCCATCTCCTTTTTAATGGCCCGCATTTGTTCATTCAAATAATAATTCTTCTGGGTTTTTTCCATCTGTTCCTTAACCCGGGTTTTGATGCGCTGATCCATACGGAAAATTTCGATTTCCATTTTGATCAGATCCAGAAGGATGGTCAAACGGTCCACCGGTGAAATCGCCTCGAGCAGCCGCTGTTTGTCTTCTATTTTAAATGAAAAATGAGTCGCCACCGTATCAGCCAGTTGGGAAGGATTGGTAATGGCGGCAACATTGTCCACGAGATCCTTTGAAATATTTTTATTCAACCCGGCATATTCTTCAAAGATTTCGATAATAGAGCGGGCTAAAGCCGTGCTTTCGGCTTTCGGAACTTCGGGTTCGTCAACGGTTTCGATTTCGACCTGAAAAAAATCCTTTTCCTGCAAAAAGTTTATAATCCGTCCTCTGGATTTTCCTTCCACCAGGGCCTTTACCGTTCCGTCAGGCAGTTTCAAGAGCTGCAAAACTTTTCCGACAGTTCCGATTATGCTGATATCTTTCTCTGCCGGGTTGTCAATGCCGGAATTCTTCTGGGTCGAAAGAAATACGCTTTTGTCCTTATTCATCGCATCGGCCAGCGCATTGACGCTCTTGGTTCTTCCCACAAACAGGGGAGCGACCATGTGGGGAAAGACCACAATATCCCGCAACGGCAGCAGAGGGAGCAGTGTTTTTGCCTGGCCGGCATCGTCATCCTTAAATATTTTTGTTAAATTGATCATTACAATACCTCTAGACGCATATCATCTGTTGCATCGTTTTTTCTTCTGACTTCTGTTTCCTGATTTTAGGCCTGTTTCTTTTTCTGCTCGTACAACAATATGGGATCTTCCTTATTTAAAATCACATCCTCGCTCAATACGCACTCTTTAACATTTTCAATGGACGGAATTTCATACATAATATTGAGCATGCTGGCTTCCAGAATCGCCCGCAGCCCCCTGGCGCCGGATTTCCGCTTGACCGCTTCCTTTGCAATGGCGGAAAGCGCACTGTCCGTAAGCCGCAGGTTGACTCCTTCCATTTCAAACAGTTTGATGTATTGTTTGATCAGCGCATTTTTGGGTTCCCTCAAAATCCGTATCAATGTTTTTTCACTGAGTTCGTCCAAGGTGGCGATAACCGGCAGGCGCCCCAAAAATTCCGGGATCATGCCGTATTTGATCAGGTCCTCGGGCTGAATGGATTGCAGGGTTTCGCCGATACTTTTCTCATTATTCTTAACGATTTCAGCGCCGAACCCCATGACTTTAGACCCGGTTCGACGTTGAATGATTCTTTCCAATCCATTAAACGTGCCGCCGCAAATAAACAGGATATTGGATGTATCCACCTTGACAAAATCCTGTTGGGGGTGCTTACGTCCTCCTTTTGGCGGGACGCTCGCGGTCGTGCCCTCAATAATTTTCAGCAACGCCTGCTGAACGCCTTCTCCGGAAACATCGCGGGTGATGGAGGGATTGTCGGACTTGGATGCGATCTTATCGATCTCATCGATGTAAACGATTCCCCGCTTTGCTTTTTCAACATCGTAATCGGCATTTTGGAGCAAAGAAAGAATAATATTTTCAACATCTTCTCCCACATATCCGGCCTCCGTCAGGCTGGTGGCGTCGGCGATGGTGAACGGTACGTTTAAAAACCTCGCCAGGGTTTGAGCCAACAGGGTTTTGCCGCTGCCCGTGGGCCCGATCAACAAGATATTGCTCTTCTGAATCTCCACATCTCCGGCGGCAACCGAGGAATTGAGCCGCTTATAGTGGTTGTATACGGCAACCGACAGAATCTTTTTCGCATGATCCTGTTCGATGACATAATCGTCGAGACGCGCCTTGATCTCTTTGGGTGAAAGGTAATGCTCAAGCGATTCCGTTTCCTGATCCTTTTCCTCCTGGATGATTTCGCTGCAAAGCGCTATGCACTCGTCGCAGATATATACCGCCGGGCCTGCGATCAGTTTGTTCACCTCTTTTTGATTTTTCCCGCAAAACGAGCAAAAGAGATTTTCGTTTGCGTCGTCTTTTTTCGGCATACATTACGCCTCCGTTTTTTTTATGGTTTCATCGAGATCATCGCGGCTGGCCATGACCTTGTCAATCAGGCCATACTCCCGGGCCTCTTCGCCGGACATAAAAAAATCCCTGTCCGTATCGTTCTCGATCTGCGAAAGCGCCCTGCCCGTGTGTTTAACCAAAATCCGGTTCAAGTTGTCCTTCACCCGTAAAATTTCCTTGGCCTGGATGGCGATATCCGAAGCCTGGCCCTGGGAACCGCCCAGAGGCTGGTGGATCAGAATTCTGGCATTGGGGAGGGCATAGCGTTTGCCTTTTGCTCCGGCCGCCAACAAAATGGCCCCCATACTGGCGGCCTGTCCGATGCAAACGGTAGCGATATCCGGTTTTATGTATTGCATGGTATCATACACCGCCAGCCCGGCGGTTACGATTCCTCCCGGTGAATTGATGTAAAAATTAATGTCCTTCTCAGGATCCTCTGACTCAAGGAATAAAAGCTGCGCGATCAGCAGATTGGCGACTTCATCATTAATGGCGGATCCCAGAAAAATGATCCTGTCCTTCAACAGTCTTGAATAAATATCATAGGCCCGTTCGCCGCGGCTGCTCTGCTCGATGACCATGGGTATCAGCATCGTAATTTTAAACTCCTTTTAAATTGGAAATGATGTTTTATTTCGCGTAACGTCAACCTTTATTCTATTATCTGGTCCGTTCCGGAGGCCGGCGTTTTTTCAAGTTCCGGTTCCACCTCTTCAACGGTGCTTTGATCTATAATAAGCGTTAAGGCCTGCTTTTCAAGTAGGGTATGTTTTAAAAAACCCATTTTCTCCTGGTTTTGTTCATAGTACTGTTTAATTTGTTCCGCCGTCTGCCCCACCGCCTCGGCCATTTCCCGTAAGCCTTTTTCCATGTCTTCGTCAGACAGCTCAAGCTTTTCCTGATCAATAATTTTATTTAAAATCAGATGCCTTCGAACCTGTTTTTCCGCCGTATCGCGGTATTTTTCCGAAAGACCTTCACGCGTCATGCCCAGATCCTGCATGGAAAGGTTTCTGTAATTCAACGACCGTTCCGTATCGGAAATAATTCCTTCAAGCTCCATATCGGTCATCGGACCAGGCACTTCAAACGCTGTTTTTTCTATCAGTGCGCTGAAAATCTGTTCGTTTATTTCCTGTTCAGCCCGCTGGTCATACCCTTTTTGCATATTTTGACGGACGGCATCTTTCAGTTCTTCCAGGGACTGATAGACGCCGACTTTTTTAGCCAGCTCATCATCGATCGCGGGGACAACTTCCTTTCTGATCTGCACAAGCGCAACATGAAAGGTTATCGTTTGATTTGCAAGTTTCGGGTTGAAGTGGTCTTGCGGAAATAACACCACAATATCCTTTACATCCCCTTTTTTCATGCCGATGATCTGATCGTCCAGTTGGCCGGAAATCACCTTGTCGCCGATTTTCATGGTAAAATTCTGGGTCTTCTGAGTCTCTGCAAAGGCTTTCCCGTCTTTAAACCCTTCGTAATCGATCAACACAAAATCATTTTCCGCCACCGGGCGGTCTTCCTCAACAGGGGCCTGCTCCGTCATGCTTCTTTGAACCATCTTGAGCTGCAAATCGATTTCCTGGTCGGTAACCCGGTACAGTGTTTTCTTCAATGACAGCCCCTTGAAATCAACATCGGGAATTTCCGGATAAACCTCTACCGTCGCCTGATATGCATACCCTTTCTTATCCTCAAGAACCGGCGGATCAATTTGCGGCGGCGCCACGATATTCAAAGACTTTTCCTCAATGGCCGCAAACACCGATTCCTGAATCAGCTTGGAGGTCACATCCGCATGAACATCTTTTTTATACATTCTTTCCAAAACGGACCGGGGCGCCTTACCCGGCCGAAACCCTTTGATTTTGGCTGTTTTTTTAAGCTCTTTGTAGGCATTGTCCAATTCACCGGAAACCGTGTCTTCAGGAATTTCGACATGAATAATTTTCTTGACGCTGCTTACGTCCTCAACGGTTACTTTCATACGTTTCCTTTCTCGCCCGGAAAAACATTAAAATTTAAAAATATTACAAAATGAACACAAGTTAGGTTATTGGTGCGAGAGGGGAGACTTGAACTCCCACGCCGTCGCCGGAGCTGGATCCTAAGTCCAGTGCGTCTACCAGTTCCGCCACTCTCGCACACGATTTTGCCTTGTTTCCAGGTCGGCGTTCTCATCGGAAGGATTTTCCGGACAAGAGTTTCCTCTACCCAAAAGGTCGGCGTTTCCATAAAATCAAATAAATTTGCGGATTTTTCGAAAATAGTATCAATCCATAATCGTGTCAAGCAATTTTCAAGTATCTGCCAGATCTCCTAAAACAGTGTAAAAACGGCTTGTTTTATCCGTTTATAACGGTTCGGGATGTTTAGATTTGTCCGCATTTAATCTGATTATGGCAGTTGATGATTGAAAGTTGGGAAATCAAATATCTTTGGATAGTTTATTTGAAAAGCAATTTCATCTTGCACAAAAGATCAACGGCATGTTAATAAACGCACACTCAAACCGTTCAACCGGGTAATTTTGGGTTTGTTAGTGTCCATCCGGAAATGGTAGATTTTGGTTCAGAGCGAGGCCTGAGCGTTTTTGAAGCCGCAGGAATAACGTGTTATTTTGAGGACTTCAAAAAAGCGAAAACGAAGCTATGGGCTAAAAGATGCCGTTTCCGGATGGACACTTGTTAATTCTTAGCCGGGGCGTGGCGCAGCCTGGCAGCGCGCCTGCTTTGGGAGCAGGAAGTCGGAGGTTCAAATCCTCTCGCCCCGACCAAAATAATAATTCACTCAAATCATCGCCCCACAAAACCCGTTGCTAAAAAACACCACCCCCAAAAGTCCCTTTAAAGAAACCGTAGTAGAGAGAGACCCGCAGGAGGAGACGACATGACCGACGGAAAGCATAACCCAAAAGATGTCCCCACCGAGCTTTTGATGCAGAACGATGAGCTTCTCCGCATACGGAAAGAACTTGAGCAGACACGGGATAAGTATTTTCATCTTTATGACGTTGCACCGGTCGGTTATTTAACGATTGGGGAAAAAGGACTGATTCAGGATGCAAATCTTACCTGCGCAGACATGTTGGGCGTGGAAAGAAGCACATTGACGGGAAAACCGTTCTCTCATTTTATTACCCATGATACTCAGGATGTTTTCTACCTTCACCGTAAAAAACTCTTTGAAACAAAGACCAGGCAGGCCTGCGAATTACAGCTATCAAAAAAAGACGGGGCCCGGTTTTATGCTCAGATACAAAGCGTTCTTGTAGAAGATGGGGAAGAGAATAACGCCCAAATTCGAACAGCGATATCGGATATCAGCGAGCGTAAACAGGCGGAGGAAATAATCCGGCAGGCGCTATCGCAATCCCAAAACCGGGACAAAGAGGTTTCCGCCCTCCTGGAAGGCGCAAAAATCGTTCTCAATTACACCAATTTCAATGAAGCGGCCCGAAAAATCTTTGATATTTGCTGTGCCCTCACCGGGGCCGTGGCCGGATATGTCGCACTTGTTTCCGAGGATGGAAGTAACAATGAGGTGTTGTTTCTTGAATCCGGGGGCATGCCCTGCACCGTGAATCCGGATTTACCCATGCCGATCAGAGGATTACGGGAACAGGCGTACCGTTTTCAAAAAACGGTTTATGACAACGATTTTTCAAACAGCCGATGGATGGCCTATATGCCGGCCGGTCATGTCCTTCTGGATAACGTACTGTTTGCCCCCATGGTTTTGGATGGAAAAACCATGGGCGTTTTGGGACTGGCCAATAAAGCGGGGAGATTCAGCGACAATGATGCCCGCTTAATTTCGGCCTTTGCGGAATTGGCCGCTGTTTCGCTTAAAAACTCCAGAGCCCTGAACCTCTTGAAGGAAAACGAAAAAAAGCTGCAAAAAGCCCATGATGCGTTGGAAGAACGGGTCAAAGAGCGAACCCGGGATCTGGTGATTGCCAACGAGCAACTGGTACGGGAGATGGAGGAACTGGCGCAAACCGAAGAAGCCCTCCGTCTCTCCGAGGAAAAATACCGCATCGTGGCCGACAACACCAGCGACTGGGAATTCTGGATCAGCCCTGAAAGCGAAATTAAATACATGTCGCCGTCCTGCAAATCCATCACGGGGTATAGCCGGGAGGAGTTTGAGGCTGATCCCGACCTGCTGGTGCGGATCATCCATCCGGAAGACCGGCCCCAATTTCTGGCGCACCAGGCCGAGGCTTTGGGGAATTACTTACCCGGAGAGCTGACATTTCGTATCCTTTCCGCCCACGGCCAGGAGAGATGGATCGAGCATAAGTGCGGGCCTGCTACAGACAAGGAGGGGAATTTCCTGGGCAAACGCGGCAGCAACCGCGACATCTCAGACCGGGTACGTTCGGAAAAAGCCCTGGCGCGCAATCAAAAACTGGCTTCCATCGGCGTTTTATCCTCGGGCCTTGCCCATGAGATCAACAATCCCAACAACTTCATCGTATTTAATATTCCTGTTTTAAGACGGTACCTTGCAGCCATATTGCCTGGTGTTGAAGAATACGCCGCCCGGCATTCGGATTTTGACTTTTTTGGCATGGCTTTTAACGAGTTTAAAACAGATTTGTTTGAACTTATCAACAACAT
>CAYTSY010000139.1:0-836 GCA_964440555.1 uncultured Desulfobacteraceae bacterium
TATCATGGCGCCCGCTCCCGGTGAAATCCTCGAAATGCGGGGCACATGGAGTCATCATCCCAAATTCGGCGAACAGTTCAAGGTCGAGCAGTATAAAACCAAAGTGCCGGCTACGGTATTCGGCATAAAAAAATACCTGGGCTCCGGACTGATCAAAGGCATCGGGCCGGTCATGGCCGGCCGGATCGTAAAACAATTCGGCAAAGACACCCTGGAAATCATCGAAAAAAGCGCCGGGCGTTTAGCCGAGGTCGAAGGCATCGGCAAAATCCGGGTTCAGATGATCACACAGGCCTGGGATGAGCAAAAGGAAATCCGTGAGGTCATGGTTTTTCTCCAATCCCACAATGTCAGCTCCGGCTATGCGGTCAAGATCTTCAAGCAATACGGCAACCAGTCCATTGACGTGGTCAGGGAAAATCCCTATCGTCTGGCCATGGATATTTTCGGCATCGGATTTATCACCGCAGACCGCATCGCGTCTCAAATGGGATTTGACAAACTCTCGCCCAGGCGCATCGAAGCCGGAATTCTGTATGTTCTGCATCAGCTTTCAGATGAAGGTCATGTCTATTGCCCGGATGATCAACTGACAGAGAAATGCGCAGAGGTTCTGGAAGTCGCGCCCGAGCTCATCCTGCTTTCCCTTGAACATCTTGAAACGGCCCGCCACATCGTCATTGAAGCTGATTTTAAAGACCCAAACCCATCCGAAAACAATAGCAAAGCGGTTTACCTGACCAAGTTTCATGTCAGCGAAGCCGGCATCGCCCGGCGCCTGATGTCTCTGATCCATGCGCCCTCCCCCTTGCCCAGGGTGGATTGGAAAAAAGCGG
>CAYTSY010000139.1:846-2931 GCA_964440555.1 uncultured Desulfobacteraceae bacterium
GGTTGCCTGGGTGGAACCGCAGATCAGCATCACACTGGCCCGCAGCCAGATCGACGCCATAAAAAATGCGCTTTGCTGCCGGGCCATGATCCTGACCGGCGGACCGGGAACCGGCAAGACCACCATCATCAACGCCATATTGAAAATCTTTTTGCGGATGAAAAAAACGGTATTTCTGGCCGCGCCCACCGGCCGCGCAGCCAAAAGAATGAACGAGACCACGGGCCATGAGGCTAAAACCATTCACCGTCTCCTTGAATTTTCCATGCAAAAGGCCGGGTTTGCCAAAAACGACCAAAACCCGCTGGAATGCGACCTTTTGATCGTTGACGAAGCCTCCATGATCGATACGATCCTGATGTATCACCTGCTCAAGGCCGTCAAAGCCGGCACGATCCTGATTTTCGTCGGCGACGTCAATCAGTTGCCGTCCGTAGGCGCGGGAAATGTATTGCAAGACATCATCGCCTCGGCGGTATTGCCAGCAATAACGCTAAATGAAATATTCAGGCAGGCCCAAACCAGCCGGATCATTACAAACGCCCATCGGATCAATGCCGGAGAAATGCCGGCCCTGTATTCGCAGGATGCCGACAGCGATTTTTATTTTATCAACCGCGAAGATCCGGAAAAGGTTTTAGAAACCATTTTGGAAATGGTGACGCAAAGGATACCCAAACGCTTCGGTTTTGATCCGGCAAATGACATTCAGGTATTAACCCCCATGCACAAAGGCACGGTGGGCGCAGGCAACCTCAACTCACGCCTGCAGCAGGCCCTCAATCCTGAAGGCCGTGGCATCACCCGGGGCAACCGCGAATTCAAGATCAACGACAAGGTCATGCAGATTAAAAACAATTACGACAAGGATGTTTATAACGGCGATATTGGAAGGATTTTCAGAATTTTTGACGAGCAACAGGAGGTGGTCGTTGATTTTGACAACCGGAAAGTCGTCTACGATTATACCGAATTGGACGAGTTGGCCCCGGCCTATGCGGTTTCCGTACATAAGTCCCAGGGGTCGGAATACCCGGCGGTCGTGATTCCTGTTTTAACCCAGCACTACATGCTGCTCCAGCGCAATCTGATTTACACCGCCGTCACCCGGGGCAGAAAGCTGGTGGTGATCGTGGGATCTCCCAAGGCGCTTGCCATGGCCGTGAAAAACAATAAAACCCAGCGCCGGTTCACGCGCCTGCGGCAACGGCTATGCCAAGCCAGGTCCGATTAAGAAGCGGTTGAGCGTCATTTTGACCAAACGTATCTGCATCAAAAAAAGGGCGTACCCAAAGGCACGCCCTTTTCATTGTTTTTCCATCACACTATTTGAGCATTAAGGAACGTCGATCGTCAATGTTGCCGTACCACTGTACTGGCCGATGGATACGGTTATCGTGATCGGCAAGTCCGCGGCAGGCGCACCGCCCCCGACAACTAGGGGTAAGCCCGCCAATGCAACACCTTCATTGTTGGTTACACCAGTTGTTGAAGATGTTCCTACCGCTCCAAATCCGGTATACGTCGTATTACCGGTCGTAAATGTCAACGTCTGGCCGCCGATATCGTGGTCTCCACCGTCATACAGATGTGCGGTCACTGTTAGCGCGCCAAAGCCTGGATTAACTGAGCTTTGACTGAGCGTCACGTCAATGGTGACCGGCCGAACCGGAGGATAGGCTGCAAACAACGTATCCCCAACTGTTCTGCCGCCGGATTCGGCGTAGAGATAAAAATCTTCCCAGATTGCATCCCCCGTCCATGTCAACATCGTATGAGCAACGCCTTTGATGTCCTTCGTATCAGTGAAGACACAACCGGCATCCGGTGCGGCATACCCTGTGGGGCTCACCCCGCAAACCATACCCAACTGAGCATTTCCCACCACAAAATCAAGGTTCGCAAGCGCCGTCGCAGCCATCGAATCATATAGCGTTAGCTGGGTTGCGCTATCTACAGTATCAATAATATGCCCACCTTCATCCAGCCCCTCCAAAAGGAGCAGGGTGTCTGACGTTACCACACCATTGCCTGTGAAAGTGGAACCTCCGGATGTAAATACGTTTGAATCCGCAGTTGTTGCAC
>CAYTSY010000139.1:2941-5064 GCA_964440555.1 uncultured Desulfobacteraceae bacterium
AAGCACTCCCTTGAGATTGTCCACCACGCCGAAATAGATCCCCGTGTTGTCTGATACCGGGTTGCCGTATTGATCCTGAACAAGGGCGCTGATAATCCAACTGATGCTGCCGTCCTCATTATCGATCACATCCGGCGCCTTGAATATCGTAATATTGAAAGGCTCGCCCGCTTCGATACCTATCGCTGAAGAGATAGCCGTCAGAAAAGGCGCGCCTACACCAGACCCCGCCCCATCTTTTAAAATGCTCACTTCTATCCTGAGAGTGCCGGATATGGTGCCGGACTTCAAAATAATGGTCCCGATGCCGTCTGCTGTGGATGTCGTTTTATCGTCAGAGGGTATTCCATCGCCCGAATCCAAAACTTCCCCACCACCGGGACTCGCAATGATTTTGAATTGGATATTGGCATCGCTGTCGTTGTATGGGTTTCCATTGGCATCGGTAACCGTTGCCGTTATGGTTGATGACGAAGTCCCACCGGTTCCCTGGACCTGAATAACACTAGGTGATGCGGCTACAGAGATATTGACAGGTTCTCCGGCCACAACAGGATCGGTTCCAAGCGTAATATCCACATCGCCATTTACCGCAGGGATGTCAGTAACCGTTGCCGTCACCGTATCCGTACCGGGTATGCTTGATGCTGTATACGTAACTGTCGCCACCCCGCTCTGAGTCGTGACCGAAGCCGGGAGAACATCTCCTGTTCCGGTAACCGCAAAATCAATCACCCATCCATCGGAAACCGCATGGCCCTTGGCATCCACCACCATGGCGCTGACTGTGCTGGTGCTTGTTCCGTCAGCCAGCAGATTGCTCGGATTTGCCGTCACTGTCACTGCCGCAGCATCCCCCGGAACAAAATTGACAAGAATGGTGTCGCTTAATCCGGTGATTGTCGCCGTGACAGTTGCGGTTTGCAGAACCGTTGTGCTGGTCAGCGTTGCTGTGGCTTCCCCATTTGAATCCGTGTTATCATTAAAGGTTATTTGCGGCCCATCTGCTGCGGCATCGAAATCTCCTGCTGTCGTAGCAAAAGTGACCGTAGCATTATTTACCGGATTCCCATCCGTTCCGATAACGGTTGCCGTTATCGTTGCGTTGGATGCAGCATCCGCAACCATATTGGATTTATTGGTTTCAACCGTGATCGAATCAACTATAATTGCTTCATCCACCAAAGTGATGCTCACTGTTCCTGAATCGCCATCAGAGGTTGCCGTGATCGTGTCCACGCCTGCCGTCGTTCCAGCGATGTAGGTTACAGAAGCAATGCCATTCACAGTTGTTGTACTTACTGGTACCACTCCCAGTGTTGCGCCACTGAAAGTTACATTCCAACCATCCGTCACTAAGTTTCCGTACTGATCATAAACAACAGCCTTGAGCGTACTTGTGCTTGCACCGTCTGCAGGCAGATTATTCGGGGATGCCGTCACCAAAACCGTTTCAGGGTTCCCCGCCACAAAACCTACATTCACGCTCCCGCTCACCCCGCTCACCGTGGCCGTCACCGTCGCAACCTCGACTATCGCCGAACTCGTCAACGTCGCCGTCGCAACACCACTGGCGGTCGTCTTGACCACTACTTTCTGAGGACCGGCAGTTACTGCGTCAATATCGCCCGCCGTGGTCGTGATCGTTACGTCCATGTTCGGAACCAGATTGCCCAAAGTATCCCGTACCGTTACCGTAATACCTGTGGTCGCCGCGCCTGTCGCCGCTATCGTCGGCGCTGCGCTCACCACCGTCACCGTACCGACTTCAACATCCTCATCCACCAGCGTCATGCCCGTGGTGCCAATCTTGGCGTTGGATGTCGCCGTGATGGTATAGTTTCCCGTCACCGTGCCCGCCGTGTAGGTCACTGCCGCAATCCCGTTTACCGTCGTCGTCGCTGCGGTGATCGAACCACCGCCGGCCGTGACCGCAAACGTCACGTTCCAGCCGTCTGCAACCAAGTTGCCGTAGGCATCGTAAACCGTTGCTTGAACCGCGCTTGTACTCGTTCCGTCCGCCGCTAAATTGTTCGGCGTCGCCGTCACTACCACGCTGTTGGGCGCGCCCGCCACAAAACCTACATTCACGCTCCCGCTCACCCCGCTCACCGTGGCCGTCA
>CAYTSY010000139.1:5164-8664 GCA_964440555.1 uncultured Desulfobacteraceae bacterium
CCGTCGCAACCTCGACTATCGCCGAACTCGTCAACGTCGCCGTCGCCTGACTATTGGTAGTCGCAACAACAATCACTTTCTGCGGACCCGCAGTTGCTGCGTCAATATCGCCGGCAATGGTGGTCAATGTCACCAAAGTGCCATTGGGCACACTAACGCCGTTGGGATTCACCATGACCGTTATTGTTGCCTGTTCCGCTCCGTTTGCCGTTAAAGTCGGCTTATTGCTGGTCACGGTCAAATCATCCACTTCCACAGCCTGATTGACCAACGTGATAGCCACATCCTTTATAATATTGACAGCGTTCACCGTAACGGTTGCCCTGAGGGTATCCGTACCGGGTGTCGGTCCCGCAGTGTACGCCACAGAGGCAATACCGTTGACGGTAGTGGCGCCTGTCGGAACCGTTCCGGATCCGGCCACTTTTGCAAACGCGACATACCAGCCATCCGCAACAGGATGACCATATTCATCATACACTTCGGCCGTTACCGTGCTGGTGCTGGTCCCGTCCGCCGAGATGTTGTTCGGCGACGCCGTCAGAATCATCATGGCCGGATTGCCGGCTAAAAACGATACATTGACCGTTCCGCTCACGCTGCTGACCGTCGCCGTCACCGTTGAGGTCTCGACGACTGCACTGCTCGTCAAGCGCGCCGTTGCCTGTCCCTGCCCGCCTGAAATAGGAACGGTCACTGTCTGCTGAGGACCGCTGACCGGAGAGCCGGGATTATCGATATCGCCTTTTGAAATTGAAAAGCTGACCAGAATGCCGTCCGGCACAAAACTGCCGTCCGGATCTTTAACAACCGCTTTTATGGTTGTTGAAGAAGCGCCGTTGGCCAGCAAGGTTGACGCCGCACTTGTCACCGTCACCGAACCCACCGTCACCGCAGCATCGGTCAATGTGATTTTCGTATTCTTTGAAATCGCCGGGAAATCGGCCATCGTTGCCGTGACAGTGTCCTGACCGGTGGTATTCCCCGCCGTGTAGGTTGCCGTGGCAACGCCGTTAACGGTCACCGCTGACGGTGGCGCCAACCTGCCGATACTAGCCAAGCTGAAATTGACCCGCCAGCCGTTTTCCACCGGATGCCCCTGAACATCGAAGATCGCGGCCCGAACCGTACTGGTTGCGATTCCATTCGCCGAAACGTTGTTGGGTGTTGCCGTCAGGACCATATAATTGGGTTGACCCGGAACAAAAGCGACATTGGTGCTTCCCGAAACTGCACTGACCGTGGCCGTCACCGTTGCCGACTCCAACACCGTGCCGGCGGTCAATCTCACCTTTGCCTCACCAGCACCGCCGGCGGTTTGAACAGTTACGCTGGTCTGGGGACCGACGATCAAATTCGCCGGATCATCGATATCTCCCGCTGTTGTCGTAAAAGTAACCGAGACTCCATTGGGAATGGTATTCCCGTCAATATCCTTCACAACGGCAGTTACCGTGGTAAAATCCACACCATTTGCCAATAGCCTGTTTTTCTGGGGCGTGACTGTTACAGAGTCAATTTCCAATGCCGGCTCAACCAGCGTTATTTCGAAATCGCCGGTCGCTGAAGCAAAACCATTTATCGATGCGGTAATTTTATCGGTTCCCGTTCCGTTACCTGCTGTATATGTAACGGCTGCAACGCCATTGGCGTTGGTTGCCGCCGTATTCGTCGAAAGCCGCCCGATGCTTTGCAAAGCAAAATTAACCGTCCAGCCTTCAACCACAGTATGACCCCAGGCATCATAAACCGTTGCTGTAACGTCGCTTTCGGTGGAACCATCCGCCGGCAAATTGTCCGGAACTGCCGCCAGCACAATTCTTGAAGGATTGCCCGGAACAAAATTGACATCAATGCTTCCGTCAACATCTTCAACTGCAGATGTAATGGTAACGGTCCCGACAGCCGTGCTGCTGGTGAGCTGAACCGATGTCTTTCCCTGATTGCCTGCCACAGCAACGATAACCGTTTTTTGCGGCCCGACCAAGATATCGGCGGGGTTGTCGATATCGCCGGCAGTGGTCGCAAAGGTAACCAGGGTACCGTTTTTCATAGGGTTCCCGTTGGAGTCTTTTACCGTTGCGGTAATCGTTGTCGTATCCACGCCGCTGGCAACAATGTCGAGTTTCGCCGCAGTCATGGTAATAATTCCCACAACTGCTTCCGGCTCATCAGCCCCTCCGCCGCTTGAACCGCATCCCGCCAATTGTAAGGAAAGCAATATCATAACAACGAATACGATGGGTAATGTGGCACGATTGAATTTCATTTATGCTTCCTTCCGGTCACTATTCTGTTTTTGCATATTATTCTTTTTATTCGAAATGTCGGCAACTGACATTAAAAAAACAATTAAACAAAATGCTTCTTCATAATACTGATCCCCGTCCGATCCCGGATCTAAAGCTACATGCCCTTCTGCTCCAATTGGACGATTCTCGGCGTGATAAAAATAAGCAGTTCTCTGTTGTCTTCGTTTTTCAGCTCATTTCTGAACAGCAGTCCCAGCAGCGGGACTTTTGACAGCCCGGGGAAATTGGATTCAGCGAAAGACTGCGTGGTCTTCATGATCCCTCCGATCACGATGGTGTCTCCATCGTTTACCAGAAGTTCTGTTTCCGCTTCGTTTGTGGCGATTTGGGGAATCGAATCAAAATAACCCGCCACTTCGTTTTTATTGATTACGATATTCATGGAGATCCGGCTGTCGGGAGTTACATGCGGGGTAACCTCCAGAAGGAGATCCACATTTTTCCATTCAACATCCTGTCCAGTGTCAGTCCCTTCCTGGGTATCATAATACCCCACTTCAAGCCCCTGGCTGATCTTGGCTTTTTTATTGTCAAGCGTCACGATCTTGGGTGCGGACACGATTTTGACATCGTCTGAGCTGGCCAGAGCGTTCAAACGTGCGTCCAGGACAAAGGGCGTTCCCGCTATGCGGGTAAAGTTAAACCCGATTCCAGACGCGCTCGTGCTGGGGTAATTCATAGCCGTATCCCATCCGTATGTTCCCCCCAGGATGTCAAACCCGCGCTGGGGGCCAACTCCTGCATTAGCATCCGTCCCTTGAATGCCCCCCGACATGGACCAGTCCACACCGATTTCCCTGGCGGCGCTGGAGCTGATTTCAACGATTTTGGCTTCAATAATGACCTGGGGCGTCACCTTATCAATATTTTTGACAATATCCTTGGCCTGCGAAATTTTTTCCGCGGTGTCCGTAATGATGATCTGGTTGTTGCGTTCATCCACGGTGATGGTGCCGCGTTCTTTGGTGATAATGTTTTGAAGATGAGGCAATATTTCATCCTTGGCCTTGGAATAGGAAATGGAAATATATTCGGTCGATAGCGGGGCCAGATCTTTTATTTTTTCCTTGGATTCACGTTCGGCTGTTACACTGTCCATCAGCGACTTGGATTCTTTCTCGATAGTGTTAAGCGTGGCGATCCTGATGATGTCGTCTTCATAGAGCAGCCCCAACTGGTTCATTTTCA
>CAYTSY010000140.1:0-8663 GCA_964440555.1 uncultured Desulfobacteraceae bacterium
TTTAGATGGACCCGGCCCGATTCCCGCTACTCCGACAGCCGGTTATTACCTCCTGGGCTCCCCGAATATTACCATGGATTATCCGGACAGCAACCTCAAGAATGCCAGGATCGGGTTTAAGACATCGTCCACCCTTTTCGGAGCCCAGACAGGCGTCTATTTCTTGAAATCCCATATGGACTCGGGCATTGATCAGACGCCCCCTCTCCGCAAGACTCCCGGCACGAACGACTTCCTGTTGAAGTGGACCCGGCAGTACGTCTATGGGTTTTACGCCAACAAGAATTTTGATTTCGGCGTTTTGCGGATGGATGTGGCCTATCGGCCGGATGTGGATTTTCAGACACTGGACGCAGTCAACCATCCCGATTTGGTCACCGAGATAGACACCGTCAAGGTTCAGGTGGGATATAACAAGGATTTTATGATCCGGCAGCTTAATCCGGACCAGACCTTTGGTTTGATTCTCGAATATGTGGGCAAATACCTTCTCACCGACGACGCGGAAGGCGCCTTGTTCTCCTTTCCCTGGTACATCAAGATGCCCAGGGACGACCACCAGATTATGGCTCAGTTGGGCACGAACTACAACTTCGGCATGTGGGCCCCGAGCATGACGGTGATTTACGATTTACGCAACAACGGCCTGCTCCAGCCCTCCATTACGTATTCGCCGGATTTCATGAACCGGAAATGGTCGTTTAAACTGCAGTACACCAATGTTTTCGCTGAAAGCAGTATGGATTATTTTTATGGAATTGTCCGCGATAAGGACATGGTCGTCTTGACCACACAATTCTCATTCCCCTGATTTTGACCAGGGTGTGACGTAAAAAACCGTAAAACCCGCTGATGTCAAACGGAAAAATCGGCGTCAGCGGGTTTTTTCCAATGTTAAGATAAAGAGCCTGAGTTTTTTCAGGTGTATTTCGTTTCAAAGCATCAATTGATATGGGGCAGGCGATTGCCTCATGGATTCCGGTACCTTCTCTTATAGTGTCTTTTGCCAAATCAGCCGATTCCATCCATCAGCAGGCTGAAACATGCCCCGAAAAAAATCACAGTCCGGTCAAAGGAGGTGATAGCCCAAACCTAAATTCCACAGGTTCGACGATATTAAAACAAGCGTGTTTTTCATAACACCATTTAACTTGTCAAAGGGGAGGAAACGATATGATGAAGAAAAGATTCAGAATCAATTTGTACGTTTTCACCTGTCTGTTGACCTTTTTTGCCCTGACCGCCCTGATTCCTTTTCAGACTGAGGCGGCATCCATGAGGTACGGCGGCTGGGAACTGGACGGATTTTTAAGAAACAATACCGGAGTCTGGACGGAAAGCTGGGATTATGCGGAAAACAATGACCCCCTGGCCACCTGCAGGAACTGGTTCCGGCTGAATTTAAACGGCAGAATCACCGGCAAGCTGAAACTTAAAGCCGAAGTGCTTGCCATCTACGAGCCGGAATATTCACGGGAGCATCACGGGACTGAAGGAGACGCCACCCCCATTGCCGCCAACGAATACAACTACTTTGACTTCCGCGAATTGCGTTTGGACTGGAAGCCTTTCACCGGTCATGATATCCGCATCGGCCGTCAGATCGTCAACTGGGGAGAGTCCATCAGCGCCCGCGTGGGAGATGTGATCAACCCGGTGGACAACCGATTCGACCTGGGGTTCACCAACCTGGAAGATACGCGGATTCCCATCTGGATGGTCCGCGGGCTTCACAATTTTTATTCGATCAGCTCCTCCATCGACTGGGTTTTCAGTCCGTATATGGAACCGGACCGCTACCGCGTGACCCGGCAGCCGTCAACCATCGGCCATAATATGACAAACGGAGATTTTACCCCCGGGACCCGTTTTGCCGCTTACCCCGCAACCTTTTCCCATATGGCGGATTCCTATAATACCACTTCTTTCTGGGTGCCGACGGGACTGACAGGTCCTGCAGCATTCGCACCGCTGACCATGGTGCCCGGGATCCCGGTTCTTGGCGCGCCGTTTAACCGAATGTACAC
The DNA here is from genome assembly GCA_964440555.1 of uncultured Desulfobacteraceae bacterium. Lineage (GTDB taxonomy): Bacteria > Desulfobacterota > Desulfobacteria > Desulfobacterales > UBA5616 > CAYTSY01. The sequence continues at coordinate 2,028 of CAYTSY010000140.1, forward strand.
CGCTTTACCGGCCGGTTTTGATTTTTCACTTTTAAACCCGCTGCTTCCACCGGGTCTCATTGTCACACCCGCAGCCGGGCAGTATATTCTCAATGGATTGGACACGACGACAATTCCCGCGGACTACCCGGACTCTTCTTTGGGAGATTCCCGGTGGGGATTTAAAACATCATCCACCCTCGCGGGCTGGCAAACCGGCGTGTATTTATGGGATTCCAACGAAATTGACGGCACATTCAAAATTGATCGCGTCGATGCGGCCGGTAATTATGTCATTCATCTCCAGTTTCCCCGGCAAAAGGTTTACGGCTATTACGCCAATAAAAACTTCGATTTCGGCGTCCTGCGGCTGGACGCCGCCTACAGGCCCAACCGGGAGTTCAACACCCTGGATCTGAGTTATCCGACAGGCATCGTCGAGAAAGACAAACTCATGGTTCAGTTGGGCTGGAGCAAGGATTTTATGTTTCGGAAGCTCAATCCCAGCGCATCGTTTTCATTCATATGCGAATATGTCGGGGATTATTTTCTCGAGGATACGGATCAGGCCACTGTCCCGAGTTATTTTATTGAATTTCCCAGGGACCTGCACTCCATCTTTATCAGCGGCGGCACCAACTACAACTTCGGCATGTACGCCTACGGTCTGACAGTCATTTACAATTCGGAAGAATGCGGACTGATTCAGCCCAGCTTCACCTATCAACCAACCTGGATGAACAATAAATTTCAGTTTAAGCTGCAGTATTCCAATGTTTTCGGACCGGATTATGCCTATCCCTACGGGCTGATGAAGGAAAAAGACAATGTGATTTTGACCACGCAGTTCATATTCCCCTGATTCCCCGGTGGGTCCGGTCGACCCCCCAAAAGCGGAATTGCTCTGATAACGGGGGCCCAAAAAATTGATTAGAAGCCCGCCCGACGTAAAAAAACATGTGCGTCAGGCGGGCTTTTAATCTGTTGACAAGACTTTCTATTCCCTTTAAACTGCCGCTAACCATTAAATAAAAAGGAGTGCGATCAGCAGTCATGTATTCCAGGATTCTCATCCTTCGGTTCCCCCGGACCGAGGTTCAAAAACCAGTCGTGTGCGACCTTGCCAAAAAATTCGATCTGACTTTTAATATTCTCAATGCAACCATTTTCCCCCGGGAAGAAGGGTTGATGGTCATGGAACTGTCGGGTACCCGGAAACAATTCAAGGACGGCGTACAGTATCTGGAAGACCAGGGCATCAGCGTTAAAAAAGCTTCCCAGGACGTCCGGCGGGTGGATAGAAAATGCACCCACTGCGGTTTTTGCACCGCTGTCTGCCCCACCGACGCACTTTACATCAAACGGCCTGAAATGACCGTTGAATTTGATCAGCAAAAATGCAGCCTCTGCGAACTGTGCATTTCCGCCTGTCCCACCCGCGCCATGAAAACCACGCCCAGCATCCAAGCCTTCTTTTAAATGAAAGAAACCATTGCCATCGCCTTGAGTGGAGGTGTTGATTCCCTGGTTTGCGCCTATCTCCTGAAGCAACAGGGGCATCCGCTGATCGGAATTCATTTTCTCACCGGGTTTGAGTCCGGCCTCTCAATCTTCGGAGAAGAAGCAAAGCCTGAAACAACGGGCGATCTTTTGGCCTTTGGAAAAGAAAAAATGGCGGCGGCGGCAGACCAACTGGATATCCCCATCGAAATAGCCGACATCCGAAAGGAATTTAAGGAAACCATAATCCATTATTTTACCCGGGAATACCTGTCCGGGAAAACCCCCAACCCCTGTTTGGTCTGCAATGTATCCATAAAATTTGATGTTTTGCTGAAACTGGCGGAAAAACTCGGCGCAAAACGCCTGGCCACCGGCCATTACGCTAAAAATACCATAGGCAAAGACGGCCTGTTTCATCTGTCCAGGGGAGATGACCCGGTTAAGGATCAATCCTATTTTCTGACTTTCCTCAATCAGCATCAATTATCCCGGGCTTGTTTTCCCTTAGGTGGGATGCGGAAAACAGATGTTCTGGCATTGGCTGAAAAAGAGAATCTGCATCCGGTGGTTGAATCCGAAAGTCAGGACATCTGTTTTATCAGGGATCAGTCATACGGCGATTTCCTGGCCCGGCAGGAGGGATTTAAAGCAACGCCCGGACTGATTGTCGATGTTCACGGAAATGAACTGGGCTGCCATTCGGGGCTGCATCTGTTCACGGTCGGCCAGCGCCGGGGAATCAATCTGCCGGCCAAAGCCCCCTACTATGTGGTTCGAATCGACCCGGGAGAAAACCGGCTCGTTGTCGGGTTTGAACAGGATTTACTGTCTTCGGGATGCCGGGTCGCCGGCATCAACTGGATCTGCTCGCCTCCCGAATCCGCCATCTGTGTGGATACGCAGGTCCGGTACCGGCACCGGGCAGCCAAATCTATTTTAACGCCTGCCGGCAATAACAGCGCCTTTATCCGGTTTAATGATCCGCAGACCGCCGTAACGCCGGGCCAGGGTGCGGTATTTTACAAAGACCATGAAGTGCTGGGCGGAGGCTGGATTGAAAGCGGAAAATAAAACCGGCCGCTTTTTGATTAAAACCCTGGGATGCAAGGTCAACCAGGTTGAATCCGAATCGCTGATGGCCGACCTTATGGAAAAAGGATGGGTTTATTGCACACAGGATGAGTGCGCGGACCTGATTGTCGTCAATACCTGTGCCGTTACCGGTAAGGCCGCCATGCAGTCCAGGCAAGCCATCCGTCAGTCCATTCGAGCCAACCCGGGCGCGTGCATCGCCGTTACCGGATGTTATGCTCAGACCCAGCCCGATGAGATTGAAAAAATCAGGGGCGTCCACTTCATCATCGGCCAATCCGACAAGCATACCATACCGGAAATCGTTCAAACCGCATTTTCCTGTACCCCGGACTCATGTCTGGAAAATCACCGGACAAAAATTCATGATATCCGGGAAACGGCTCTGTTTTATCCCGAAAGTTTGTCTGTTTCAGGGACCCGGACCCGGCCCTTTGTAAAAATTCAGGATGGCTGCAACGCATTTTGCACTTACTGTATCGTGCCCTATGCCAGGGGACGAAGCCGAAGCCTTGGCGTTGAAACCGTTCTCGAAAAAATCCGCAACATATACCGGTCCGGGTATCATGAAATCGTTCTCACCGGGATTCACCTGGGAGTTTACGGTGCAGACCTTTCCCCAAAAACCAGCCTGTATGAACTGCTCAACCGGATAGTGGAAAAAACCCGGATCCCCCGGATCCGCCTCAGTTCAATTGCGCCGCGCGAACTCTCTGAAGACATCATCGGACTTGCCCGGAATTCCGGGAGGATATGCAGCCATTTTCACATCCCCCTGCAAAGTGGAGACGACCGGATCCTGAAAAAAATGAACCGGCCCTATACCCGCAATGACTTCAGGCAGCGGGTTTTCCACATCGCAGAAAAAATACCGGACTGCGGCATCGGAGTGGACATTCTGGTGGGATTTCCCGGAGAAACCGAAGACGCCTTTCAAAACACGTTTGACCTGATCGGGGAACTGCCGGTGACCTATCTGCACGCCTTTCCTTTTTCACCGCGAAAAGGTACGCCTGCTGAACGTTTTCCGGATCAATTGCCGCCTGGGACGGTCAAAGAGCGGCTTCAGAAAATCAGACGTCTTGGAAGCTTGAAAAAAAGGCTGTTTTACGAAAGCCTGATCGGAAAAACCATCGAAGCGCTCATCGAGGATGAACGCCCGGTAATTTCCGGGACACTGAAAGGCATCACCTCAAACTACGTCCCCGTATGGGTCAACGGTTCGGATGACCTGAAAAACCGGATTGTCCCGGTCAGAATCGACCGCGTTGTTCAGAAAAAAAACAGAGAAGAAGACTATGTTTGCATGGGCTCGCGTTTGATCGCGCCGTAATCTGATTATTTATCTTTCCCGTGAAAACAGGGGCTGACCGGGGAATGGGCAGACAATTAGGGCAAGGGCAGACACGGGGGTCTGCCCCTACAAATCCCAATCACCGTTTACGATTCACGATTCACAATTTACGATTCACGATTCTTCAAAAAATGCTTGACATTCTAAAACGGTTTTTGTTATATGACTGACATGTCAGTCAGAGCACCCCTTATACCTGTTGCATCAGCCCGAAAAGATCAGTTGATTGACGCTGCGGTTCGCATTTTTCATGAAAAAGGATTTCAAAAGACGCGAATTGCCGACATTGTCGCTGAAGCCGGGGTTGCCCAGGGAACCTTTTATCTGTATTTCAAATCCAAGGAAGAAATTTTTAAAGATATCTGCATTACGCATATGAACCGATTCGTTAAAGTGTTCAAGGAAACGAATATCCTGTTCGGCGGAGATGACGATATCGAAGTGAAGCGCAACATCCATGTATTTCTAAAAAAACTGTTGGAGATTTACAGGCATAACGTCCATGTGTCGGAACTCCTGTTTCGCGAAGGCCCCGGCCATGATGGTTTATTCAAGGAGCTTGTACAGAAATTTTTTACCAACTTTGTTCAACTGGTACAGGATTACATGAAACGCGATATCACACCGGATCACTATCGCGCAGAGGACGCGGAGGCCTTGTCCGTATTTCTTTTCGGCGTTTTCGAGCGCAGCGCGTTTTACTTCATGCTGATGCAAAAAGAGTTTGATACGGAAAAGCTCGCCGGACAGATGGCGGACTTCATGCTTAACGGATTACAGCTCAGTTAAACGTCTTTCGGCTCCAATTTAAAAGATAAAACCGGCGCAACACTTCTCCTTTTGTGGACTTCAGCGGGCATCACCATCTCCCGTTGCGCTCTTTTCTTTGTGGAGGATGATTTTTCTCAAGACAAAAAACAATTTCCCGTCAACAAAAAAAAGGAGGTGATTTAGATGCCGATATGCAATGAATGCCAATCGTTTTTTCCGATCGAAGAACAGCCGGAAAAAGGAGATTGCGTCCAGAAATGCGTAGATGCCAGACAGACGTACTACTCGGCCAGAGTGATGCCGGCAGATAATGACGCCGGCAAATGCGAGTCATTCCAAAAAAAACAATAACATCTCATTTCCACATCCGGATCGCGCAACCGATTTTTTTTCATAAAGGGAGGCAAAAATGGCAGAACCTGCATTGCAAACAGATATTGCGGAATTTGAAAACAAGCAACAGTGGTGGTGGGCCGCGGAAAAAAGACGTTCCAAACGGCTGGACTATTTGCGCAAGGCCGTATGGCGCAAAGGATCCACCGGCGGTGCGCCGATTTCCCCCATCAAGCTGGATCTGGAGCCGGCATTCCGGCGGATCCAATTTTATAAACAATTCAAAAAAGAACCGCTGCCGATTCGAACCGCCAAAATTCATGCGGCCATGTGGGAAACCGACCCCATTTACATCGTGGAACATTCCCAGCTTGTCGGATCCAAAACCCCCACACCTTCCACGGAAGCCTGGGACGGCGGCGGCGGGATGGCCAATGCCGCAGTCTACAACTACCCTGAAATTCTTCCGGAGCCTTTGGCGGAATCATTGAAAAAAGTTCATGAGGTCGGCCAGTTCTGGGATGAAGAAGGCGACGCCATGGACAAGCTGATCAGCATGGCCGACCCTGAAGACATCGCCAAGTTCCAGTCCGGCGCTATTGCCTGGGGCAGCCTGATCGGCGGTTATTCCGGAAAGAATTACGAGTACTTCATGACCGGTGAACGGGCGTTTGAAGACATCATCGAAGAAATCGAAAAAAATATCGAAGAAGCGGAAGAAAAAACCCAGGGTGTATCCGGTCCGGACATTCTCCCCCTGTATGACAAAATCATCAACTGGGAAGCCATGAAAATCGCGCTTGAAGCCGGCATCATGCTGGCGAAGCGATATGCCCGGCTGGCCAAAATCATCGCGGAAAATTTTGAAACCAATCCCAAACGAAAAGAAGAGCTTCTCCGCGTTTGCCAGACCTGCGAGCGGGTCCCGGCCAAACCCCCGAGAAATCTCCAGGAATCCCTGCAATACGACCATTTCATCCAGGTGATGGCCAGAAAAGAACAAGGGGAAGGCGCCTGGCCGGCCCGTCCGGATTATTACCACGGCCCCTATTACGACAAAGACGTCACTATTGAAAAAAACATCACCAAAGACGAGGCCATTGACCTGATCGGTGAATTCCTCATCCGGGCATACGACATGCCCGTGGTTCTGGCCATGGGCAAGTGGGTCCGGGAAGGATTGCAGGGAATCGCCGGCACCTGGGTCTGGACCCTGGGAGGCGTTGATCAGCACGGCGACGATGCCTGCAACGACATGACCATTGCCCTGATGCAGGCGGCCCGGCTGGTAAGAACGCCGAATCCGACATTCGCCTTCAGGTGGCATCCCAAGGTCAAAGATGAGGTGATGCGGGAGATTTTTGAATGCATCCGACACGGTCTTGGGTACCCGGCCATGCGAAACGATCCGATTCTCATCGCCAACGCCATGCACTGGCACCGGCACCCGATTGAAGAGGCCCGGACATGGGTTCACCAGGCCTGCATGTCGCCCTGCCCCACCACCAAACACGGCACCCAGCCCATGCGCATGGCATCGGCCACGGCCAATTGCGCCAAGATTATCGAATACGCCCTGTGGAACGGGTACGATCCCGTCATCA
>CAYTSY010000141.1:0-8551 GCA_964440555.1 uncultured Desulfobacteraceae bacterium
TTCTGCAGCCGCCTGACCAACACCCACATCCTCACCGCAGCCGGGTTAGGCTCGGGGATGTGCTTGCGCGGCGGAGTGCCGTCCGCGTCGCGCCCATAGCGGCGTTCGGGCTGAGGACGCGATTGTGCGAGTTTGTGACTTCTGTGTTTTCGGCTCATCACCAAGATCACTTTACGCCACTGGCTTCCTCACCGCGCCACGTGCGAGCGCAGTGCGTCAGTTCCAGCGAGACGCTGGTTAACTAACATTGGCACCCTTGCTTCTATTACATTTCTCACAAAGAAGCTCGATGTTTCTTAAAGTTCCATGTCTGAGGTGTCTATGATACGATCTGCCAGTTTCCTAAAGAGGGCATCAATTTCCTCATACGAATTCAACGTGTCAAACAGATTACTTATAGGACGACGACCATTTTGCACATCTCTTTGAAGGTAACTCTCAAGGCTATGCTTCCGCTTGAATAGGTAAACAAGGAACAGGCGTAGAAAACCCTCACTACTTCCGTGTTCTTTGGCTTCCACCATTTCAATAAGCAGTTGCCGATGAACACCGATCACAACGACAGTCTCTGGGTTAGTGACCATCCAATCGAAAGCTATTCGCAGGGATGGCGGTTGATTTGTGCCTAGCCCATTATCCATCTCAGCTAATTTAGGATGGCTTACTATTCTTTGCAGGCACGCAGATTTTCCAGCACCTGAATGACCCATGAGCACTATCTTACGCTTTGCCTCCACCGTAGCTATAGCCATCCTTTCCGAATCGGTGAAGCACATCTCGACAAGTCGCTCACTGGTATCAGAATCACAACGCCTGTGGCAAAACAAAACAGGCCGAGGAGTGCCACCAGCCCGCCTCGCTTATGCCTTCTCATAAGCCTCGAGAAAGTCGTCTCTCGATATACCGGCCTGGGTGAGAATGGTTCGCAACGTGGAGCTCTTTAGCGTCCGGTGATTGGGCATAGTGAGAGGTGTTCGAGTCCCGTCAGGATTTTTTCTCTCCATCGCGATATGGTTGCCTTCTCGTACCAGACGAAAGCCCAGACTTTCGAAAGCCTTGATGACTTTTGCCTTGGTCGCATCTACCGGAAATCTGGGCATTAAACTGCGACCCCGGTTTCAGCGATGAAGGCTTCCAAGACGGGTGGGTCAATTTCCAGAACTTCCCGTCCGAAAGTCTCAATGTGAAACGCGATCGCTGACTTCACATCAGCCAGCGCTTCTTCATACGTGTCGCCTTCACCCACCACCACCCCCTTTAGGCCCAGCGGATAGGCGACATAGCCATCGGGGTATTTCTCAACGATGATCTTGAATTGCTTCAACACGACTACCTCCTATGCCAGGGACTATCTGCATTCGCCGTCCGTCAATTATCCAAAATGCCGTACGACATTTTCAAAAGCCTTCCGCGTCATCATATCACTACTGGTAAAATGCAACAGGCCGAATGGGGTGCCACCGGCCCCGCTTCGGCCTGCCTCGCATGGTCGCCCCTGCTGGTCAATTCTAATTCTAAACCATGTCCACACGCCGCAGGCTGAGGCCCAGGCGGCGGCCGGCGCCGTCAACGCTCACGATGCGCGCCCGCACCCGTTCGCCCTCGCGCACCACACTGCGGGGATGGAGGAAATTGCCATCCGCCAGCTCCGAGACGTGGATCAGGCCCTCCAGCCCGTCCTCCAGGCAGACGAAAGCCCCAAAATTGACGACGTTGGTGACCGTGCCTTCGACCAACTGGCCGACGGTATAACGCTGTTCGACGGTAGTCCACGGATCAGGGCGCAGCCGCTTGAGGCTGAGCGCCACCCGCGCCTGCTCGCGGTCTACCGAGATGACCGACACCTTGACCTGCTCATTGCAGCAGAGCACGTCGCGCGGGTGCGCCACCCGGTTCCACGATACCTCCGAAACGTGGATCAGGCCCTCCAGTCCGCCCAGGTCCACAAAGGCGCCGAAATCGCACACGTTGGTGACCACCCCGCCGACCACATCGCCGGGGCGGAGTTTCTGCAGGACTTGCTGGCGGGAACCCGGGCCGGCCTGCGCCGCGCGTTCGGAAAAGACGATGCGGCCCTTGGCCGGATCATACTCAATCACCTTGAGGCGCAGGCGCTGGCCCACCTTCCGGGCGAGGGCCGCTTTGCGCTCCTCCTCCGGGGTTTGCACAGGGAAATCCACGAGGTGGGAAGCGGGGACAAACCCGCGCAGCGAACTCAAGCCGACGATCAGGCCGCCACGATTGCAGCCGACGGCCTCCAGCTCAATCGTTTCGTCGGCTTCGTAGAGGCCGCGCGCTGTCTCCCAATCGGCGGGGTCGGCGGCCCCCAGAGCAGGGCCTGGCCCGTTGCCGTGCCTGGGAGTGTAGCCGCCCCCCTGCCGATAGACCTCATCTTGTAACACCGCCGCCCACCAGCTCTCGTCTAGGGGCGGCGGCCCGCCTGCCTCAGCCTGTGAATCTCGTACCATGCTGTTACCCTCTCTGTAAGTTCTTTCTGCAACACACACACCCGGAGGCTGATAGAGCCATCCACCAGAACTCGTACCACCGGATTCGAGGCTTTAGCCGGGGGAACCGCCTGAAGGCTCGATTCCAGCGGACTATTATTTGCAAAGTCTATCAGGACAGTTTGTGTCCGAAAATCCGGCAGAGGCGGCCTCTATCCCGCCAGTTTTCGGACAAACACTAGAATACTCCAATTGCGCTAAAGTGCAAACGGCCTCAGCCGGCAATTTCGTAATCCGTGGCCCGTTCGGCGGCCTCGCGCTCCATCTCACGGATGGCGGAGGCGACCTCCTCGAGCGCGATCCGCTGCTTGCGGTACAGGTCCGCTTCGCTCACCGCTAATCGCAGCGCGACATGGCGCACCTGCCGGCCCTGCAGGAATTTCATCTCGAGAATGTTATACAAGAGCCATTCGCCGGTAAATTTGCGTTGGCCTTCCGGCTTGATGCGTTCGATGGCCCGTTGCAGCACGGCGCGGAGCGCGTTGGCCGGGTTGCCCTCATGCTCGCGCAGAGTCTGCTCCACCACCCGCAGGTGCAGCAGGGGACTGTTGGTCAGCTTGGGGCCACCCCAGTAATGTGTGAGCGCTTCTTTGACGATCTGGGCCAGGTCGGGACTGGAAAGTAAACCATCGGCGGTGAGAGTTTGCGTGCCTGAGTAGGCCGTCGAAGCGCGCAGGCGCTGGAGGGCTTCGATTTGCGGGAGCAACCGATCCAGGGCATGAAACACGTCCTGTTGCAACCGGCGGTCTTCGAGCGCGGAGGCCGCCCGGGCGGCGAGCAGGTTGAGGGTGGCGACCTCGTCCAGGCTCAGTTGGGCCGGTTCCAGGCGGGCGCGCAGACCCAGCAAACCCACCGGCTCATCGGAAGACTGACTGCGCAGCGGCATGATCCAGTATTCACCCCACTGGAAGAGGCCACCCGTGAGGGGCTTGACCAAGTGGGCGCCGCCATTCGGATGCGCCACCCCGACCAGGGCCACACGCAAGGCCGTGAAGGGCGGCAGGTCGGCCTCAGAGTGCAGGGGAGCGTCCGGCCCGAGACTCACTTCATAGTCCAGTTTGCCCTCGTCATTAAAAGCGGCGATAAAAGCCGAAGGGGTGCGCAGCGCATCGCACAAGCCGGCGAGGGCCGATTCCAGAAACTGGCGCAGGTCACCCGAGGTGAGCAGGCGCTCCTCCAGGAGCTGCAGCCGGCGCAGTTCGCCTCGGTCCGCGCCGTAGAAAAGCGCGCGCTCAATGGGCAGCCGGACGAGCGTGATGAAGAACTGGAGCAGCAGCAGCATACCGACGATGAAGAACGGCAGGGCGCGAGGATCATAGAAAGCGAAGCGCGCGCCCAAGCGATTGACGATCACATACACCGCGAGCACCGTGGAAGCGACCACCGGCCCGCGCAGCAGCCATTGAAACAGCCGGGCCTTGATGATGCGATCCGGCTGAGTGACGCCGAAATAGGCGACCGTGTAAGCCATGACCACCAATAGGCCGGTGACAGTGAGATTGGTCGCCAGGGCGAGCGTCCAGAATATAAGGGGGTGCAACGCGGCGGTCCGCCCGGCGACGAGGAGGAAGGGAAAGGCGCCGAGCGCAGGCGCGGCCGCGGACGTCATCAGGTAAACCATGCGGCGGCGTGTGGTGGAGGTCTGGCACCGGCGATAGGCGCGCAGAAAATTCCACGCCGCCCAGGTCAGGCTGCCGGCAAAATAGGTGAGGAATACCGCGAACAAGGGCCCGGCGCGCAGGTGCGCTGCGCCGGATTCGATCACGCCCTCGTAGACGAGAATATCGGTGAAAGCCGCCGCGATGAGGAAGACGCCGCTCGTGACGTACAGGATGCGAATGGACAACCGCCGCCGGCCGCGGGAGGGCTGGCCGGTCGTCGCCAGCAGCGCGTCGGAGAAATGCAGGTAGGCCACCGGGATAAAGGCGATGCCAATCCACTGCGCCCGCAGCCAGGCCTCGGCCTGCGCCGGGGCGCTGAGCGTGCTGACCACCACATCGCAGAAATAGACGCCGGTGACAAAGGCCAGCAGCGCCGCAAAAGAGCGCGCCACCCGATCACGCAGATTGAAAGTCAGGGCGTACAGCAGGAGGGAGAACGCGGTGACGGCCAGCGCCGCCGTGAGGATTTGATTGGCGGTGGAGAGAATATTGACGAGGAACATGAGAGAAACCGAGGCGCGCGCCGGCCGACCCTGTCCTTACTTCAAAATCATGCCGAAGAACAGCGCCACATCTTGATTGGAATAGTAGCGGTCATTGTAACCGCAAAAGGCCAGCCCGTGTTTCTGCGCGAAACAGATCGCCGGATAGTTCTTCGATTGAGTTTCAAGAATCAAACGCTTTAAACGGTTCTGCCGGGCCCACTGGGCGGCGGCCGCCAGCAGCACGCTCCCTACCCCATTCCGCCGGAAGCGCCGCTCGACGCCAAAATCGGCAATCCAACCCACTTCGGGAGACGCGGCCAGAGTCAGGTTGATATATCCCTTGAAATGTCCGTTTTCCTCGGCCACCAGAAAGCACACGCGGCGGTTCCAGGACTCGCTCAGGCGCTGCGGGTCGTGCGGAAAGGCCACGCGCATGGGGCGCGGCAGACGCACGGGGCGAAAGGTGATCGCGATCTGCTCGGACTCATCGCGCGCATCCATCTGCCAGACGTAGTCGGTGCTGTAGCCATGGTCGAGCGCCGTGAGCTGGGGGAGATCGGCGCTGATGGCGGGACGAACTTGGACTTGAGCCATAAGGTGATTTTAACCCAAATGAGCTAGAGGCGTGCAAATGCACAATGCTCAATTCACGGCGGCGTCGCCTCACCCCCAATCGCGACGATCGTCACCGGGACGACGCAGGGGGGCGGGAAGTTTCCGGCGCTGTCCTTGACCACGAGGCGCAAAGCATACTCGCCCGAGTCGTAGGCGCTGGAGTCGAGTGTGCCCAAATCACCATTACTCACGGGTTGACTGCCGACATGCAGCGGCACCCACACGCCGTTGGTTTTCTCGCCGCTAATATCGAGGGTGTAAAAGGCAAAATTCTCGATGTTCGCCGTACCGCGCACTGCAAACGAACCCGAAATGCGCGTCTTGGGCTGCGGCTCGGTCAACGTGGCATTCGAGTTGCGGCACCCGCTCGAGTCGATCGCCAGCGGCCCGCCGGCCTTGTCCGCGCCGATCGGGGTCGGCGAAGGCGCAGGGATAGAGCCGGCGCCAGGCGCGGGCGTCGGGCCAGTCAGCCTGAGGCCGGGAGTGATATACCGGCTGATGATAAAGACCGAAAAGACGAGCGCGGCCAGAATGAACAGCATGGCCAGAGCGCCGTTCCGCTTCTGGAAAGCCGCTTCCCTCTCCAGGCCAAAAGGCGTCTGGCTCAAGACATGGCGCGCCTGCCCCAAAGCGCGCACGTAGACCAGGCTGACCAGGCCGAGGAGCGCATAAATCCAGAGTTGATACCTGGCAATCAGGAAAACAGCCTCGATCATGCACGCGGGCAGAGGGCCTACAGGCGGCGCAGAACGCCGCGCAAAAGCGTAATAAGCTTGGGGACAAGCGCCTGGCCGGCGGCCAGCACCTCCTCATGCGTGGTGATCGTGTCCCCATCCAGATTCGCCGCGTTGCTGATGCCGGAGAGGCCCAGCACGCGCAAGCCGCCATGGCGGGCAACGGTCACTTCTGGAACGGTGGACATCCCCACGGCATCCGCCCCAATGAGGCGCAGAAACCGCAAATCGGCCGGGGTTTCAAAGGAGGGGCCGCCGAGGCAGATGTATACCCCTTGATGCAGGGGGACGCGGGCTTCTGCAGCCACCGCCAGTGTCAGCGCCCGCAATTCACGGTCGTAAGCGCGGCTCATGTCGGGGAAACGCACGCCCAGCGAGGCGTCGTTCGGCCCGCGCAGGGGCGAGAGGCCGGCCATGCCCATCAGGTTGATGTGATCGGTGATCAGCATCAAATCGCCAGGGCGAAAGGCGGGGTTAATCGCCCCGGCGGCATTGGTGACGATCAGGGTCTGTATGCCAAGCAATTGCATCACGCGGATAGGCAGCGTGGCCTGCTGCAGACTGTGGCCCTCGTAGTAATGCGCCCTCCCCTGCTGCACCAGGATGGTCTGGCCTTCCAGCCGGCCGACCACCAGACGCCCCACATGTCCCTCCACGGTGGAGCGTGGCCAGTGGGGAATGCTCTCAGCCGGAATGATATCAGCTTCCAGCACCGCGTCGGCGAGAGGTCCGAGGCCCGAGCCTAAGATCAGGCCCACGGTGGGCGCGTACCGCGTTTGGGCTTTCACCGCGGCGGCAGCTTCTTCCCATTGGGCCCGTATGAAATACTCGGTCATGGTTCCATTCAGCTTTCGGTCTGGCTGGCTGAGTGAGTCTGCCGATAGACCTGCGTCGTCGAGAGGTTGGCGTGGCCCAGCAATTCCTGCACCCGGCGCAGGTCTTCGCCGGAGCCTACCAGGTATTTGGCAAAGGAATGCCGCAAGGTGTGGGGAGTCACATCCACCCCCACGCCGGCGGCCTCGGCCGCTTCTTTGAGGATCAGCCAGACCCCCTGGCGCGTGAGTTTCTGTCCCCGATGGTTGAGAAAAAGCACGGCCGGCGAGTCCGATTTGGCGAGCGCCGCGCGTCCATTTTGGACGTACTCCCGAAGCGGCTCCAATGCCGGGCCAAGCGGAATTCTTCGCTGCCGCTCCCCTTTGCTTCGGCATATGACGATGCTCTGCTCCCAATCCACGTCCTCGAGCTGCAAGTTGACCACCTCGGTGACGCGCATGCCGGTTGCACATAACAATTCCAGCAGGGCGCGATCACGCATCCCCTTGGGACCACCGGCGCGCCCCGGCGCGGCCAACAGCCTCTCCATTTCTACTTGCGAAAGGGTCCTGGGCGTATGCTTTTTAACTTTCGGGGAATTGAGTTTGGCGGCCGGGTCGGCAGAGATGATCTTCCGCTCGGCGAGGAAGTGGAAAAAGGATTTGACCGCCGCGATTTTGCGGGCTACCGTGGAAGGGGCATATTCGTCCGGCCCATGCTGCAAATGTTCGACATAAGCCTCAACCAGCTCCGGGGTCACCTCCCCTGGCTCCGTCAGGGAGCCCCGCCGGTCGCGGACAAATTTTGAAAACTGACCGATATCGTTGCGGTAAGCCGCAATTGTGTTTTCAGAATATCCCTTCTGGGCAGCCAATATTTCCAGAAATTTCCCGAGATATTGATCCATGGGCATCCTCCCGGCAGGCGAGTGCCCAGTGATTATATCCTCTTTTCATAAAATTGTAATTTTGGCCCAATTAGCTTGTCGGGAAACCCCGTAGAACGGCATCCCCATGCCGTTCCAGGCGGCTGGCATAGGGATGCTGGCCTACTGTCCCGACAGACCTATTAGCTATGCGGCATCACCCAACAGGCATGCGGCGGGAAAGACAGGGTGTAGGACTGGCCAACCTTAGGCAGTTCCAGCTTGCGCTCGTTGAAGATATCCAGTGTGATCGAAGAACTACCCAGGTTGACCGTCACTCTGACGATCGAGCCGAGGAAATTCACGACCTCAATGGCGCCGGTCAGCCGGTTTTCGCCGCCTTCCGCCCCCAAACGCAGTTCCTCAGGCCGGAGCATGACCGTGGCCGCAGAGCCATTGGAGAGCTGGATGGGCGAGGCGGTGGTGATCGGCTGGCCATGATAGGAGAGCTGACCGGTCGGGGCGTCCACGACCGTGCACTGCAACTGGTTGAGGGTGCCGACAAACGAAGCCACAAACAGGGTGCTGGGGTAGTTATAGATCTCAAAGGGAGTACCGACCTGCTCCATCACTCCCCGGCTCATCACTACCACTCGATCCGAGAGGGACATGGCCTCCTCCTGATCGTGTGTGACATAAATGGTGGTAATCCCCAACTGCCGCTGAATGCGGCGGATTTCCTGGCGCAGTTCAACCCGAATCTTGGCGTCGAGGGCCGAGAGGGGTTCGTCTAGCAGGAGGACCTGGGGTTCAATGGCCAGGGCGCGGGCGAGGGCCACCCGCTGCTGCTGGCCGCCGGAGAGCTGGTAGG
>CAYTSY010000142.1:0-2065 GCA_964440555.1 uncultured Desulfobacteraceae bacterium
GTTTAAAAATTTCTTTGACAACGTGATGAACCGGTATGGAAAAGAAGTGGAAGAAAAGCGTCTGTCCAAGGTGGGGTTGAACTGTTTCCGGATTCCGGCGAATGATGACACCCTGCTTAAAGAGGTTTCGGGGGGCAAAATAGAACCTTTTCGCGACCATATCCGGTCGGTTGTGGAATACAAGAAGAACAGGAATATGTCCAAGGTAAAAGAAATTCTTCAAAAATGTCATGACAAAGCCCGAACCCCCGGCGAAAACCTTGCCTGGCCCATCATGGATGCCCTGGCGGCAGGCGCCACCTGCGGCGAAATTGCAGGCGTCATGCGCATGGCCTATAACTATCCTTATGATCCCCATGGGCTGATTGAGCCCATAATATGAAAGGGATGTCCTGCCATGAAAAAAATTAGAATTCTGATCGGAACAATGGGCATGGACCAGCACGAGGTGGGCGCGATAACCGTATCCCGGATGCTCATGGACGCGGGCATGGAAGTGGTCTATGTGGGCCGGTTCAATACACCCAAAAAACTGGTGGCCGCCGGCATCGAAGAAGGCGTGGACGCAATCGGCGTCTCCTGCCACTCGTGGGAGTACCTTCATTTCATGCCCGAGCTTCTGGAGTTGATTAAATCCTGTAAGGCCGATATTCCGGTCGTTGTGGGCGGCTCCGTCATTACCCCGAAAGACGAGGTCCAATTAAAAAAAATGGGCGTGGCCGCGGTATTTGGTTCCGGATCGACCAAAGATGAAATGGTCGAATGCATCCGGGGGCTGATTGATGAAAATTCGTTTCCCTTATTCGGAAAGCCGTAACAGCATCCCCGTTTTTTTAGCCCTGTGAAGCGCTGCTTTCATCATCAGCAATTCGACTGCCAGATACAAAAGAACCATTGCATATCCTTTGGCAAGAACATGGGAGTAAACGGGCGTAAAACCGTAAAAGTGCCGGAAATATTCCAGAAAATAGGTCATGGGGATTGCTTCGGCCGCCATGGCCGCCCATTTCGGGAGCGTTGAAACCGGATAATAAATCCCGCAGACCAAAAGCATCAGGCTGACCAGAGACCAGGCCGCGACTTCGGCCCGGTTGCCCAGGGTGAGGACCAGAATGCAAACAAGGATTCCCACCATGGCGGCGCAAAGAAAAAGGCCTGAAAGAAACAACACCGTCGGCATGAGCCCGGGAATCGTAAAGTCAAAATCGAAAAATACGTAACTGGCCCCCATCAGGATAAAAAAGACGGCGGCGCCCCGGATAACGCCCATGACCAGAGATCCGATAAACAGATGGCGGATGCCGACCGGCGCAATAAATCCATGCTTGATCGCCTTGCTCCAGACATCGTAAAGCAGCACGTAGGCGACATCAAGCTGGCAGACCTGAACGGCGCTTAACGACACCACGCCGACCAGGATAAACGCTTTCATCTCATCTGCAAGTCCCGCAAACCGCGTCAGAAAGCCCACGGATAAAAAACTGACCAGGGGCCAGAAGAGGATCTCAAAAAGAGTGAATACATTGGTCCTGGCCATGATCCAGTTTTTAAAGACAAACGCGCCTGTCCGGGTCAGTTCATTTTGCAAACGCGAGAAAAACATCTTCAAGATCGGACTCCTCGATGCGGAGATCATGAATAAAGATCCTCTGACGGATAAAAAAATCAAGAATCTGCGGCAGGCGCTGATGGTGGTCGTCCACCCGGATCCGGCAGGTGGAATCGGTTGCGTCAAAGCCGTACACGCCGGTTATCCGGTCCAGGGCGGACGTTTCCAATTCCCCGTGAAATTCGATGAGGATCATGTCTCCCAGTCGAAGCTCACGTTTGAGGTCTGCGGGTTTTCCACAGGCCCGGATGGTTCCTTCCCGAATAAAGGCCACCTGTTCGCAGAGGATTTCCGCCTCCTTCATATTATGGGTGGTCAATAAGATGGTCGTCTTCTTTTCCCGGTGGAGGTGCAAAATAAAGTCCCGTATTCGCCGCGCCACATCCGGGTCCAGGCCCACGCTGGGTTCATCAAGAAGCAACAGATCCGGTTCGTTTAACAGGGCTTTGGAAAGGG
>CAYTSY010000142.1:2092-8432 GCA_964440555.1 uncultured Desulfobacteraceae bacterium
AGTTTCTGCTTTGTCCCCGTTGACAACTGATCAAACTTGACGCCGGCAAAATCCTCCAGGCCGAACAGGCCCAGCAGTTCCGCGATCTTATCGGTGCGTTTTTTTTTCGACAGCCCGTAGAGTCTCGCGTAATAATCGAGATTTTGCCGAACGGTCATGCTCCAGAAGAAATTGGCGTGTCCGGAGGATAAGTTCATCCGGCTGCCGATAAAGGCCCACCGGGTGCGGATATCTTTTCCAAAAATCCGCACCTCCCCTTTTTCCGGTATGAGACGGTTGGATAAAACGGACAACAGCGTGGTCTTGCCGGCGCCGTTGGGTCCCAGGATGCCCCAGAAAGCGCCTTCGGGGACGCTGAGATCCACCCCCTTGAGCGCTTCCTTTCTTCGTTTCCGGAACACTCCCGAGGTAAAGGTTTTTCTCACCCCCCTGACGTCGACGGCAAAATTCAAAAATGCGGCCTTTCCATGACGATGGTTTCAACAGGAAAAAACATATCCGGTAATAAAATGGTTATCCTGCTTTGTCAAGGATGCCGATAATCTGTTTGATTTCAGGACAAGGCTAGGATAGGTAAAAAAATCGATTCAAAGTCGTCCGACGGATGAATCGCCAACAGGAAAAGGACACGGATGGAAAATCATTTGACGTCAAAAAAATCAGCGCTTATCGTGGCGGCCGCCGCTTCCTTTGTTACCCCTTTCATGGGGTCTTCCATCAATGTGGCCCTGCCGGCCATACAAAAAACCTTTCATATGGACGCAGTGGTCTTGAGCTGGATCGCCACATCCTATCTCCTGGCCATCGGCGTCTCCCTGGTCCCCATGGGGCGCCTGGCCGATATCCGGGGCAGAAAAAAGATCATGGCCATGGGGTTTGCCTGTTTCACGGTTTCTTCCTTTTTCTCCGCTTTTGCCTGGTCTGCCTATGCATTGATCGTTTTCAGGATATTTCAAGGGATCGGCAGCGGCATGATTTTCGGAACCAGCATGGCGATTCTGACCTCGGTATATCCGCCCCGGGAGCGGGGCAAGGTGCTGGGCATAACGGTCTCCGCCGTTTATGTGGGACTTTCATCCGGGCCCTTTATCGGCGGAATCCTGACAAAGCATTTCTCGTGGCGGAGTCTTTTCGTGGTGACGTTTATGCTCAGCGTCGTGGTATTGGGTCTGATCTTCACAAAACTGAAAGGCGAGTGGGCCGATGCGCAAGGCGAGCCCTTTGATATGTTCGGGAGCGTCATCTACGGTCTGACACTTATTTTTCTGATTCTGGGCCTTTCTTTTTTCCCTGAAATGAAAAGCATCCTCATGCTGGGGATAAGCGCCCTGGGACTGACAGCCTTTGTTGTCTGGGAAAAAAGAACCCCGAGTCCGGTTTTTCAGCTCGGCCTCCTGCTTGAAAACAAGGCATTCGCATTGTCCAATCTCGCAGCCCTGATTCACTACAGTGCAACATTCGGCGTAACCTTTATACTAAGCCTTTACCTTCAATACATCAAGGCTCTGGATCCGCAGGCAGCCGGTTTGATTTTGATCGCTCAACCCCTTATGATGGCCTTGTTTTCCCCTTTGGCGGGAAAAATTTCCGACAGAATCGAACCCCGCATCATCGCTACGTTTGGCATGTCTCTGACGTCTCTGGGGCTGATCATTTTAACATCGTTGCGCCCGGATACAAGCCTGGCATTTATCATCGGGATTCTTCTGATATTGGGATTCGGGTTTGCCATGTTTTCTTCTCCCAACATGAATGCCATAATGAGCTCCGTTGACCGTAAATTTTTGGGCATCGCCTCGGGATCCGCCGGAACGGTGCGCGTGATCGGCCAATTATTGAGCATGGGCATCGCGACGCTTGTGCTGGCGGGGACGTTGGGACGATCTCCTATTACCGAACGCATTTTCCCCCAGCTCATGTTAAGCATGAAATATATCCTTTATATATTTTTCGGACTGACGTTTCTGGGCATTTTTGCATCATTTACCCGGGGCAACATGAGAAAGACATAATTTTGATAGCCGGGCGGAGGTACTTCAAGAAAAAGTGTATGGGGATGTAACCTGGGAGCATGTGGAAAATGTATTTGAGATAGAGCGCCTTCTTGGCACTTTTCCCTTTACGCAAACAAACGGCTATTGTATGGCGTAATAAAGGAATTCAATCGCTTTGCAAAACAGGAGGTCAAATTATGGATCAGGTATTTTCAACCAGGCTTACCGAAATGCTGGGCATCCGCCACCCGATTCTCATGGGGGGGATGCAATGGATCAGCAATGCGGAATTTGTCGCCCATGTCTGCAATGCCGGGGGCCTGGGGTTTATCACGGCGGAAAGTTTCGAGACGCCGGAAGGCTTGCGGCAGGAACTCCGAAAGATGCGGGATCTGACGGATAAGCCCTTTGGCGTAAATGTTTCCATGATTCCCGAACTGGGGGATTTAAAGGAGCGGACCTACCGCCTTTGCGATGTGATTTGTGAAGAAAAAGTTACGGTCGTTGAAACCGCCGGCAGAAACCCCGCGCCCCTGATTCCGCTTTTAAAGCAGGGCGGGGTTAAAATCATACATAAAATGACGTCGCCGTATCACGCCCAAAAAGCCGAGCAGGCCGGCGTCGATGCCGTGGCTCTGCTGGGATTCGGATCCGGCGGCCACATCGGTCTTCAGGATGTGGCTTCGTTCATTTCCCTGCCCCTGACCGTGAAACGGCTCCGCATTCCGGTGATTGCAGCAGGCGGCGTTGCCGACGGAAAAGGGTTTTTAGGCGCGTTGGCCATGGGCGCAGAAGGCGTTCTTCTGGGGAGCCGGTTCCTGGTTACAAAGGAATGCCCGATTCATGAGGACGTAAAGAAAAAGTATGTCGAGGCCAAAGCCGAGGAAACCACCCTGCTGATGAAAAGCCTCTTCAATCCCATGCGGACCATTCGAAACAAACTGGCCGAAGAAGTTCTGGCCATCGAGGCAAAAGGGGCTACTCTGGAAGAGATTCTGACCAAAGTCACGGGCCAGCGGACAAAGGCGGCCTATATCACGGGAGACCCGGAATACAGCATGCTGCCGGCCGGACAGGTCGTGGGGCTGATCGATGAAATCAAAACCTGCGGGGAAGTGATCGACGACATCATCGGCGAAGCCAAACTCCTGCTGGCGCGCCTGAACCTTATGACGCGATAGGGGCCATACGGGCGGCGTACCGCCACATATAGGCCAGGGTCCGGATTCCGGTTTCAGGGAAAAGATAATACGGAACCTTGTTTTTCAGCAGGAAATCGCCGGTTTCCCGAGCCTCGGGTCTTGATCCCATCAGGGAAAAAAACACGGGTTTGTTTGCGCGTTCATGAATCATGTCCACGATGGGCAGGTACATCTCACTTCCGTACAAGGCAAAGGAAATGAAGACTACGGCATGAACGTCGTCGTCTTTGAGCAGGGCATCCAGAATCACGGCCATGGTTTTTTCAAACCCGTGAACCATCATATCGGGAAAAATATCAATGGGATTGTTGGATTTATAGTCCCGGGAGATGACTTCCGACAAAAGGCCGCGGGTTTTGTCGCTGAATTGGGCCAGGGACAGCCCCAGCTCCGCGGCCAGGTCGATGCACATGATGGATTGGGCCCCGCTGTAGGTGACGATGGCGATTTTGTTTCCTTTGGGCAGCGGCGTCCAGGTAAAGCCCATGAGCGCGGCAAGCAGTTCTTCGATGCCGGCCAGGCGCAGCACCCCGGCCTGGGCCAGTGCGCCGTTAAGGATCTGGTCGTCCCCGGCCAGGCTTGCCGTATGCGATGCCGTGGCCCTGGCCCCGGCTGCCGACCGGCCGCCCTTGATGAGCAATACCGGCTTTTTAGCCGCTGCGCTGCGGGCCGATTGCAAAAATTTTCTCCCGTCGCGGATATCTTCCAGATAAAGGCCGATGAGCTTTGTCTGTGCATCGTCGGCCAGAAAGTCAAGGGCGTCGCACTCGTTGATGTCAAGCTTGTTGCCCAGCCCCATGCCTTTTGAAATGCCCAGATGGCCGAAGGAACTCAGATATCGCATAAAGGCGCCGACAAAAATCCCGGATTGCGCGGCAAACCCGATACTTCCGGGGGAAAGCGCATCCGCGTCCGCGAAATAGGATGTGGTGAGCCCGGTTTCGGTATTTAAAAGTCCCAATGTATTGGGGCCGATGACCCGGATGCCGGTTTGTTTGACGATATCCACGATGGCTTGCTGGTGGCGTTTTCCGTCTTCGCCTGCTTCCGAAAACCCTTCGGATGAGATCACTGCGCCTTTGACCCCTCTTGCGGCGCAATCGCGGATGGCGTCAACCACGGCTTTGGGAGGGATGATCATGACCGCCAGGTCCACGTCAAAGGGAACCGTGCTTAAATTCGGGTACAGCGGGATGCCGTGAATGTTTCCACCCTGGGGGTTGATGCCGGCGATATTGCCCTGAAATCCGGTTTGCCGAAGAACATCGATCAACATGGCGCCGGGCTTGGCCAAATTTTGGGATGCGCCGAAAACGGCGATACTTTTGGATTGCATAATGTCTTTAAGCGAATGCATAGCGTCCTCATGATATCAAAGATTGGCCGAAAGCCCGGGAATGCCTCCGGCGCATTAACGGTGCTGCATGGCCCGGTGAAGACCGGATCAAAATCAATACTGTTACGGGGATGACCTGTCAACTGCAAAAATATGGTTTTGAGTTTTAAGTTTTGAGGTTTGAGTTGTGGATGGATATCTTTATTCCGGATGGACACTGCCAAAAAGAGAAAAGGGGGAAGGCTATTGTGGATGATCAAAAGAAAACGCCTGCGGCGGAAAAAATGATGAAAGAATTGCTTCCTTTTGTGCAGACGGCCTTGGATGCCATTGACCCGGAATTCGGGGAAATATTGATTCACCAGATATTTAACCGCGTATACGGAAGGGAGGATCATCTCGATATCAAAACAAGAGAATTGTGCACGGTTGCCATGCTCACCGTTTTGGGCAGACTCGATGATCTGAAAACCCATTTGCGGGTTGCCTCCAATCTCGGGTGGCGCATAACGGAAATCAGGGAGATTTTACTGCTCTGCGCCATCCCCGGCGGGTGGCCGGCATCCTTTGACGGGCTGAGGATTCTTGAATCCCATTGCAAGGATACGGGCACTGCGCTTGAACCGCCGCAGGCGATGCGCCCCGGGTATCAGGAAACGGATTGGGTCCTCGCAGGACGGGAGCAAGGCGGCATGCGTCTGGGCGCTGCAGGCTTTGAAAACCTGGTTTCACAGATTTGCCCGGACCCTGACGATTTCAGGGATTTTATCGTTTCAACGGTTTATGGGAAGCTGCTGACGCGAAATGTTCTGGATGAACGGACCCGGTATCTTTGCATGATTGCAGCATTCGCGGCCTTGAAAAGCGGAGAACATTTGAGGTGTTTTATTTCAGGATCACTGGAAAACGGTCTGGATCCCGGTGAAATACGCGAAGTTCTTCTTTACTGCTGCATCTATGCCGGCCAGGAGGCAACGCTGCAGGCCATGAATATTTACCGGCAGTGCATCAAAACATAATCCATCAGCCCGTCTTGCCCGATTTTGTTTGAGACACGAACCTTTTTCAGAGAATTGATTATATCGAAAAAATGGGGACTGGTATTGAGCGAATACGGATCGCCCTTCGCGAAGCCGGTGCACCGGAGGTGATTTTTGAACTTGAAGATGTTTATGTCAGGGCTATTTTCCAAAAACCAGTTGATATAATAGCTAAAACACAAACTACCCAAGAAACTACCCAAGAAACTGCACAAGAAAGTTTAGAAAAACTAAGGTTGGGAGAAAGGTTGGGAGAAAAGTTGGGAGAAAAACTCAATAAGAATGAGCGGTTGATATTGGAAAAAATCTCCCGGAATTCACAGGTTACCATTCAGGAGTTATCCGAAACAATAGGAATAAGCACGACTGCCGTGGAAAATAGCCTGAAAAAACTGAAAGACAAAGGTCTCGCTCGCCGCATCGGACCGGATAAAGGCGGGCGCTGGGAAGTTCTAAAAGGAGCGGGTAATGAATGACGCAGAGGTGAAAGAAAAAATTTGCAACGCAATTCAGTCGTTCAATAAACGAGAACTTACAACCACATCTTTGGAACTTTTTGGTTCGTTGGCCCTGATTCAAAATTCAGTGAAGAGAAAGCCTTGTTTGAGGACTGGATATATGCAGAGGCGGATCAACACATCCGGGAACTTCCACCCGGTCTTATTTCAGGCAGTGATGCCGGCCGTTCCGCATATAAGGCCGCGCTGGAAAACATATCCGCGCAGGGGATCAAGTTATCCAGAAAGGCATACAACGATATCACCGGTC
>CAYTSY010000143.1:0-333 GCA_964440555.1 uncultured Desulfobacteraceae bacterium
ACTACAAATCATGAATTCTGAGACGGCTAAAAACAAATGCGGTTACCCTGGGTTAAAGCATAAACCTTATCTTGACAATCAGCAGATAGGCATTTAAATTATCTCGTCGTTACATCCGGCCCCGGATTCACCATAAAACAGGGAGAATGCGTCCAAGATGATTGAGGTAAAAAAAATATCCAAAAATTTCGGTAAAATAAAAGCCGTAGACACAGTGTCCTTTACCGTTGAAAAAGGAGAGATCCTGGGCTTTTTAGGGCCCAACGGCGCTGGAAAATCAACCACCATGCGGATGATCACCGGCTTTATTCCACCATCAGGCGGCACGGCGAA
>CAYTSY010000143.1:343-5714 GCA_964440555.1 uncultured Desulfobacteraceae bacterium
GCGATATTACCGAAGATTCCATTTCAGCGCGGGGGAAAATGGGCTATCTGCCGGAAAACGCCCCGGTCTATCCGGACATGACTGTTTTCTCATACCTGGACTTTTGTGCAGAAATCAGGGGATTTTCCGGCGCGGCCCGGAAAAAAAAGGTTGAGGAAACTATTGAGAGGTGTTTTTTGACAAAAGTCAGGCGCCAGGGCATTCATACCCTTTCAAAGGGGTACCGTCAGCGCGTCTGCTTTGCACAAAGCATTCTCCATGACCCTGAATATCTTATTTTTGACGAACCGACCGACGGCCTCGATCCGAATCAAAAGCATGAGGTGAGACTCATGATGCGGGAAATGAGCGAAAAAAAGGCCCTGCTGCTTTCCACACATATTCTCGATGAGGTGGAGGCGGTCTGCACCCGGATTATTATCATTTCCGGCGGACGCATCGTTGCGAACGACACCCCGGATAATCTTAAAACAAAATCCTCACTATACGGGGCTGTGGCGTTGAAAGTATCCCGGGCTGATGAAAAATTGCTTTTATCCGTCCTTGGCAGGATTGAAGGCGTAAAGTCCACGGATATTCTGGACAGGCGTCAAGGAATGATCAGTGTCCGGATTTACCCGAAAGACAAGAAAGTCCTCATCGCAGACCGCATTATCGCCTCCCTGCGCGAAAACAATTATCAACTGGAGTCGCTGTTTGTGGAACAAGGCCGGCTGGACGAGGTCTTTCGCCAAATCACGGTTTAAGCGGCATCGGTAGCGCGGTGTTGTCTTCATACATCTCCGGATATGTATAATAAAGGTGGACTATGAGACTAAAAGAATCAGCCAGAAATATAAAAGCGATATTTAAAAGGGAACTGTCCGGCTATTTCGGGTCGCCGGTTGCCTATGTCTTTATCATCATCTTCCTGTTGCTGATTGGTTTTTTTACTTTTAATATCGGCATGTTCTTTGAAAACAACCAGGCAGATCTGAAAGGTTTCTTCGACTGGCATCCCTGGGTGTATATGTTTCTGATTCCTGCCGTCGCCATGAGGCTTTGGGCTGAGGATCGCCGACTGGGAACCATTGAACTCGTCCTGACGCTGCCGGTGACGGTGATGGACGCCATATTGGGGAAATTTCTCGCAGCGTGGTGTTTCATCGGAATCTGCCTGTTTCTGACATTCCCCATGATCATCACGGTGCTCTATCTGGGCGGTCCGGATTTAGGCGTTTCCGCGTCTGCGTACGTGGGGAGTTTTTTGCTGGCCGGCGCCTTTTTAAGCGTCGGGATCATGACCTCTTCTTTGACAAAAAGCCAGGTGATCAGCTTTATTCTTTCCGTTGTGGTGTGCCTTTTTTTTATTTTGGCCGGATACCCTCCGGTACTGGATATATTGTACGGATGGGCGCCTGTCTGGTTGGTGACCCTGGTTTCAGCGTTCAGTTTTTTAGACCACTTCTACGCCATTGCAAGAGGTGTTTTGGACCTTCGGGACATCCTCTATTACCTCTCCGTGATGGTTTTTTTCCTTTTTACAACGGGAGTCGTCATCCAGAATCGACGGACATCCTGACATCGGTCAATCATGCGTTCATGCTTACGGAGGCTATAAGATATGTCGGATAAGAAAAAAGATATCGGCAAAACGCTTTTTTCAGTTGGAGGCCTGTTTCTGGTCTTTTTGATCATCATTCTGGTCAACGTCATTTTTTCCCAATTCAATGCCCGCTGGGACGCCACTCAAGAGAAATTGTACTCTCTTTCCGAAGCCTCGGAAACTATTTTGTCCGGCATAAACGAAAAGGTGACCATCAAGCTGTTTTACAGTAAAAGCGTGGATGATCTGCCGCTGCAGATAAAAAATTTCGGTCCCAGGCTGATCGATTTTCTCAGCGAATATGAAAAAATCGGCAACGGAAAAATCAAGGTGGAAATTTATAACCCAAAAATGGATTCCGAGGAAGAAGAATGGGCTCAGCAGTACGGGATCCGGGGAATCGAACTCCCGACAGGGGATACCATTTATTTCGGCCTCGTGGTGATTGCCGCCGACCGGGAAGAAACAATTGAATTTATGGATCCCACCCGCGAGCAGCATCTGGAATACGACATCACCCGTGCCATTTCAAAGGTTCAATCCCCTGAAAAAGCGAAGATCGGCCTGTTAAGCGGCGCGCAGATTTTCGGAAATCCGCCTTCTCCGTTCCCGGTTCCGGGTGAACCGCCGGAGACGCCGCCCTGGTACTTTGTCGATGAGTTGAAAAAAAATTATGACGTGGCGGAGCTGAGCATGTCTTCCGAAAAGCTTGAAGCGGATCTTGATTTGCTTATTCTGGTTTATCCTAAAAGTTTAAGTACACCGCTTCTGTATGCCATAGATCAATATGTCCTGGGCGGCGGGAGGCTGATTGTGCTCGTGGATCCTTTTGCCATGTCGGCAGGAGGGCCGGATTTTGAAAAGTTTTCTTCCATTGACCCTTTGTTTGAAAGCTGGGGCATCAAAATGGACAGTGAGAAAGTCCTCGTGGATTTCGGCCATGCAACCCAGTTTATGGACAAAAACAATCAGGTGATTGAAAATCCGATCTGGCTTTCCATGGATCGGGAATCATTTAATCCGGATCATCCGGTAACCGCCAGATTGGAAAGCATGTTGTTTTCCATTGCCGGCGTGATCGAGGAGCAAAAAACCGCTGACGTAGAGTATACGTCGCTGATCCGGTCCTCTACCAAATCCCAACTCATCAACCGGTTTCAGGTGAGACAGAAACCGGAGGATTTCAGACGCGCCTTTAAGCCGTCCAATATCCGTTACGACATCGCCGCAGCCTTGAGGGGAACGTTTAAGAGCTCATTTCCGGACGGCCCTCCACCTCAACCTGCCGCGGGGGAAAAAGGCGGCGGAGAGGGTTCCCCGAAATCTCATCTGGCCAAGGGGGTGAAGCCTTCAAGCATTATCGTCATCGCGGATGTGGATATGATTCATGACAACAATTACGTGGAGCACCAGACGTTTTTGGGTCAAGAGGTTTCCCAGGTCTACAATGACAATTTAAATTTTTTGCTCAATGCCTGCGAACAGATGACCGGAAACGAGGAGTTGATCAACATACGCTCAAGGGGCAAATTTGAAAGGCCGTTTGAAAAGGTCGTCACTCTTGAGAAAAAAGCCCAGGAGCGCTGGATGGCCCAGGAGCAGGAGCTGGCTAAAAAATTCGAGGAGGCCAATGAGAAACTTAAATCCCTTGAAAAACAAAAGGACGCATCCCAGGAATTCGTTTTCAGCCCCGAGCAGGAAGAAGAAATCAAAAAGTTCCGGGAAGAAAAACTCCGGATCAATAAAAAGCTTAAAGAGGTGAGGCGAAATTTGAGATCGGAAATCGAAAAACTGGGCGTTTTCATAAAATTTATCAATATTTTTCTTATGCCCATACTGGTCAGCATCGCAGGGATCGGGTATGCAGCGGCCAGGCGGAGGCGGGTATGAAAGCAAAAACGTTTATCATTCTTTTAATTTCTTTTTGTGTTCTGGCCGGCGTTGTCTATTTTAATTTCTCACTTACCGGAGCAAAATCCCGGGATGGGCAAATGAACCAGACGCTTTTTCACGCCCTCCCCATAGAAAAAATTTCCAAAATCGTTGTGTCCGGTCCTGACAGCGTCGTAAAATTGGCGAAAAAAGAATCCCTTTGGGCCGTTGAGAGCCGGTTTGATTATCTGGCCGACTTTTCTTTGATTACCCGCCTTGTATCCAATATCCAAACAGCAAAGATCGGCCGGAGTTTTGAAGCCGCGCCGGATGCCATATCCCGCCTGGGGCTGCACTCGCCGGATACGGCAGGAGTCGACCCCGGACAAAAAGGGATCCGCGTCATTCTCAAGGACTCCGGCGGCAGTGTCCTTGCCGATGTGATACTGGGGAAAACCCGCGAAATGACGGCCGGCGCCGGCGGTCATTATATCATGCCGGTTCAGGGGAAAAAGATTTATCTCGTGGATAAAAAATTTGATGATGTCGGTAAAAAAGATGCCGATTGGATTCAAAAAAATGTAACCGATATCAAGGAACAGGATATTGAAAGTGTTGTTTGCCTGCCGCTCACTCAGCAAAAAGCCGTCTATACGCTCAAACGCCCCGGGAAGGAAAAACAACCCGTCTTGCACGACATGCCGGGAGCGCCGCCGTTGGATCCCTCCAAAATCGATGATGTCTTTACAGCCCTCGCTCCGTTAACCATCGATGATGTTGCAGGTCAAGCCCATAGCGACGTGGAATCAAAAATTGACTTCGCTTTTCTGTTTGAGTATCGGCTGTACAACAATACGATCTACTCCGTTATCCCCGGTCAGGGAAAAGACAAAAATAAGCCCAAATACTATGTTAAAATTCAAGCCCGGGAAGTACAGCCTCCGCAAAAGCCGGCGCTGGAAAGCAAAGAAAGCAGGCGGGATTTAAAACCGCAGATTAGCCGCACCGACCAGTTGATGCAAAATTGGGTCTACGAGATTCCGGAATGGAAGTTCAAGCGGTTTATTCCCAGGACCGAGGATCTGTTTAAAAAGTCAAACACGCCTTAAGATATTGACTCTGAATAGGCTATTCCGGCTTCCCGATTCCATCGGCATTATCTGAAACAATAGTCACAACAGCGGATTTTTGGTTGTTTAAGTACTGACTGGCCAAAGCAGAAACTTCTTCACGGGTGACGGAAGAATAGCCGGCAAGGATCGATCGACCCCACGCCAGTTGTTCCGGATGTTTTTTTGATCCGGACATAACCGTATTCAACCAGTAGTCATTCTTCCGGATCAAGTCCCTGATGCCCGTTACCAGCGGGCGAACGGCGAGTTGCAGTTCTTCCTCCGGTATAGGTGACCGCGCCAACTCATCGGCTATTTTTTTTATTTCCAAAGTCACCTGGCCGGCCGAGGACGGGGTTGTTTCAACAAGGGCGTGCAATGCGCCGAATCCTTTATACGCCCTGCTGGGATGATGGTAGGCATAGGGAGAGTAGGTTTCTCCCAATTTTTCACGGATCTTTATCCGCATTCTTTCCGAAAAAATTTCAGACAATACCGAGAGCCTCCTGGTTCTATCTATATCCCAGATATCGCTGGTCGGGTAAGATACCACGACCAGGGCCTTGGGAATATGGGTATCCACGGTCAATTTCAGGGACTTTCCGGAAGGAAACCCGGGGGACAGGTGAGACATGCCATTTTCTTTGCGCTGTCTTTCCGGGAGGCTCCCCAGATAGCGAGATGCAAGAAGGATAACGCCGTCCATGTCAAAGTCGCCCACCACGGAGACTTCAAGCGGATCATTTTTAAGAGACGGCGTGATCCAGTCTTCAATGTCTTTAAGCGACAACCGCTTAAATGC
>CAYTSY010000143.1:5724-8266 GCA_964440555.1 uncultured Desulfobacteraceae bacterium
GCTCTGGGCCGCAATGGAAGCAGGGGTGCATATAAATGCATCCTGTGGGGGAAGGCCGAACCGGGAATCACCGCCTGCTAAAAAGCGTTTGCCGTAAAGCGTCATGGACCCTTCAACGGAATGGTTCAGGGCATCGTATTGCTGGTCAAATCGCTTCATCGCCAGATCAAACGCCGCTTTTCTGAATGCCTGATCCGTGAGATGCGCAAAGAGCAATTGAAACGCCGCTTCGACCTCGCCGGATACGGTTTTTGCGTTAATTAAAAAACCATCTTCTTTTATGTTAAAGACGGATTCTGTTTGTTTTCCGGCCAGGGCCTTTTGAAGATCTTCTTTATTCATGGGGCCAAGCCCGCTCTCGCTGACCACATCCTGGCTGAGCTCCGAAAGTCCCGGTTTGTCTGCCGGCTCAGAAGATTTCCCCGATCCAAAAGAGACCTGCAGTAAAACCTCATTGGCATTGAAATCCGTCTTTTTCAGATTCAGGCGCACCTGGTTTTCAAAATCAATTTGAACAATCCCAAGGTCCGGAACTGTTGATTCAGAAAAAACTTTTCCCTGTTTTGCCGGATTTTTCAGATAAGGAAACAGCAGGAGTTTTTTTTCTTCCGGAGGAAAAACTGCCTGGGACAGGCTGTTTTCATATGCACGGATAATTTTTGCTTTCGGAGAAACCTTCTCATTGGGAATCCGTGCGCCTCCGGTTATAAACGCAATCCGGCCGTCTGCGCGCCATGCGGCTTTCATGGCATCATGCAGATCCTTTACGGTCAAATTCCTGATCTCTGGAGAAAACAGGTCTTTGTCCTGAAAGGGGGATAAAAAGACCCGGTTTTGGTTTAAACAGGAAATGATGCCTTCGGCGATGTCGCTGCTGTTTCTCGTGGAGGCATTCTTGACCGCATTGTCAAGTTCCGCCAGGAACTCGGTTTTTACCCTTTCGAGTTCATCTTTCGTAAATCCGTAAACCAAGGCCTGCCGGAGGGATTTTTCGATTACGCGAAGCGCATTTTCCCAGTTATTTGGAGCACACTGCGCCACTATTTCCGCATACCGGATATGGTTGAGAAAATATCCTGATTGTATGGAAGCTGAAGTAAGCAAGGAATTTGATTTCGCTACGTTCCCGTTGAGCCGGTCTTGAATGATTCGGTTGGCTAACTGCTCAATGAGAAGGCATTTCTGCCTCGCAAAAGAGTCCGGCTCGGGACTGCCCTGCATGATCGCCTCAACGCCGACCGTTGTACTGCCCGCTTCAGGGTCAAAGTGATAAAAAGCCGAAAGCCCTTTGCGCCGTATTCTACCGAAATCCGGTTCAGCCGGATTCGGCGCCCGGGATTGAAAATCGCCGAACCGGCTTTTAATAAGATTTATGGCTGTTTGTTTGTCAAAGTCGCCCACCATAACCAAAATCATACGATCCGGCCGGTACCACTTGTCATAAAAGGTCTTTAAGGCAGGACGGTCGACTTTTTTAAGGGTGCTCTCTTTCCCGATGGGGAGTCTTTCGGAAATTTTTGCACCGGAAAATTCATATTTAAATTTGGATTCAAACGTCCGATACGATGCGGAATCACGGTTTTTCATTTCCGCCAGTACCACCTTTCGTTCCCTGTCGATTTCCTCCGGCAGCAACAATGCGCCTCCCGCATAGTCCGCCATGACCAACAGGGCTTTGTCGAGGAACTCACGGCTGCCCTCAGGCAAAACAATATCATATAGGGTTTCGTTAAAACCTGTTCTTCCATTTGCATCCGGTCCGAATTGCATGCCGATACTCTGAAAGTATTCGACCAGTTCGCCTGGTTTGAAATGGGTTGTACCGCAAAAAACCATATGTTCCAAAAAATGGGCCAGTCCGCGTTCATGATCCTGTTCGTGCATGGAACCGGCTCGCACATTTAAATGAACGCTGACCCGGTTTTTAGGCTCGTGATTTGACATCAATACATACCTGAATCCATTCTCAAGCGTTCCATATGTCAACGCCGGGTCAGGCGGAAGATCGCCGGCATCATGCGGCCATTTGGCTTTCAGGCGTGATGGTTCGGCAGACGCATGGACTGCAAAAGAAAAATTACGCGGTATCGAATCACTTTGAATAAAATTATTGAATCCTCCCCACTGCACCAAAAGCAAAAAGGCAGACCAATAGATTATGGGAAGATATTTTACTTTTCTTAATGCACGCATTGTATTCTCCATACCATCGCCGGTGATTCTGTGTTGTGCGAAAATCGCCGGAAGAGAATTTACACTTTCTGCGGTTGTCCGGAGGGATTTGTTTTGTGTCAGGGGAATTGTCTCATTGGATTGGGTCCATTTCTCATCCGGCTCGCGAGGATGGGAAATGGACCTAATTTGGCAACTCAGGGTGATATGAATGAAGGGGCAACCCGACTATTGCCGGATTGCAATGTAAATGCCACGCCCCTGGGTTTTGATCATTCCTCTTTTGGTCAATTTATAAAGCGCGTTGCTTAACTGCCTGCCTTCAATTTTAGTCTTTTCTTTAATTTCGGTGATGGCAATACCTGATTTA
>CAYTSY010000144.1:0-7930 GCA_964440555.1 uncultured Desulfobacteraceae bacterium
TCAAGGAGAAGGGCATCCCCTGATTCAGTTTTCCCGATGAGTTTGGGGATTCGTACGTGGGCGCCCTTTAAGGATTCATAGACGGCTGCTTCGCGGGAAAGGGAAAGTTCAGAGCCGCTCAACGGACCTTTCCCCGTATCCACACGCAACACCAACGCCATTTTCTTTTCTTTATCAGAGGCGACATCAATGCGCCATGTGAGCCGTGATTGGCCGCCGGCGATTTCTTCCATTTTCTCGACCCGGCCATGGGTGACGGCTTCCATCCAGGGTATCTTTTCCCTTATGAGATCCATGCGTTTGTTTTTCCTTTTTACACTTTTGCAAGGACGGTTTCCCGGTTTCGGGTCTGCCATAAAAAAAGCAGGAAAATCAGCGTGAACATCAAATCCCCGGTGCCGCCGATCAGGGCGGCAGATTGTATGGCGCCGATACGGTAGTCATCACTCCAGACCATAAACACCGCCAGTTTGCCTCCAACAGCCATCCATACCACGGCCCTGTTTTTCGTCAGGTCCCGGGAAACGACATAATAGCCGACCCCGAAGATGATGACCAGCACCCAGAACAACCGGTACGTGCTCAGGGCCACCCGGTTGTCGTAAAACATCGGGATATATTTTGCGCCCCAGAGGCTGGTCATGTTCGCTTCAAATGAGAAAATGGCGTCAAGACCGCCTGAAATATTCCAGACGGCGGCAATCACAAAGATAATTTTATATATTTTTTCAGTTGAATTTTTCATGGTTCATCCCCCGTTTTTTAAAATCGTCTCGGCTTAGTCATTTCGCCTCGGTCCAGAAAACGAAACCGCTTTTTAAATTCCATGGGTCTTAGAAATTCAACGGCGCCTTCCGGGCAGATGGCCACACAGTCGCCGCAGGCCAGGCAGATGGGAAGTGTTTCAACCATATGTGCTTTTTTATCGATCACCTCGAGTACGCCGGTGGGGCATGCACCGGCGCATAATCCACATCCGATGCACTTTTCCGAATCGATCTTTACGACTCCCGGTAAAATGTCCGTGCCGATGCAGAAAAAGCTCTCGACGTTTTTTCGATCCGAAGAATTCAAGTGTTCCGGCATGGCGCCTCCCTCCGCTTTTTACGAATTCATCAGTATTTAACTGAAAATTCTCCGTTTTCAGAATACCAGTCGATGGCCCGGGTTTCCCGTTCAACGTATCCGTCCGGGTTCCCTTTGGGATATCCCACGGCGATGGAGTTTTCCAACGCATACGGATATTGAATGGACAGCCGTTTTTTCCATTTGGCGGTTTTTGCGATGGCCTCGACAAACCCCACCCAGCAGGCGCCGAGGCCGAAACTGTGTGCGGTCAACACCATGTTCTGTCCTGTGATGCCCACATCCACCAGGGGTTTCCCCGGGCATCGCTTGTCGGCAAGGATGAGGATCACCGTCGGCGCTCCGTGCCATACGCCGATATTCCCCTTGGCGATGGCCCTTGTGGCGAAAAAAGGGATGGGGTGCAGGGTGTTGGGCCATCGTTTCTGCATCCAGTGCACCAGCCGCTCCCGCCTTTTTTTCCCCGGCGACGTATAATCGAGAAGTTTCATGCCTTTTTGGCATGTCTGCACAATATCATCGGTCATTTCCCGGATCATCTGCGGATCCCGGACCACAATGAATTTCCATGTCTGGGCGTTTCCCGATGACGGGGCAAACCGCCCGGCTTCCAGGATCCGCCGTATCAGATATTCTGGCACCTGTTTTTTTTGGTATACTCTGACGCTGCGTCTTCTGAAAATCACATCTTCCACCGGATTAAACGGTGTGCCCGTTTCCGGTGGCATGATGGGCTCATCGTTTTTTAAATCACGGTCATCTCTGTTATGCACGGCTTCCTCCGGTTTGCTTTATGTCAGCAGAATGCCGCCGTCGGCCACAATCATGATACCGGCCAGAAAATCGGAAGCGCTGCCGGCCAGGAACAGCGCCACATTGGCGATATCTTCGGGTACCCCCACTCGGCCCAATGGCCCTTTGGGCATCATTTCCGACAGGTCTTTGAGAGGCATGCCGAACAATCTCT
The DNA here is from genome assembly GCA_964440555.1 of uncultured Desulfobacteraceae bacterium. GTDB lineage: Bacteria > Desulfobacterota > Desulfobacteria > Desulfobacterales > UBA5616 > CAYTSY01. Next base: position 2,054 of record CAYTSY010000144.1, read on the forward strand.
CAACGCCTTCGGTTAATATGCCGCCGGGCGCAATGGCATTGACGTTGATATGGTGGGGGCCGAGTTCCAAGGCCAGGGCCTTTGTCATCATGGCGACCCCGCCCTTGGACGTGTCGTAATGGGACATGGCGCCGGTGGGATGAATGGCGTCCTTTGAGGCAATGTTGATGATTTTCCCTTTTTTCTCCTGTTTGATCAGTTCCCGGGAAAAGGCCTGGCAATAGAAGAAGACGCCCCTGGTATTCACCCGGAGGGTTTTGTCATAGATTTCCTCGGTGATATCGCCAAAGGGAACAATGGAATAGATGCCGGCGTTATTGACCAGGATATCCAGGGTCCCGAATCTTTCAACCGCAGATGCCACCACCCTTTTGGCATCTTCCGCCGATCCGGCATCGGCCGGGATCGCGACCACTTGTTTTCCGGTGGGGTCCAGTCGGGATGCGGCGTTCTCAACCGAACTTTGGTCAATGTCCGTGATGACGACCGTTGCGCCCGCCTCGGACAACCTTTTGGCGATGGATTTTCCGATGCCCACGGCGCCGCCGGTCACAATGGCGACTTTTCCCGTTAAATCAAAAAGCGATTGAATGCTTGCGCTGAGCATGCTCCTCTCCTTGTATTAAAGTTTCCCTTCGTAATTCAATGCGTTGTTGCCGTAATCGAATATGCCGGGAATTCCGAATTTCGCTACCGGCAGAAGCGATTTGATAAACGGATGCTTCAACATAAAACCCGACATCTGCCGGCTGAATGCAGGATACCGCTTCTGGGACAGATAGGTTTTATAGGCGGCTTTGTAGTTGGACGTCATTCTGGAAAGCTCGGCAATTGATTTGTTGGGGTCTGACACGGCCGTTGCGGCGATTTTGCCGGAGACAAGCGCCCCGTGGATGCCGAAGAATGCAACCGGACACATCATGCCGGCCAAGGTCCCGGCCAGGATTTTGGATCCCACATACACTTGGGGTGCGTCCGGGCTTGCCGTGGGCACGTACACTTCAAAATAGTCCCATTTGTCGTGGGTCATCCCGGTGCTTTCCTGAATATGCCGCTTATACTTTTCAAGATCCGACAGCAACAGATCGTCAAAGGAAAACATGTTGATATACTGCAGATCGTTCATGTTTGCTGCATATCCGTAGCATCTTGTATAATCGTCCATCCAGGTGTAAAGGCGACCGTTTTCCTCCTCCGTGTTTAGTTTTCTTCTTGAGGCGAACACCGGCAACCGAAGCATGGGACGGTGGAGACTCTCCTGCATATCCTTGTGGAGGCCGGTGGCGATAATCGTGGGGTCGGGCATGTCAAAGGGGTCTTTGATGTCGCGGTTGAACTCGAAGCGTACCCCGGCCGCCATGCATTCATTGTACAGATAAGCGTCAACGGCGGTTTCCCTGGGCCCCCTTTCACAGATGAAGTTGTCGTTGGCTTCCGCGGAAAACCGGTCCTGCCCCACAAACAAATCGATCCGGTTGGATGGCAGGAAATATGTCGAGAGATCAATCCCGATGTAATCCCATACCCAGTCCAATGCCATGGGGGTTCCATGATTTGAAGGATGGTGAGGCAAAGATCCCCCGATGTTGCCGTACTTTTCCAGAACGAGGACGTCATGTCCTTCCCTGGCCAGATTTAATGCGGCAATCATCCCGGAAAGTCCTGCGCCAACGACATGCACCTTCTTTGACTTGGCCATCTTTTCATCCTCTCATATTCAACGAAGCGGGCGGTTAATTTTTTAAAATGATGATCGACAGGGCCGCCTCGGAATTGCCGATGGTGCCCCCGCCATTCTGCGATAAGCCGGTTCTGGCGCCCTCCACCTGACGGTCTCCGGCGCGGTTGGTCAAATGCATGAAAAGCTCCACCACCTGTCGGGCGCCGGTGGCCCCCACCGGATGGCCCTGGCTTTCCAGTCCGCCGGAGATGTTGACCGGTATCTTTCCCCCGAGGGTGGTGTGGCCGGCCTCGGCAAAGGGACCGCCCTGGCCTTCCGGGCAGAACAGCATCGCCTCGGTGTTGCCCAGTTCTCCGAAGGCCGTTGCATCATGAACTTCGGCCAGATCAATATCCTCCGGACCGATACCCGCCTTTTCATAGGCCTTTTTGGCCAGCCGCTTCATGGGGTCTTCTTGCCCTTCGGGGGTGGTTTCCCCGCTGGCCAGGACAGTGGCTGCGATATCCACACCATGTGATGCACCCTGTTTCTGCGCAAAGGCATCCGAGCACAGAATCAGGGCCGCGGCCCCGTCCCCAATGGGGGCGCACATGGATCGGGTCAGGGGAAAGGCGACTTCGAGATCGTTTAACACGTCTTCGATGGACATTTTCTTCCGGTGCTGGGCAAAGGGATTCAAGGAGGCGTGGAAATGGTTTTTCGAACCTATGGCGGCAAGCTGGCGCTGGGTGGTTCCGTATTTCTCCATATGCATCCGGGCTCCCATGGCGTAGACATCCATGAAGATGCTGCGCTGGGCCACTTTCTTTGTTTCAGCCCCGACTTGCGTCTGCTGCCTCTTGATCTTTTCTTCCTCCTGTCTGGCGTGTTCCATGAACATCGCCAGAAGCTCCACATCCATCCCTGCCGCAAAAACGGAAAGGGACTTTTTCTTGTCCTCGTAATACATTTTTTCCATGCCCAGCACCAGGGCCACGTCGATTTCTCCCAAAGCCACCCTGGCCCAGGCATCGTTAAACGCCGTGGACGAAGACGCGCAGGCGTTTTCCACATTGATGACGGGGATGGTGGATATCCCCATGGCGTGGAGTACCACCTGGCCCCGGATCATTTCCTGGCCGTCTAAAAGCCCCTGGGCCGCATTGCCACCCCATGCGGCCTGCATCTCTTCTTTTTCAAGCCCGGCGTCTTTCAATGCGCCGTTGACCGCCTCGGCGGCAATGGATTTCAAATTCCGGTCGAGATGTTTCCCGAATTTGGTCATGGCGCCGCCGATTATTTTCACGTTTCTCATGGTTGCTCATCCTTTTTTAAAAAAAGGGTCTTTCTATATTCGCCGATCTGCCTGTCGAAAGCCGTCAGGCTGCAGCCGCATTCCTCCCAGATATCATAAACCGTTTGGGCGTATTGTCTGGCATTTTCTTCGGAAAGGCCATGGGTCCCGATAAGATAGTCCGACAGTTCGTCTAAAAAATCCTCCTCATCTTCCAATACGATGTTCTTTTTGGCCTTTTTGAAGACATCGGAAAAAATTTTTCGGGCATCGTCATATTTTGTTAAAAGGGGCAGACTGTCGTCATCCATTGGATCATTCTCCCTATCGACGGGCGGACACACAGGCCCGCCCCTACGGTTCGATAAAATCGTCATGATTTGGCATATGTTACACTTTTTTGAGTTGAAGTTCCGGCATCTCTTTTTCACGATCCCAGGTCCTTCGGGTCACCCCTGCTTTTTTCAACTCATTTTTCTTTACCCTGAGGGTTTCGGTTTTGGGAATGTCATCGACGGTATCCACGTAGCGGGGAACCATAAAATAGGCCATATTATCCGCGCAGAAAGTCAGTAAGTTCTTCAGATCGACGGTTTGTTCCGGTTTCGGCCTGACCCATATCATAACCTCGTCTTCACCCAGTTCTGAAGCAACGCCAAACGCTGCACATTCTGACACTTGAGGGTGTTTTTCAATAATGCTTTCCACTTCGAATGAAGAGATATTTTCACCACGTCGTCGCATGGAATCGGTTTTTCGATCCAGGAAGTAGAGATTTCCGTCTTCATCCTTTGTAAACAAATCTCCGGAATACACCCAGCCGCCTCGCACTTTTTTCTTTGACGCTTCAGGATTTTTAAAATATTCCACGCCGCTCCCTTTTTCACTTCTTGACTTGTGAATGAGTTCCCCTTCTTCGCCGGGTTCGACTTCATTTCCGTTATCATCAATAAGCTTCCACTCAATGTCGCCGATGGGTTTGCCGATGGAACCTAAAGGAGCATTGCCGAGGTTGAAAGAATTGATTCCGCCGCCGTCCACAGCGCCGTAAATCTCGAATATCCTGACGTTGAAGCGCTTTTCAAACGCTTCCCATATACTTTTCGGGCAGCCACCGGAAAGCACCATCCGGACGGGATTATCAGCGTCATCCGGCTTTTCCGGCTGTTTCATCAGAATCTGCATGACGGAGCCCAGTGCATTGAACTGGGTCGCTTTAAAACGTCTGATGGAATCCCAGAAACCGGATGCCGAAAATCTTTTGTCCAGCGCAAAGGGCACCCCCCGACTCATGGCCATGCCGACGGTCAATAACAGGGCGTTGCCATGAAATAACGGCAGCCCCGTATACAGGACATCTTGCTCAGTTAGCAACAAGGAGGAAAACAGCATGCTCTCCTGTGCGTTGCCGATGCCGACCCGGTTGACCACCCCCTTGGGGAATCCGGTTGTTCCCGAGGTATACATCAAAAAAGCGATAGCATCAGAATCCATAACGTGGTTCCGCTTCTCAGCCGAGGCATCAAAGAGTGCGTTCAAATCCGAAGTCCCGGACGGCACATCCCGGCCCGTGGTATTTCTGACGAATATTTTTTCGATCCCTCCGATGGGTTTTTCAAGTTCCTCGATTTTGGGATACAAAGTATCATCGACCACCAGGAACCGGACATCGGAATTGGTGAGGATATACCGAAGCCCATCCTTTTTCAGGGCAACGTTTATCGGGACGCTGTAAAACCCGGCCCGGGGCATCCCGTAGAAGAGATAAATAAATTCAGGACAATTTTCCATGAGAATGCCCACACCGTCTCCCGGACTCCCCCCATGGGACAGGATACCGTTGGCCGGCCGGCAGGTCAGGCGGTCAAACTCCTTGAAGCTGACGGTTTGATCTTCGAAATAAATGTACGGTTTGTCTCCCCGGGTTTTTCCCCGGTATTCGATAAGGTCATAGGTCGTTTTGACTTTTAAGATATCATCCATAGCGGTCACTTTTTCAGGTTGTAATGGATCGGAGATCATCACCGATTTTTCAGCGAATGATGGTCTTCATGAATAAATCGATTTTTTTCTTTACGAATTCCTTGTCGAAGCTTCGCTTGTCATAACAATCCAGATCCAGCTCGAGATAGGGCATATCCTTACGGGACATGAAATTTTTCATGGAAGGCATGGAACCGCCGCCGATCATGCACGCCCATGGCGCGACCATGATCATGCCGTCAATTTGATTCATTTTTAAAAACAGGCAATGGCCCTCGGCGCCCAGGTCCGCGTCCCGGGTTTCCAGTACGTTGTTGATCATGAGTCTGGCCAATGATTTGAATGGATCGGATGCATCCAGGGGCTCGATGCCGTAATGGGCAAAGGGTGCAAAATAATCCATGTTCTTGAAGGCGGCAACCCCGTCGTATGCCCTGATCCAGGCCATGATGGGATTGGGAATCCAGGGGACGCCGCCGGTAAGCATAATACGGTATTTTTCATCCGGTACGGGAAATCTTTGATTGTCGATGTTGTCCTGGATGATATCGATCATGTCCTGGTATATTTCCACCGCCTCCGGTTGCCCCAGAAGAAATGTAAACATCCAGGGGTTCCCGTAGACATCCTCGGTGGCCGGCATGGGTCTTGTCATCATCAACTCGGCGATCTTTCTGAAATTCGCATAGGTCTTGTTGATGTTGGTAAATACCGCTTCGATGGTTGATTGGGTGATTTCCACGGCAAGATGTTTTTCCAGTTTTTTAAAAATATCTTCGAATTGGCGGCTCACATAATCCAGGGCATCGGGCACGTCGTTGACCGGCACATTGACCATGTAATAGGGGACATGGTACCGTGCTTCGGCAATATCGATGAATTTGTCCGCCCCGACGCAGAAGTGGGAAGACCGCATCAGTGCATCCGGCCGCGGGTACTG
>CAYTSY010000145.1:0-7912 GCA_964440555.1 uncultured Desulfobacteraceae bacterium
GCTGACCATCGACGGCTCAGGCGGCGGCACGGGCATGAGCCCCTGGAACATGATGCAGAGCTGGGGCGTGCCTTCCATCCAACTGCATTCAAAGGCATATGAGTACGCCAGTATTCTGGCGGCCAAAGGGGAAAAGGTTGTCGATCTTTCCTTTGCCGGCGGATTCGCCCTGGAAGACAGCATTTTTAAAGCCCTTGCATTGGGCGCACCATACACCAAGCTGGTCTGCATGGGCCGGGCCATTATGATCCCCGGATTTGTCGGGGCCAATATCGAAGGCGCCTTGAATCCGGACAAAAGAGAAAAGGTCAGCGGAAACTGGGACAGTCTGCCCAAGACCGTTTCCAACATCGGCGCCAAGGCTGAAGAAATTTTTGCCGCCTATTTTGACGTTGAGAAAAAGGTGGGTAAAGACGAGATGAAAAACATCCCCTACGGCGCCATTGCTTTCTGGACGCTGGCGGACAAGCTGTCCTGCGGATTACAGCAGTTGATGGCCGGGGCAAGGAAGTTCGCTCTGGATAAAATCACCCGTCAGGATCTGTTCTCCGGAAATCGTGAAACCGCGCGTGAAACAGGCATCCCCATGGTAAGCGACATCAACGATGAGGGCGCTAAAAAGATTTTAAATTTATAGAGAGAAGGCGATGGGCGATAGGCGATGGGCGATAGGGTTGTTGAACCGGCAATCATAAAAGAACCTGTTCTTAATGTTTTTCCCATCGCCTATAGCCAATCGCCCATAGCCTGTTTTTCCCATCGCCTGTTTTATTTTATCTTGATCCATAGCAGACGGGCCGCATCCGATCCCGGATTTTCCCATTGAAGGGGAATCTGGTTCGTCAGGCAAATCAAATCTCCGGCTTTTATGTGTTTAATGCCCTTATCCAGATGCAGCTTCAATTCGCCTGAAATCAAGTAGCCGACTTCTTCTCCCTTATGAAGAAAAAAATGGGCAGAGAGTCTGGCGTCAGGCGGGAACTCAATAAGATAGGGCTCGGTCTGGGCTTCCATGCCCATGGGGGTTATCCGCCTGGCATACACCGTGTCTTTGGGAATGTCGGGAAAATAGACCTCTTTTGCGTCCATTTCCGGAAATACCGCCGGATCTTCAGCGGTTAAAGAACTTTTAAACAATGAACTGATATCAATGGTGAGAATTTCCGTCATTTTGATCAGCGCCGGAAGGGAAGGGTATATTTGATTGTTTTCTACCTGGGAGATGGTGCTGGGGGTAACCCCTACCGATTTTGCCAGTTCAGTCTGGGACAATCCCCGCTGGGTCCGCAGTTCTTTTATCCGGAGGCCCAGATCCAGACGGCTGGACGTTTTGCGTTCCGGGTCGAAGTGAACCGTAAGATCCCGGTTCCAATACGACGTCTGCTTGTTTAACAGTTCGATATCCCGTTTTTCCGCTTTGATGACCGTTAAAGAAGTTTTGCCTCGTTTCAGAGAAAGGTCGATGGCCACCTGGGTGATTTTGTTTAAATGGGCTTTAAGTTGCAACGAGTGCGCTTCTTTTTCGACAATCCAGTAGGCAATGGTGTTCAATTCATACAGCCGGGGGCAGGAACGGGCGTAAAAGCGCAATATCTGATCCTCGCCGCCCCATAATTCCTGCATTCCGGTCAGACTTTCAAATACCAGGCGCACATCTTTTGTCATGGTTTTATGCAGGTCATAAACCGCCTGCATCACTTTATCCGCATTGCCCGGGTCATCAGCTCTTACGATGCGGTAGGCGCCCTGCTTCTTTTTTTCCTCGTAGAATTTAAGAAAAACAGCGGCCCCTTCGCCCTTTCCCATAGTAAAGCAGTCGAGGATCGTCAGATACCGGCTGTCAGCCAGAGGGCCGAGCTTTTCCAGCAGGTTTTTGGGGCTCCTGTCAAAGCTCACATAAATAATATGTTTTTTCTCATTTTCAGAGGCTTCAATCAGGTTTAAGCAAAAGACTTCCGCCAGGCTTCCGGCGTCATCATACCAGACCACGTTGTCGCCGATGATGACGCCGCCGCCCAGCAAAAGGTCCAGTTGACTGATCCCCGACGTGACGTAATGTTTGTTTCTGTTGTTGCTCATTCTGTTTATCGCTTTGCTTTGATTTACCGCTATTTTCCCCTATATTCCAAAATGATCCTCAGAATTCTCCGGATCGGTTCCGCCGCTCCCCAGAGCAGTTGATCGCCGACCGTAAAAGCCGTCAGGTAGTGCGGCCCGATATTCATCTTTCGGATCCTTCCAATGGGAACGGACAGTTTTCCGGACACATCCGCGGGTGTCAATGACTTTACCGTATCCGCCTTGGTATTGGGAACGACCTTCACCCATTCGTTGGATGCCGCAATCATCTTCTCGATGTCATCGACAGGCACATCTTTCTTGAGCTTCAGCGTCAGGGCCTGGGAATGACATCGCATGGCCCCGATGCGAACGCAGATGCCGTCAACGGGGATCGGCGTTCTGGATTGCAATATTTTATTGGTTTCAGCGATTCCTTTCCATTCTTCCCGGCTCTGGCCGTTTTCCAGTTCACTGTCGATCCAGGGGATGAGGCTTCCGGCAAGCGGGGCCCCGAATGCCTGAACCGGAAGCCCGGGATCATGCAAAGCGGCGGTCACCTTAGAGTCCATATCCAGTATGGCGCTGTCGCCGTCTTCCAGAAACCGCTTTGAAGCCTCTCCGATGAATGCCATCTGCGAGACCAGTTCCCGCATGTTTTTGGCGCCGGCCCCGGAAGCGGCCTGATAGGTCATGGTGGAGAGCCATTCCACCAAGCCTTCCTGAAAAAGCGCGCCCACGGCCATGAGCATCAGACTGACCGTGCAGTTGCCGCCGATATATTTTCTGATTCCCGACCCTATCGCCTGATCGATGACGTCGCGGTTGATGGGATCGAGAACGATGACGCTGTCTTCGTCCATCCGAAGGGCCGACGCGGCGTCGATCCAATATCCGTTCCATCCTGAATTTCTGAGTTCCGGATATATTTTCTTAGTATAATCCCCGCCCTGGCAGGTCACGATGATATCCATGGTTTTGAGCAGCTTGAGGTCGGAGGCATCGCTGACCGGAGGGAGCGTCATCCCGATATCCGGCCCTTTCTTGCCGGCTTGGGTCGTGGACGCAAATACCGGCTCGAAGCCGTTGAAATCGTTTTCTTCCTTCATCCGGTTCATCAACACCGAACCCACCATGCCGCGCCACCCGATAAAACCCACCCGTACCATGTTTTCTCCCTTTGTTTTTGGAATCGTGAAAATTGAGTAAAATGGAGTATAAATGCGCTTTTTTGAGTGAAAAATCAAGTGGGAATTGCAGATCTGGCAGGTTGGATTTGCCCGAAGCGTCAGGGCCGATAACATAGACCGTTTCTTTGAGGTCGACGTCGACATCGCACTCACAGGAGCTGGCAGTTTGGCGTCATGTGCAGTGCCGGGTTCGTTTTTTTAGTCCAGCCAGGGGTTAAGCAGCTTCACACCGCTTTGCTCCATATCAGATACATTTCGGGTGACAACTGTTAAATCATGGGCAATCCCTGTAGCAGCAATTAAGGAGTCAATGGCTGGCATTGGTTTCCCTTTTTTCTCGGCGAAACATTGAATTTTGCCCCATAATATTGAAATACGCATATCTATATCGATGATTCGGTTTTGAAATCTATTTTTTAATTCATCCTCAATCCAAATCCGCAATTCTTCCTTTTTTCTCGATTCAGGCAATTTTCCAACACCTTTGTGCAATTCCCCAAAGGTAAGAACAGAAACATAAAAGCTTGTTTCATTTTCACTTAAAACCCAATCCACAACCTTTTCATCTGGTTTTGATTTTGCGAGCTCTGATATCAAACAGGTATCAAGAAGATAATTCATAATTCAATATCCCTGCCAAGGCTTTTGTCACGTTCAATGCTAATTAATGTCTTTGATAAAGGAGACGTTTGAATGAATTGAAACAGGCTGGATTTGGGTTTAACAATTTTTTTATACTCCTCTACTGAAAGAACCACTACAGATTCTTTTCCATGCTTGGTAACGAATTGAGGACCTTCATGTTGTGCTTTTTCAACAAGTTTGCTGAATTTATTTTTTGCTTCTTGTAATTGCCATGTATGCTCCATAAAAACCTCCTTGAACCATTATTCGGCTAGTCTGGCTAGATTATAATGATTTCCTGAGAAGTTGTCAATTATATAAATTCTCAATGCTATCGGGTCGTTTTAACACCGGAACAGCACGCTCCTTGCGGATCACTTTCGTCGCGCCCTTTGCGTCCGCACCAGTGGTTAGCCGCTTGGCACGCCATCTGAAAGTGCTTTTTTCATGAAATAGCGCGAAAACATCTCCGTTCGTGCAGAACATTCACAAATCCAAATAAATATCGTCAATCTTTCAAATACATCCCCAGGAACTCCCGCTGGGTAGGGGTCAGGACCGTGTGGTGCCGAAGCGCATGGATCCGGTCTATGGTATCGGCGAAACTCAGTGTTTCTTTCTTCCCAAGCCAGGCGGCAAGCACGGTACCGGTCCGGCCACGGCCTTCAAAACAGTGCACAGCCACACCGCGGCCCTGATCAATGCAATCATCGATAAACGCCGCGGCACGGTTCATGTCTTCAACCGTCGGCGGTTCACAGTCTTCGATGGGAATATGCAGGTGTAAAAACCCCGCTTCAATGTGATGCCTGCCGTAAAGATCGTCTTCCGTCAGGGTCAAGACGGCATGGATAGCGTTTTCCCTCAGCAATGCGTGGGTTTCCGGCAATTTGGATGCCCAGGGTTCTCCCATACCGGCCACGGGGTAGCCGTCGAGCAACCCGAAGCGAAGTTCCTTGATGATCTCGTCGCTCATTTTTCTTTCCTTTTTACCTTCCATCGATACCACTGCCCCGGCAACAGATGCAACGTTAAATTTTTTCATAGACGGTTGAAAAGGATTGGAACTGAATCGCACTCAGTTTATGCTTTTGATTCCATTGCTTTTTTTAAGGAGTTTACTGGAAACTTCCTTGACATGGAACGTCTTTTTGGGCATAGTTTCATTTCTTTTTCGGGCAAGCGCCCGGCAATCATTTCAAGAGACCAAGAACATGGACCAGCAAGCGCTTCAATATGAATTTTATGAGCGTTACGGCGGGAAAGACATCTTAAAGTGCATCCAATGCGGGACATGCAGCGGTTCCTGTCCCCTGACGGATCAGATGGATCATGCCCCCCGGGAAGTGTTTGCGCTGATCCGTGACAACGAGATGGAAGCGGTTCTCAGGTCCAACACCCCTTGGTTTTGCGTTTCCTGCTATCAGTGCATGGTTCGATGCCCTCAAAACATCCCGGTGACGGATTTGATGTACAGCCTCAAGCAGATGGCGATGCGCCATCATCTGACATGCCCGTCCCAGAAAATGCCCGATTTTTACCATGCCTTTTCCGCGGAAGTCAAAAGAACGGGAAAAATGTCTGAAACCGCGCTTATGATGCGCTATGGGCTGAAGCATCCGGTTGACATCGCCGGGAAATCGGTTCTGGCTGCAAAGCTTTTGAAAAGAGGACGATTGGGATTCTTTTCCAAAGGGGTTGAGGACCCGCAACACATCCGCCCTTTGTTGAAAGATGATCCGGAAAGGAACAACCAGCCGTGAGATATGGATTTTTTCCCGGATGCGCCTATGGTACCGCAGCCGGATACAGGGAATCGATTGAAGCGGTCAATCAGGTTCTGGGAATCGAACTGATCGATATCGTTGATTGGAATTGCTGCGGCGCCACGGCTGCGGTCAGTCTGGGGGAAGACCAGGCGTTGAATTTGTGCGGCCGCATTTTTGCTCTATCCGAGAATCAAGGGTTTGACGAGATCATCACCGTCTGCAACGCCTGTTATGCCACTCTTCAAAAATTCCGGCACAAAATCGAGGTCCATCCGGATTTGTTGCCAAAGATCAATTCGCGTCTTCAAAACCAAAACCTCAGGGTGTCCCGCATCCCTCCGGTTCGGCATTATCTTGAAGTTTTGGCCCGGGACCTGTCCGAGGATCAATGGCCGTCCTCTCAACAGGGGGTGGAACTGCCCGGGCCCGTGGCTGTCTATTACGGGTGCCAGTTGACGAGACCCTATGGCGACCGAAAACTGACGGAAAGACCGGATGTGCTTGAACCTGTGCTGCGACGTTTAGGGGTTCCCGTTGTCGAGCATTCCGCAAAAACGTTATGCTGCGGGGCGTCGCATATGATTGCCTATACTTCGGCATGTTCTCCGCTCGTTTCGCGGATTATCAAAGAAATCTCCGCTAAAGGCGCTGACGTGGTCACGACCATCTGTCCCATGTGCCAGTTCAATCTCGACGAAGGGCAGAGCCAACGAAAAGGTCCGAAGCTTCCCGTGACGTATTTCACCCAGATCATTGGCCTGGCCCTCGGGATCGATCCCAAGCATTTGGGACTGGACAAGCTGCTGACGCCTTTTCGCATAGGGACGGGTGTTTGACATGAGTTTAAATGACATCAAAATCGGCGTATATATCTGCCACTGCGGAATGAATATCTCTCCCAAAGTCGATGTCGAAGCCGTGGCCCGTTTTGCCGAAGGCCTCGATCATGTCGTCATCGCCAGGGACTATAAATTCATGTGTTCCAATCCCGGCCAGGAATATATTGCCGCGGACATTCAAACGCATGGGTTGAACCGGGTTGTTGTGGCTTCCTGCTCACCGCGGATGCACGAGCCGACGTTTCGGAAAGCCTGTGAAAATGCGGGGCTCAATCCTCACTTTTTTCAGATGGCCAATATCCGGGAACATATCTCCTGGGTCACCCGGGACACCCGGGAAGCCACGAAAAAGGCCATGACGATCGTCGGGGCCGCAGTCGCACGGGTAACGCATCATCACGCCCTTGCATCCCGGGAAGTGGCGGTCAGTAAATCGGTTTTGGTCGTAGGAGGCGGAATTGCCGGCATGCAGGCAGCCATTTCCGCCGCAAACGCCGGTTATCAGGTGCATCTCGTGGAGCGGGAACCATCGATCGGCGGCCATATGGCCAAATTTGATAAGACCTTTCCCACTCTCGATTGCGCAGCCTGCATCATGACACCCAAGATGGTCGAGGTGGGGCAGCACCCGAATATCAATCTTCTATCCTACAGTGAAGTGACATCCCTGACCGGGTTTGTCGGTAACTTCAGGGCGCAAATCCGGAAAAAGCCGCGATATGTAATTACAGAAAAATGTACCGGCTGCGGAACTTGCACTGAAGCCTGCCCGGTGGTTCTGGTCAATTTTTTTGATGAGGGGATGAGCCATCGAAAAGCGATATATCGGTCCTTCCCCCAGGCGGTTCCCATTACGTTTTGCATAGAAAAAAAAGAAAAGGCCCCTTGCCGTCAGGCGTGCCCGGCCGGGATCAATGTACAGGGATACATCCAGCTCATAAAAAAAGGCAGGTATGAACAGGCGGTCCGGCTCATCATGGAAAAACTCCCTCTCCCTGGCGTTTTGGGAAGGGTCTGCCCCCACCCGTGCGAAAGCGTTTGCAGGAGAGGACTGGTGGATGAACCCGTCGCCATTTGCGACCTGAAGCGTTTTGCAGCCGATCAGGTGGACTTGGCTCAATTCCCAAAACCCCAAATACAGGATCGACAGGAAAAGGTTGCGGTCATCGGCTCCGGGCCTGCCGGATTAACCGCTGCGTATGACCTTCGGATGATGGGATATGCGGTTACCCTGTTCGAAGCACTTTCAAAACCGGGGGGCATGCTTCGCATGGGAATCCCGGACTATCGGTTGCCGCCGGAAATTCTTGATAAAGAGATAGAAAATATCCTTGATCTGGGCATCGAGGTGCAAACACAAAAAAAATTCGGACGGGAATTTAATCTGTCGGATCTCGAAGCCGAAGGATTCTCAGCAGTGTTTTTGGGAATC
>CAYTSY010000146.1:0-7879 GCA_964440555.1 uncultured Desulfobacteraceae bacterium
TCATCCCCTACGATGCCGGCGACGTCAATGGCGATGACGGGGTGAATCTGGCCGATGCCATTCTGGCGGCCAAAATCGTGGCGGGGATCGATACGGGAGAGGCATCTCTCACCCTGGATGCGGACGTAAACGGAGACGACAGGATCGGGATCGAGGAGACGATTTACATTCTCCAGAGGGTGGCGGGTGTGAGACAACCGGAAAATGATGAATGATGAATGCGGAAGGATGAATCGCTTAACGTCCGTAGGTCAGGGTGTCCCGGGTTTTTTCGGGGCTCCCTGACAACATGCCCCATGGCCAAAACAAACCATTCTTTTAGCCAAAAACATGCTGAAAAAGGGGTTTGTTTGTCAATGCTTCCTATTCTTCCTTCATGGCTTTTTCAACCGAGAAATTCATTTTTCGAAGCGACGCGCTGAAGGTGTAAAAAAGAACGGCGATGGTCATGGCAGCTACCGATGCCCCGCCCACGGCCGCGGGTGCGCCGTAAAGCTCGGCAAGGGCCGCCACGGGCAATGTCCCCAGCATGGGAAGGGAAAAGGACATCATCAGAAACGCGGAAATTCTCCCGCGTATATGATCGGGAACGACCAGTTGGATGGCCGTGTTGTTGAGCGTTGTAAAGATGCTGGCAAAGACATTGGCCAGAAAAACAAAGGGCAGGGCCAATACAAACCAAGGGCTGAAGGCAAAAACCAGCAGAAAGGCGCCAAATGCCGTCATGCTCGCCATCATCCATCCCAGACGGCGCTTTGTATTTCCGATGGATCCGACCCATACGGCTCCGGCAACTCCGCCGATTCCGCCCACGGCGCTCAAGATCCCCAGCCCCCGTGATCCGACGTCCCATATTTTTTCCGCAAAAACTACCAGAAGGTTCTGAAAGGGCATGGCCAAAAACATAGGCATCAGTCCGAAGAGCAGCAGGATCAGAACAAGCCGGTGTTCCCTGACATATGAAAACCCATCGATGATGCTTCCTCCGACCGATCTTTTCAGGCCTTTTGCCGGCGGCGGATGGCTGCCCACGCGGAACATGCACAGCATGGCGATGACGTAAAGCAGAACTCCGATGATGTAAGTGTGGGTGATGCCGATCGCATCTATTAAAAAACCGGCTGCGGCCGGCCCCACGACCCGCGTGGTGTTCATACCCGCCATGTTGATGGCAATGGCCCGGCCAAGGCCGAATTTCCCCACAATATTGACCACGATGGCGGTGCGTGCCGGCATGATGAAGGGAAACGCGCACCCCATCAGTACGGCGCTTGACAGCAGGTGCCAGAATTTCAGGCTGCCGGTGAGAAGTAGCATGGCAATCGTCACTTCGCCGGTCACGATGAATGCCTGGCCCATGAGAATGAGATTGCGCCTGTCTATCCGGTCCGAAATCACGCCGCCCAGGGGGGCGATGAAAAACATCGGAATGGCGACGGCAGCCATCACCGCCCCCAAAGCGAGCTCACTTTGCGTCAGTTTAAACGCAAGCCAGGCCCGGGCAATCCCCTGGCTTCCCATGGCGAAGAAAAACGCCATGTTGCTTCCAAAAAGCCAGCGGAACGCAGATGACCGGAGAGGTGAAACAGCAATTGTTGTATTCATATGTGCAGCGATTCTCTATTCCTCAGCCTTCCTCAACGCCTCCCGAACCCGGGCGGCCAGTTCCCTCTTTGTAAACGGCTTCTGGAGAAAGTTCACGCCTTCTTCCACAACGCCATGGTGGGCGATAATATCGGCAGTATATCCTGACATGAACAGGCGCTTGAGATTCGGATAAAGAGAAAGCAGGTGTTTGGCCAGGTCGCGGCCATTCATCTCTGGCATCACCACATCGGTCATCAGCAGATGGATTTCACCGGCATATGTTTCGGCACAGCGGATGGCCTCGGCAGGGGCCGGCGCCGTCAGGACCGTGTAGCCTAAGCTTTCGAGCAGGAGCTCGGTCATTTTCAGGATCGCCGGTTCGTCTTCGACCAGAAGGATTGTTTCCGATCCCCCTTTGACCGGTTCCCCCGGAGCCTCGGCGGCAATATCAAGGGGCCTGTCCACAGAACGGGGCAAATAGATTTTAAAGGTTGTTCCCTTGCCCGGCTCGCTTTCCACATCGATGAATCCGTTGTTCTGCTTCACGATGCCGTAAATGGAGGAGAGCCCCATTCCGGTTCCTTTTCCCACTTCCTTGGTGGTAAAAAATGGCTCAAAAATATGTGCAAGTGTATCCTTGTCCATTCCCGGCCCGGTATCGTTGACGGAAAGCATGACATATTCGCCGGGGGTAATGCCGGGATGAGCCGCGCTGTCTCGTTCATCGAACATCCGGTTGGCCGTCTCTATCGTCAGTGCCCCTTCCCCGTTTATGGCGTCCCGGGCATTGGCGGACAGGTTGGTCAAAATCTGATCCACCTGAGCCGGATCTATCCGGATCGGCCACAAAAAAGCCGCCGGCTTCCAGGAAAGAGAGATATGCTCCCCAAGTACCCGAAAAAGCATTTTCAGCATCCCGGCGACCGTATCGTTTAAGTCCAACATCTTGGGGCTTGCAATCTGTTTTCGGGCAAAGGCCAGCAGTTGCCGGGTGAGCTCTGCCGAGTGGTGGGCCGCCTTGCGGATTTCATCAAGATCGGCATAAAGCGGCTGTGAGGGATCGACCTGATCCATGCCCATCTCCGCATGTCCCAGAATTATGCCCAGCATGTTGTTGAAATCATGGGCCACGCCGCCTGCCAATTGACCCACGGCTTCCATTTTCCGGGCCTCAAACAACTGATCCTGAAGCTTTGCTTTCTCATCTTCCGCATGCTTTCTCTCCTTAATATCCCGGATAATTCCCCAGCGACCAATCGCTTTGCCGTTTTTATCCGACCTGATCCACATCCTTATGGAAATCGGAAAAACCGTTCCCTCTTTTTTGATGCGTTCCTTTTCGTAAAGATCGGAATATCCTCTCTCGAGGGTCTTCTCAACCTGTTTTTCATCTTCCTCCCGCCATTTCTCCGGCGTCAGGTCGTGATACCGCAGGGTTTTAATTTCTTCCTCCGTGTAACCCGCCATGTCTGCATAGGCTTTATTGCAGTCGATAATATTGCCGTCCATATCGCTTTCGGCAACGCCGTCCATAAGGGATTCAAACAGGCTTCGGTATTTTTCCTCACTTTCCCGGAGACTTTCTTCTGCCCGCAAACGCCCGGTTACATCCTGGACAGTGGAAATCATCAGATCCTGGTCAAACAGCGGAATATTTACAGCCGAAACGATTCGTTTTTCCCCATTCATTCCGGTGGCGGTGATATTTTCCCAGCGCATTTTTTCGGGATCACCGCTTAAAATGTCAGCCATAATCCTTTCCAGCAGTTTTTTGCGGTACTCAGGGTCGGGATATACCTTGGTAAAAAAGGAATCGATATCTGAAAAAGACGCTTTGGGCCAGCCGTATATTTCCTCATACTTTTTGTTCATGTAGGTGACGATGTTGTCTGAGATCCGGTTGACCGCCAACCCGATGGGCAGGTTTGTCAGTATGGCTTCGATAAACGTATTGCGCTTTTTATGCCGTTCCTCTGCTTTCTTCCGTTGCGAAATATCCCTGACCACCATACTGGTTCTTTTTTCACCGGCCGCATCGTTAAAAATGATGGATGAAACTTCTCCGTGAAAAATCGATCCGTCCTTTTTCTTGAATCGGAGTTCGCCCCTTAATTTGCCGGTCTGTTCCCTTACGGCCAATGCCCCGGCCAGCCTCGGATCGGCTTCATCGACGACGGCGGCCCTTCCCCCTTTTAAAAAATCCTCCGGCGCCATTTGAAATAACTCGCAGGCTGCATGATTGACAAAAATAATCCTGCCGTCCGGCGCAGTCATCAAGATGGCATCCATACTGCAATCGACAACAGCCCTGTATTTTCTTTCCAGTTCTTCATAGGAGGGTTTATCCGTCATCCCGGCGCCCCTTTTGCTGCATCATTTCATAACTATTGCTTTTTTCATTGAATATATGCTTAATAAAAAAAACAGCAACTTGCAAGAGACAAACGGAAAAGCCCCTACATGAGAAGTCTTGCATCCAAAATCCTGTTTGACGGGCGGGACCACGAGTTGATCCGCATCGTCAACAAAATACACAGCCATGACGACCGGAAAGAAATGGCCCGGAAATGGTATTACCCGGTTTTTCATCCCAACGGCATCCGGGAAATGACAGAGACCAAGGGGTTCCGCATCGCCTATGCTGTTGCCCACCTGCTTCATTCCCTGGAAGTCGGCGCCATGGAAGATCGCATCAACTCGTTGCGGCTGTTGCGGGCCGAGGCGATAGACGCGTCAAGCGGCCCCATGCCGAAAAATACGGCCCGGGTTCTGCTGGAGTTGATGAAAGAGCTGGTCCGGGCCTATGGGGATTACAACCTGCAGTTGGCCCTGGCCCATGATTTCAGGATCGCCGCGTTTGGAAAACCCCGCATTATCCGCCGTCATCTCAAACGCTTTCGCCTGCTTGAAATGCCTGAGGAATGGAATCAACTGACCTTCGACGATCATGTGCACGATGCCAACACCAAGGGGCGGAAAACGCCCACCCATCTGATCATGGACGCGTGGATCAAGGGTATAAGACGCCTGCGAGTGATCCACTATAATTTCATCGAACCCCGGTTTGCCGCCGAGCTTTTCAGCGCCGCAAAAATCATGGATATGGATTTACGCATCGGCGTGGAATTTTACGCCCGGTTCCGCGACAAATACGTGCAGTTGATCTGGGTGCCCCGTGGGTTTGCCGACACCCAGGATTTTTTATGTTTTCTGGCGGACCCGCAGGTTGTAAAACTCATGGACCAGGGGCGGACGGCTTCTCTTTTTCAGCAGCGTCATGTGATGGCTCTGCTGAAAAAGTTCAATGAGGTCCATCTTAAACGCATTAATGACGCCTATGATTGGAAGATTGCTCCCATTGATGATGAATCCTTCTTGAAATTTGTCGGCATCGGCCAGAAGTCAAGGGTTCATCTATCCGAATATATCCAGAATAAAATGGTGGAAGCCCTCCAGACACGCATTCAGGAGAAGCAAGAGCAGTATAAAACCGGCGATGGGCCGACCCGGGAGAAAATCAATGCCTGGGTCGAAGAAATGAACCGTCTGGATATTGAAGAAATGGTAAAGTCCTGGCTGGCCGCGGAAAATAATCCGGAAATCACCTATCCGGAATTGCCGGATACGCATGAAAATAACCCGGAACTGCTCACGCTTTCGGCGCCGGAAGTGTTGAACCGTCTGACGGCTTTGCGTTCCGGATACCGGATCACCTTAAACCTGTCCAATCTCAAGGCAGATGAAGTTCTCGAACTGCTCTATGATTGCCAGGGATCCATCACCCGTCTGGAAATTTTCAACCTCAAAGATTACATGGAAGGCAAGACAGGCCATCTTCCGGACATCAACCATTTGCAGCA
The DNA here is from genome assembly GCA_964440555.1 of uncultured Desulfobacteraceae bacterium. Classification (GTDB taxonomy): domain Bacteria; phylum Desulfobacterota; class Desulfobacteria; order Desulfobacterales; family UBA5616; genus CAYTSY01. The sequence goes on from CAYTSY010000146.1 coordinate 5,448, forward strand.
GGCCATTAACGAGGGCAGCATTATTTCCTTAAAGCAGGTCGTTCGAAACATTATTTCACAAGTTGAGATGTCCGGCTACCCGGACAAGACGGACCGGGTCGCCAAGCTTACGTCGATTCTCAATGACCTCCCCGGTCTCAAAGTATTATATCAGGAAACCCCGCTTAAATCGCGTATCGGCAGTGATTCGACCGGGCGTTCCCCGAAGTCCTACGGCATGGGGCTGGCCGTAAAGGAGACCCTGCCGTTGCGGGCCCAAAGGGAAATATACCGGCAACCGGAAGAGCATACCCGGAAAATTCTCCCTCTCCGGTTAAGGGCATATCCGAGAAACACCTACATTCCCCATCAGCCGGATGCCCCGCTTCATCCGCTGTTATACCACGCTGCACTTGCCGTGCCTTTTTTAAATCGGATCGGATTTACCTGCCGCCGAAGCTGGCAGGTCGAATCCGCTTCCACCCGGATGGCCCAAAACGGCAATGTCGTAACACTCGGAGGCATCCGCCGCCACGAAAAATTATGGTTCAGCCTGGAATCCAGAATTATGGAAGAGAAAATACCGCGGCTCAACTGGCGGTATCTCAACACCCGGTTGAAAAGTTTAATTAAAGTCGGGCTGGGGTTTATTCCCGCCTTCGCCACGTTCATCCTGACCAAGGACTGGTGGGTTCTGGCCTGGTTCGGGGCGTTTGTCTGGTTTGGCATCACGGGAATTCGAAACATCATTCAATCGGTTCTCGGCGGCGGCGGTTTTCGAAGAACCCCGCTGCTGCGCTGGAATGATTACGTCCAGTGGGACCGGATTACCGATTCATTGCTCTTTACGGGATTTTCCGTTCCACTGCTCGATTATCTTGTCAAAACGGTACTTCTGGAGCGCGGGTTTGGCATCAGCACTTCCCATAACCCGGTTTTACTCTATGCGGTGATGGCCCTTGCCAATGGGATTTACCTGTTTACGCACAACATGATTCGCGGACTTCCAAGAGCCGCGGCATACGCCAACCTTTTCAGAGCTATTTTATCCATCCCTGTCGCTGTTTTGCTCAATGCGATGCTGGGCGCCCTGTTGCCGATGGCCGGCGTAATCGAAGTCAACAGGGTTTTGCAGACCTGGGCAGCCATCATCTCCAAGAGTGCCTCCGATTTTGTGGCCGGCATCATTGAAGGACTTGCGGATCGCTACGCCAACATCCGGCTGCGGATGCGCGACTACCGTCAGAAATTCGCCGCCATTTTAGAGGTATATGCTGATCTGGAATTGCTTTATCCCAATGTGGAAACCTATACGGTCCTGGATGCGCCCACGGCTGAAAAAAATGCGGCAAAAGCGGAGGCCATGGAACTGGAACATATCATCATGCTTCACGCCCTGGATCTTCTTTATTTCTGGATGTATCAACCCAGAGCCCGCGTAGCGTTGGCGGAATTTTTTGAAACCCTGTCAGAAGACGAACGCCACATTCTGGTGAGCTCCCAATTTACGCTTCAGCGGCACCGTGAAATCAGCCGGCTTTTTATCGACGGCATCTTCGGCGACAATTTTCCCAAACCCCTGTCGTTTTACCTTGCCCGGTATCCGGAATATATCGGGCACATAAAACAACTGGTGCTTAAGGAAGGGGGATAGTTAAAAGTTAAAAGTTGACGGGTTCGTAAAAAGTCTAATTTTCCACCACGAAGGCCACGAAGAGCACGAAGGAGTAGAAGAATATATAATATTTTCAGCTTCGTGTGCTTCGTGCTCTTCGTGGTTTATTAAAAATCAGGCATGTTGGCGACTTTTTACGAGACCATCAAAGTTGAAAGTTGAAAAATCAAAGACAAACAAATCTGGTGAATAACCATCAACGATCAATTGACAAAAATCGTACAGGAGAAAAATCATGAATAACCCGAAAGCGGGAAACCGCAAAAGTATTTTCATCACGGGCGCGGCCAGTGGCATGGGACGGGCCACAGCCGTTTTGTTTGCAAAACAGGGATGGTTTATCGGGGCCGTAGACATCAACGAAGACGGCTTAAAATCCTTAAAAGAAGAATTAAAACCTGAAAACTGTTTCACCCGGCGGCTGGACGTTACGGACAAAGCCGATTACGATGCCGCCGTGGCGGAATTCGGCGCCATGACCAACGGCCGCCTGGACATCTTATACAACAACGCCGGGACCGGGGAGGGCGGCTGGTTCGAAGACATTCCCTACGAGGCGGCCATGCGCATCGTCAATATCAACCTGATCGGGGTGTTAAACGGCATTTATGCGGCCCTGCCGCTTTTAAAGGCCACGCCCAATGCGCTGTGCTTTACCACGTCCTCCTCATCTGCCACCTTCGGCATGCCTACCATTGCCGTGTACTCGGCAACCAAACACGCGGTCAAGGGGCTGACCGAGGCATTGAGCATCGAGTTCGCGAGACTGGGCATCCGG
>CAYTSY010000147.1:0-3336 GCA_964440555.1 uncultured Desulfobacteraceae bacterium
CGAGGGGCCACCTATTGAGCCCCAAGGACTTGCGAACGAATCGGTCAACTTGAGTCATTATACATTATCTGCCATTATGAGCTATGAATTGCAATATCACCACAATCCATATACTCGCCTTTACGGTCATTGAGCGGTATTCCGCAAATGACATCTTTAGGCAATTCCGGTTCTAGCATGCAAGAAGCCAACCCTACCCCTAAAAGCCACCAAAGAGCCATATGGTGCTCCAGATCCTGGCCTACCCCGGAAGAGAGAACACCTATCAATGCCCCTTGTATTCCATATATCAACATCCTTGTACGAGTATCGCGCACACCGCGCACATATTTCGACATTCCTCTCCATACGCTCCACAAGAACGCCATGAATATCGTGAATCCCAATATTCCCGTTTCTACCAGGATATCTACATAGAAATTATGGGCCTCGACATCTGACCTTATTATGTCACCATGGTAATCATATGGTATATCCTTATACCAACACATTTGAGCCATTATAGTTTCAAAGTTGCCCATACCCACACCAATATACATATTATCAAGAAACAAATACCATGCGTTGTACCATATTATTATACGATCGCCAACTGACCTATCTACAACGGTGCCAGTGTCTGGATTATACGCATATAATATGGCAACCACAACCACAATGACAACAAACACGCTTGCGCACACGTATCGCCACATCTTAGATATTATTACATTACCCCTGAATATCCACCACACAACAATAGCAACAACGCCTATTATTGCACTCCTAGATTTAGTTAACATTATTCCACACATTATCGCAATAACACTAATATTAATTGCTATGTTTTTTATATTTTTATATGACATAATCGCAAACGAGAGAGGTATAAGTAGAAATGTCCCCCAAGTACCAGGCGACTCCGCAAGACCCAACGCCCTTGAACCGTGATAGCGCTCTATTGCATATTCCTGCCCAACGAATACAATATATCCAACACCAGCATACACTTGAAATACCGATAGTATACTACCAAGGACACCTAACGCAATAAGCAGAAACACCGCATTTTCATACATCGCTCTTCTCGAGAACACATCCACAGCATGAATAGTCCATACAATGCTTAGGGTTAACACAATGGCCCTTCCCAAGATTCTTTTAGTGACCTCTATGGCGTGGCTTGTATCTAACACTCCCAACATTATTTGGCCAACAATAACAATAAATGCGAATGATATGCATATATATAACGGATAGGGCATATGTATTCCACTACCACGCCCAACTAGCACACCCAGCGATATACACATAAGCATAAATGTTAACACAGTTGTCATACCAACATATGGCACACCACGGAGAATCGGCATGTTTGAAAATGGTATTGAAGCCGCCATCATAACAAATAACATACTAATTATGGATACGTTAACCGCATACCACGCAACCATAAATATTAACAATGCGGCACCAACACACACATATGAAAGGATACCGGGAGATATCACGCTTACATATGCAATTGTTATTATGTATAATATAGCGCTAGTAATCGCATAGCTCTTATATAAATAATTCTTATAATACATATATATGCCCTAATACCTCCTATGTAGATCGCAAGCGTTTACCAAGGAGAATGTTAATAACATATAGCTCAGATCCCATTATCGCATCAATGCTAAATGTGCTTTCAATATATTGCCGTGCTGCATTAGTAATCAAGGTCTGATCCGACATATTGAGTGCGCGAGAGATGGATTCTCGAATATACTCGGGGCGTATACCATCCGCAAGGAAACCTGTCTGCCCGTTTACAATCAGCTCTTTAATACCCGGGACCTTTGTGCCTACTACCATCAGACCGCATGCCATAGCCTCCAAGAGGGCTTTAGGATTTCCCTCGTGATAAGAAGGAATCACGAACACTGTTGCTTCACTCATTATCTTAGGAATATCATGATTTGGCACACTGCCCTTGAATATTACGTGGACACCATGCTCTTTAGCGTATGTTTCAAGCACGCCTCTAAGAGGGCCATCACCTACGAGTACAAGCTCCACATCCTTCATACCTTCAATAGCGCGCAAAAGACCGAATAGGTTTTTTTGTTCAATTAACCGTCCAACACAAATGAGCCGCCGAGCTATTCTTGTGGCAGGCAAAGGTCTGAATATAGACGTGTCTATATAATTACGGATAACATGAACCTTTTTCGGGTTCACGCGGAAAGTCTTGCACACATATTGCTTAGCCTCCAATGAAGTAAGTACGATAGCGTCTGCAACTCTATATGCAATAGTCTCGAGAGCGTGAATGAGCCATAGCTTGAGCCCCCGAACGCCTTCCATTTTACGAAACATTTCCCACTCGTAACCGCACCGTATTATAAGAGGTTTCTTGAAGATCATCTTTGCTAGGACAGCAGCCCAAGAACCGGGCATCTGATTAGACTTGAGAATATCTGTGCTTATAAATATATTCCAATGGATTAAAGGCATCAGCAGACTGTATATAATTGCCGTTATCCATGGCGGTTTTGAGACAATCCGGAGCGGCGCCAGGGTATTATTATACTTGTGGTCATATGAACCATATGTTACGAAATCCACACCTCGGAGGTATGATGCCAGCTTCTTGTGGATATTAACTTCCCGGCTCATATGGCCACATTCATCCCAAGAAGCAATGGACGTACCCAGTGAAAATATAAGCGTCAAGTGCTTTGTCTTCAATACTTCTTTCGGTATGTTACCATTACGCCAAAGCATGAAACCCCGCCTTAATGGCCTTCCTAACCATGGAAACCGCTGCCCGACCAACATGAATAAGGCGATATATATTCATAAAACGGCGTATATATTTTACGTTGAAAATATCGTTAATAGAGAATATGATCTTGTCATTCCGGAGTACCCCCATCTTATGATCTATTTGATTATCCGATATATTGCACATGATACCGGCACCTGTATCTACAACATTCAGGGTACCGACGGGCACGCGTGGCATAATCTCTAAATCAAGCAACGTCTTGACCCCATAAGATGGACGTATTCCGTAGTCGTCAAAGACATACACCGCTTTCTGGCTCGCAACTTGTAACGCAGTAAGGAAATCATGTTTAACTGTCCAGTAGTCGTGACCTCCGTCAATGTAAAATAAGTCAACGCCTTCGTTCTCTGTAAATCGCCATTTACGCATTACGCTATATGAATTCCCGGTAAGATGTCTAATGCGTGATCGCACCTCATTTGTAATATATCGATCCCATACCCCCTTTACCGATAATTGCGCGAGTCTTGGCCCATCCCCCTCATCAATGGGCCAATTCTGTGTTGTTTCCGGCGATA
>CAYTSY010000147.1:3346-7875 GCA_964440555.1 uncultured Desulfobacteraceae bacterium
TATTTAACCCGGCATCAACAGCTGCTTTGGCCATGGAGAGTGCGCCGTATCCTCTACCTGTACCGTACTCCAATATATGGCGTGGCTTGGTATCGCGAACTATGGCGTAGAGAAGGGGACCCCGCCACCAATTGCCTATGTAGTATTCGCCATTATCGGCCCGCTTCATTGCGGTTAGCTTACCGTAATATCGCAATACATCCCACGCCTCCTCACTGTCATGATAACCATGCGATGACAGGAATTCAGAGACATAAATCGACTGAGTGACAGGGTAAGATCCATTCATGGGCATTTGGCGTATACCTGGTCAATCATAAGCTTGACAACAATATTCCAATCATATCTTAACACTGCATTACGTCCGTTCAGTCCAAATGCACGGCCACGCTCCTCGGAACGAGCAACGTCTATCGCTAAACACGCAATCTGATCTACGTTGTCCACGTCAGCCAAAGAACCACTTATCCCATGTTGTATTATATCCGGTGCCATTCCCGCCTTCGTGCTAACTACTGGCACACCGCATGAAAGGCTTTCCAATAGCGATAATGGACCACCTTCCTCGCGAGACGTGATTAGATATATATCCGCAGCGTGGTAAAGGGATACAAGATCACTGTGTAACCTTGCATTTACATGGATATATTTAATTCCACGTTTCTCTAGACATTTTATAACATATCCCCGCGAGGGACCTGATAGCAGCATATTCACAGGCTGTGTATCAGCTATACGTTCTACAACTTTAACGAGAATGTCCGGCCCTTTCTCCATCTTGGGTTCAAGGCCCGCTCCCCATCCGACCCCATCTTTCTGAAACGATGCGATGCATAGAGTTCTATCGCTTACACCCAGCGCATTCCTCGCACTATGGCGCTCTTCCGGCGTCGGTGGTCGGAATAACTGTGTGTCCACACCAAGAGGCACCAATACGAGTTTACTTTTAGGAACACCCCATCGTAACAACTTGTTAGCTGTAAGAGAACATGAAGTTGTAATGTATGTTAATCGCGGCAGATATCTAGCAAGTTGATGCCCAAGTATGCCGTACTTTGAATTACTTATCCCTGGATCTCCATGGAACCACGTTAGCACGGATGCTCTCCCCAAGCCAAAAGGCTTTGGCCACGGATTGTGAAGCAATCTGTATCGGCTAAAGAAATGTATTATGCCCATAAATACGGGAGGTAGCAACCGTGCTCTCCACCGCATTATACGGAACCGAGAATCGATCGGATAATAACGTTGAATGTAATCAGCAACCTGCGAGAACGCCCATTCATCTGTTCCTACCGTTAATAACACTGGGGTGTTCTTGCTTTGCCGATTATGACGTAGGCATATGAATGGGAACATATACAGTCAGGCGTTATACTTTAAGCACCCTAATATTATCATTATCGCAACTTATAATATCTGTAATCATAGCGATTGCCCACAATAACAGGAATGTCCCATGTATGTCCGATTGACTTTTAGGTCGCGCTATCTTTGCGCCATAGTAATGGGTTTGGTTGTGACTAAGGTAATAAGAATAGCCACCGTCTGGTTTATGGTGTTTTCCAATAATGTCAAGTACCTCCCTGCAATACTTTATTAGAGCCTCTCGCCTATAATTGGTCTCCTTAGAACACCGATAAAGAACATATACAGCGTCTACGAGGTGACACCCTTCTGATCGTGGACGCGCTGAAATGCAAGTATCAATTAGACGTTCAGGATAGGGAATTTTACAATCAATCCATTCAAGTGCATTGAGTACCTTCATAGAACCATTTATCAAATCACCGTGGTCAGGAGGCCTACCCCTGAACCAGGCACCCGTTTCGTCATCAACCATATTTTCAAAACATATAGCCATCTCCCCCTTTAAGCCTTTCACTTCAGCAGCCGTAAGATATCGTGGCGCCTCCAATGCGATAAATACCGCAATTGCAGCTGCCTGGCCACCTGCCGACCATGGCCGAAACCAGTTGAGTCCCTCTCTTAGGTAGAACCTAAGCGCCAGTGGCGTTTCAGGAAAGTATCGGTATATTACTCTTGGCCTGATGCCCACATCATATAAAGTCGCATATGCTTGCTTTGTTTCAGCGACGGTGATAGCCTCCTCATATGATATACATGAGTGTTTTATTCGAGAGAATCGTCTCATGATCCGCGCCCACAATGTATTGCAGTTGCTAATAATAGATTCATCAATAAAAGCCCCCTCTCGGCCGTGATCACATGACTGATAAGACATAATGAAACGTCCCCACGAATCCCGCTCCTTAACTGACGTCTTCTCCCACATACCTAATGTACGATATAATTTCATTCCAAGACAGCTAAACCCCAATGACGCATTATGTCCCGCGGGGGTTAGCCCTTTTACGCATGGCCTAAAACGACCCACTTCTTCTGTATCCTTTACCGACATCAACCATCCGGGAATTGTATCTACAAGTGACTTAATATTCATACATATCGTTACCTTAATCGTGCTTTTACTTTGCCGAATATCCTTATTATATTTCTTATACATTTACGCGGACGGTAAGTTACACGCATTCCAATCGCTCGGAACACATTAGGCGTTGGATGCTTTTCCGCCTTACGCTTCCTGATTGTTTCCTCGATAACCTTTTCGTATTGCTCAGCCATCCACACGCTGCTGTAAGGGCATTCCATAACCCTTGCTCTCATCTCTACATATCGTTCACGCATCTCACTTAGTTTATCCTCAAAATTGGACAGATTATATTCGATACCATAATTGGCACAATACTCAGGAAGTGCCCCCGAATTTAGGTAGAGAACCGGTAACCCACAACGCATTGCCTCTACCTGATGCATGCCGCCCGCCTCATTACGAGCAGCCGTTATATATATATGGCTTTGGCGCAATAGGTTTGCTAATTGCACTCCCGCAATAGGTTCTATTACTGACGTATTTCGGAATAATACACCGGAAGGTACATTACCGATGTACTTGTACTCATAGTTATCGGCATATTGCTTTTCACTGAGTAACTGGTCGAGGCGTTCGTAGATATCAAATCCCTTCATATAATTCGATGACCAATGATGGGTCACAATAGACATTTTATTGCCCTTACTCCATACTACACGACCCTTCGAATGAAATACCGAGGCTTCTGCTCCATTAAATATAGTGCATCCTGGTCTTCCAGCATCTATACCACGAGCAGCATAGTGATCCCGTATAAATCTGCTTATATATATTGTATAATCCGCCAACTGGTTTGCACGCATAACTGCCGCATTAATACCCATGCTGGAACCGTGTGATTCGTCACAGGAATTAATGCGATGAATCACAGCCGTGTATGGGTGCAGCTTAATATATTGACTAATGTCGTCGAGGCCATAACTAGATATATTTAACTCATCTTGCGAATTCACAATTAAGATCGCATCGAGATCCTTTATTAGTTGGCGAGATATTATATATCCCCTGGAAACAAGATAATCCTCGAAAGCGTTAGAAAATTGATTACCACCACCATAGGGACCCCCAAAACGCTTAGCATTAATGCTGACCCTGATACCTGTCACAGTTGGTCACCTCCCCAAGAAAGTCTAACACAATGATCCTTTCCCGTCAAACTGGATTTGCGATAATCCCCTTTAAACGAAAGACACATTGAGCACGCAATCCATATCCTAATGTCGGCCATGAATATATGGTTATAATCGTATTTACTGACTGCCACATAACTCAAGTTGACCGATTCGTTCGCAAGTCCTTGGGGCTCAATAGGTGGCCCCTCGGAACGGCCACTGGGCGCCAACCACTTTCGCACGATACGGTCACTTTGAGACATAAGATGCTGGTCTTTAGCATGTTAGCCGGCCATTCGGAGCAGCTTGACGACGGCCCGGAGAATTCTGGGGCGTGCCGCAAAGCGCTCCAAAAGCGCCGAATACGGACGTTCATCATCTCTTGACGCAGGAGCGACAGCATATCCCCGAAGGAATACTTCATCTTCAGAGGATACCAAGGAGCTACGTGGGCGGGTTGCCGGGCCCGATAGCAGGCGAAGAACCACAGCCCGATCAGGCCTTGAAGTTGCAAGCCGAAGTTGGTCAGCCGAAGGACCGATGGCTTCAAGCGCACATGGGCCTCTCCGAAGCCCATCAACTGCTTCCCATCTCTTATCGCCTGCTCGATCGGCCATCGGGAGGAGACCAGGGAGATCACCCGCCTTCAAGTGTTGTTTCTCGGGCTGGCTGAGACTGGGAATCTCTAACTGGGCGAGACCGAAAGCCGCATAAGAAACCCCCGCCGGAGGCGGGGGTCCCTTGCCGATCAGAACGTCCCGTCGAAATCGTTGAGCACGCGCTTGATGATCCCCGGGCCGATGACCTTGCGCCCCTCGGCGGCGCCGGCCAGCAGCGCGTGGGTGCAAAGCAGGTTGATCTTCCGCGGCACGCCCTTGGTCGCATGGTAGACCTGGTCGAGGGCCTCGTCCTCGAAGAGGCGGTGGGCGGCGCCGGCGACCTTGAGATGATGCTCCAGATAG
>CAYTSY010000148.1:0-3620 GCA_964440555.1 uncultured Desulfobacteraceae bacterium
TCCGGTTCGACCATCGTACAAGGTTGCCTGGCCTGTTGTGAACAAACCGGCTTCTTCCAAGAGGGATTTGATTTCACTCTCCTTGGCGCCGTCAAAAACAGGAGTGGCCATATGGACTCCCTTTTTATAATTTCCGGCAAATTCATACAACGTGTTTTGATCCATTTTATCAATCACTTCTACTGTTTTCGTCTCCGTAAAAATCCGCTTCAGTTTATTGCGGAGATCTTCTGTTTTTTGTTCCGCAAGAAGTTTATTGATCTGATCCCCAAGGCCTTTTGCTGTGTATCCAAGATGAATTTCAAGGACCTGGCCGACATTCATTCGCGAAGGCACCCCCAGGGGATTTAAAACCATATCCACCGGCGTTCCATCTTCAAAATAGGGGAGATCTTCTTCAGGCAGAATCCTGGAAACCACGCCCTTATTCCCATGCCGCCCCGCCATCTTGTCGCCGACGGACAACTTTCGCTTCATGGCCACATAAACCTTGACCATTTTAATAACGCCCGGAGGCAAATCGTCTCCCTTTTCATAGCGGTCGGTTTGTTCATCAAAGTCCTTTCTGACCTCGCTGCATTGTTCACGATAAATTTCTATCAGCTCATGAACAGTTTCTGTAGCTTTGGGATCTCCAAGTACCAAGCCTTCAAAATCGGACGCCGACAATTCTGCAAGCAGGGCCGGATCAATAACATCGCCTTTTGAAACCGCCACCTTTTTACCTTTTTTTAAAGTCGTCTGCGCAGTCTGCCCGGCAAGAACGTCCATGATCATTTCATGGGCCACTTCGTTTATCACCGCCAGTTTATCGTCCCTGTCCTTTTCCATGAGGGCGAGTTCTTCATTCTCTATGGACTGAAGCCGCTGGTCCTTTTCAACACCTCTTCTTGAAAAAACTTTGGCATCGATCACAATCCCCTGAACGCCGGGAGGAACGCGCAGGGATGTATCCTTCACATCTCCGGCTTTCTCACCGAAAATCGCCCGAAGCAGTTTTTCTTCCGGCGAAAGTTGCGTCTCTCCTTTGGGGGTGATTTTACCGACCAAGATATCTCCGGGGCCAACCTCTGCGCCCAGCCGCACAATGCCGCTTTCATCCAAGTCCTTCAACGCTTCATCCCCGACATTGGGGATATCCCTGGTAATATCTTCCTTTCCAAGCTTGGTGTCTCTGGCAACAACCTCAAATTCTTCAATGTGAACCGATGTAAAAACGCCTTCTCGATGCAGCCTCTCAGCCACCAAGATGGAATCTTCAAAGTTATAGCCGCCCCATGGCATGAAGGCGACGGTGATGTTTTTACCTAAGGCCAGTTCGCCTTTTTCCGTTGCCGGACCGTCCGCAATGATCTCCCCGGCTTTCACATACTGACCTTTCTTCACGATAGGCCGGTGGTTGAAGCATGTATTTTGGTTGGACCGAACAAATTTGGATAAATTATAAACGGTAACGGGGAATTTCTTTGCATCAGCGCTTCCCTTACGGCCAAAACCATCTTCATGCTTTAAAACAATCCTGGACGCATCCACATCCATAACTACGCCATTTCTTTTCGCCACAATGGCAACTCCGGAATCTTTAGCGACGATCTCCTCGACTCCCGTTCCTACCAGAGGTGCTTCATTGACGAGCAGGGGAACAGCCTGGCGCTGCATATTGGACCCCATCAAGGCACGGTTTGCATCATCATTCTCCAAAAAAGGAATCAAGGAGGCCGACACGCTGACCAGTTGATTTGGGGATATATCCATAAATTCAATATCTTCTCGCTTGACCATCGTCAACTCCCCGGCAACCCGCGAGGTCACCATGGGAATGGTGTAGCGGCCTTTTTCGTTAACCGGTGCATTGGCCTGGGCAATCGGATGGTTTTGTTCTTCAAATCCACTCAGAAATTTAACTTCATCTGTTACTGTTGAATTTTTAACCACACGATACGGGGTTTCAATAAATCCGTATTCATTAACCCGGGCATAGGTGCTCAGAGATACGATCAGCCCGATATTCGGCCCTTCCGGCGTCTCAATGGGACAAATCCTGCCATAATGGGAGGGGTGTACGTCGCGCACTTCAAATCCTGCCCGTTCACGGGTCAAGCCGCCGGGGCCAAGCGCGCTCAACCGTCTTTTATGCGTTGTTTCTGACAGCGGGTTTGTCTGATCCATAAACTGCGACAATTGACTGGTCCCAAAAAACTCTTTTACAACCGCCGATACAGGCTTTGGATTCACCAAATCATGCGGCATCAGCGCATCAACTTCCTGAAGACTCATCCGTTCCTTGATAGCACGCTCCATACGCACCAGGCCGATGCGATACTGGTTTTCCAGGAGCTCTCCGACCGCACGAACGCGTCTGTTGCCCAAGTGATCAATATCATCAACAATTCCCTGGGTGTCCCTGAGTTCCACGAGCGTTTTTGCGGTCATCAGGATGTCTTCTTTTCTTAATGTTCTCAAGTCAAGAGACGATTTGACTCCCAGCCGTAAATTTATTTTCAATCTGCCGACACCGGACAGGTCGTAGTAGGCTGATTTAAAAAACAAATGATCAACAAAATCCTGAGCGACTTCGGGCGTTGCGGGGTTTCCCGGCCTAAGTCTTCTGTAAATTTCGATCAGTGCCTCTTCCTTAGATTCCACCTTATCCATCAACAGCGTTTTGCGAATCGAGTCGGAGATAGTCATCCCGCCGATATAGAGTAATTCAAATTCCGTGATTCCGGCTTCCGCCAACTTGGCAAGGTTTTCTTCATTTACACTTTCATTGGCTTTTATCAGAATTGCATCGGACTCAGGCCGATAGATAGTTGTCGAAAATGCACGACCTAAAACCTCTTCAAGCGTAATGGGGATTTTATCAACATTGGCGGTTTTCAACTGACGAATCGCGCGCTGTGTGATCAGACGACCTGATCTTGTGATCACTTCTGCTGTGTCAGGATCTGAAATGTCGAGACTGGCACGCTGACCTTTCAAAAACTCTTCGTTGAATTTTTTATATACACGTTTACCGTCGACAATAATTTTTTCTTTTTGATAAAAATATTCCAGGAGATCTTCCGTCGAATAACCAAGCGCCTTAAACAAAATGGTCACAGGGAATTTCCGCCGCCGGTCAATTCGGATATACACGATGTCCTTGGGATCAACCTCAAGATCTATCCATGAGCCCCGAACAGGTATAATTCTCGAACTGTAAATTACTTTTCCGGAAGAGTGAGTTTTGCCCCGGTCATGGTCAAAAAATACGCCGGAGGAACGATGAAGCTGACTGACGACGACCCTTTCGGTTCCGTTAATAATAAACGTGCCCTTTTCGGTCATCAGCGGAATCGTTCCAAAATAAATTTCCTGCTCCTTGATATCGCGGATATTTGAAAAACCGGTCTCCTTATCAAGGTCGTAAACCACCAGTCGGACCGTAATGCGCACCGGAATCTCATAGGACATTCCGCGGTGGATACATTCCTGAACTGTATGTTTTACGCCACCGAACCGATACGACACAAACTCCAGGGATGCGCTTCCGGTGAAGTCTTTAATAGGGAAGACCGACTTGACTACAGCCTGCAAACCACTATCTCTTCGTTGCTCCGGCGGAATATCCCTCTGTA
>CAYTSY010000148.1:3630-5598 GCA_964440555.1 uncultured Desulfobacteraceae bacterium
TTCTTAATTTTGCCGAAATTTTTCCTTATGCGTCCGTTTGCCAAAGGCTTTTCCGACATGTTTTCTCCAACATTTGATTTTCTGTGGGCGATCGAAAATGTAGGAATGATGGGCAAGCATTTTTAATGCTCACCCATCATACGTTTTCCATTCATGTGGAATCGGTTCTACTTTATTTCAACCTGGGCGCCTGCTGCTTCAAGCTGTGTTTTGATCTTTTGAGCTTCATCTTTGGTGATAGCTTCTTTAACCGGAGCGGGAACGCCTTCCACCAATGTTTTGGCTTCCTTCAACCCTAATCCGGTTACAGCGCGCACTTCCTTAATTACCTGAATCTTCTGCTCGCCAAAACTTGTCAGGATAACATCAAATTCGGTTTTCTCCTCAACTGCAGCCGCTCCGCCGGCATCTGCCGGCCCGACTGCCATCATCGCGACAGGCGCAGCCGCTGAAACGCCAAACTTTTCTTCAAGCTCTTTTACAAGCCCAGAAAGTTCAAGCACCGTCATGTTCGATATAAACGTAATAACATCTTCTTTTGTGATATCAGCCATTTAAATTACCTCCGAAATGTTGTATAAAGGCGGGAAAAAAATCACCGCCTGCTCATTTGTATTCGTATATCGGGTGACCCAATACATATCAAAATTCAACTCAGATCCTTCATCTGTTTTATCCGCTGAAACAGCAGAGACGCGCGATTGTTCACTATGCCGCCTCTTTCTGCTCCTTGATGGCCTGCAAGACATTCAACAGGCTTTGAGGCACCCCATTCAATACCCGGACAAAAGATGTGGGCACCCCGATCATTACCGATAAGAGTCTGGCGATCAGCACTTCGCGCGATGGCAAATCAGATAGCGCTTTTATATCATCCAAGCTTAATAATTTGCCACCCATCACCCCTTTTTTTATTTCAAGTTTTTGATTGTCCTTTGCAAATTCGATCAGGACTTTCGCCGGGACGACCACGTCCTCGTAACTCAGCACGACAGCACTAGGCCCTTTAAATTCGTCCCTTATGGCGGCTACCGGCGTCTGTTCGACAGCTCTGGCCAGCAATGTATTTTTCGCCACTTTGCACTCAACGCCGACATCTCTTAACTTTTTTCTCAACAGACTCAATGCAGCAACATCAAGTCCTTTAAAATCTACAATGATGAGAACTTTGGATTTGGAAAATTTTTCCCGCATCTCATCGACCAACTGCTTTTTTTCATCCAGCTTCATAAGCTTTTAACACCTCCCTCCTTCATCTGCAAACAACCGGAGGATACAGTTCTATTAAATTGATCCGCCCATCTCTGTAGGCCGGCACAGCCGATTATACATTAGCAAAATGCACCTACGGTCTTTGACAGGATATTTGAGTTATAAAAAATACATCCAAATTTGGCGTCCACAACATTATGGCGCGCCCGTTCAACCGCATACAGGGGCAATCTTAATGCCATCAGTTGGTTGGGCACAAGGCAAACAGCATGCCATATTGCTTTATTACTGTCCCATCACAAGATATTATTGCATGATATCTTTGACAAAAACAGCATCCACCTTAATCCCGGGACCCATTGTCGTTGAAATGGCAATGCTTTTAAGGTAGGTTCCTTTGCTGGAAGACGGCTTAAGACGAATGATTGTTTCCATAAAAGCAGCGATATTCTGAGCGATTTTCTCAACTCCAAACGATACTTTCCCCATGGGAACATGTACGATTCCAGCCTTTTCGACACGGAAATCTATTTTTCCAGCTTTGAGCTCAGATATGGCTTTCGCAAGATCGAATGTCACGGTGCCGGTCTTGGCATTGGGCATTAAACCCCGGGGTCCGAGGATTTTGCCTATTTTACCAACAGAACCCATCATGTCCGGCGTTGCAACAGCCTTGTCAAAATCGAGCCAGCCCTCTTTTATCTTATCAATAAGATCATCGTTTCCGACATGATCGGCACCGGCGTCCTGGGCTTC
>CAYTSY010000148.1:5608-7715 GCA_964440555.1 uncultured Desulfobacteraceae bacterium
ACCAAAACCCTGACCTCTTTCCCCAATCCGTTCGGCAATACAACAGTCCCCCGAACCATCTGATCCGCATGCCTTGGATCAACCCCCAAACGTACGGCAATATCAATGGTCTCATCAAATTTGGCATAAGACCCATGGATCGCCATTTGAATCGCATCCTCAAAGCTATGCCTACCCTGGGTGTCGACCTTATTTATTGCCTCGATATATTTTTTACCCCGCTTCGGCATCTTCCTTCATTCACTCCTTTTCTAGTTAGCAATCTCAATGCCCATACTTCTGGCTGTTCCGGCGACTATTTTACAGGCGGCATCCAAATCATTGGCGTTTAAATCCACCATCTTTTGCCTTGCAATTTCTTCCACCTGTTCCTGAGTCACCTTCCCTACCTTGTCACGTTTTGGATCACCGGCGCCCTTTGCGATCTTGGCGGCCTTTTTTAATAAAACAGAGGCTGGCGGTGTTTTTGTGATAAACGTAAAAGACCTGTCCTGATAAACTGTTATAACAACCGGTATAATCATGCCTTCATCATTGACGGTCCTTGCATTGAACGATTTGCAAAAATCCATGATGTTTACACCATGTTGCCCCAACGCAGGCCCAATTGGCGGAGATGGATTCGCTTTCCCCGCCGTTACCTGCAATTTTATCTGAGCCATAACCTTTTTAGCCATTTTCCTGATTTACTCCCTTCATATCTTCGCGACCTGGACAAACTCCAACTCAACCGGTGTTGCCCGCCCGAATATGCTCACCAACACCCGGATCTTTCCTTTTTCCGGGTTAACCTCTTCCACAGTGCCATTGAAATTGGCGAATGGACCGTCAATCACCCGGATTTCATCACCGTACTCATAAAAATATTTGGGTTTGGGTTTTAGCTTCCCTGCTTCCATTCGGTTTAGAATATACTCAGCTTCTTTATCGCTCAACGGCGTCGGTCTGTTTCTCCCTCCCAGAAATCCGGTAACTTTGGCCGTATCATTGACAACGTGCCACGTCTCATCATCGAGTTGCATATTTACCAGTATGTATCCGGGATAAAACTTTCTGGATGATTCTTTCCTCTTCCCTTTAACAAGCTCAACGACCTGCTCGGTCGGAACAAGTACCTCGCCGAATTTTTCAGGGTGCGGAGAAGTTGCGATACGCTCCTCCAGGGCCTTTTTGACTTTATTCTCAAACCCGGAGTAAACATGGACTATATACCATTTTAAAGCCACGATCCTTCTCTCCCAAATTTATTGAAGAACAAACCGAATGACGCCTGCCAGACCAACATCAGCGACACCTAAAAAAAATGAAATGAGCACAACCAAAATAAGCACCACAATTGTTGAACCAATCGTCTGCTTACGAGATGGCCACGCGACCTTTTTAAGTTCCACTTTGACCTCGCGTAAAAACTGAACACATTTATCGACAAGTATTTTAATCTTGCCAGGTTCTGTTTTTCGCTTAGCGCTTGCCGGTTTCAACGAAGCCGCTGCCTGTTTTGCCACTGCATTCTTCGAAGAAGAGCCAAAGATATCGGCGAGTTTGCCGGTTCCCTGAACTTTTTTTGGGGTCAGGTCGCTATTTTTTCCATTCACAACCCGACTTTGTCTCTTCTTGGCATCTGGTGCTTTTTTTCTTTGTAGCCTTCCCATTTTACTCCTAAAAAGAATAAGCTCAAAGTCTTACCCCATTTAAATGGTCATTTCTGATTTCCAAAACCGTAAACTTTGAGATTAACCACCAAATGTGGCAGGCCAGGAGGGACTCGAACCCCCAGCACCCGGATTTGGAGTCCGGCGCTCTACCATTAGAGCTACTGGCCTGCATCAACATCGAGTCAAATTCACCTTTTGAATATACCGTCGCCTGAAGGCTGTCTATTTTTTTGTCTCTTTATGCAACGTGTGTTTTCTGCAAAACCGACAGTATTTATTAAACTCCAGCTTATCCGGCGTTGTTCTCTTATTCTTAGTGCCCGTGTAATTTCTTCTATTGCACTCGCTGCATGTAAACGTAATGATTATTCTCACCTATGACTCCTTGTGATGATGCTACTCGATGATTTCACTGACCACTCCGGCGCCGACCGTGCGGCCTCCCTCCCGGA
>CAYTSY010000149.1:0-7687 GCA_964440555.1 uncultured Desulfobacteraceae bacterium
TTCTTATGCCCTTTCGTGCTCTTCGTGTCCTTCGTGGTGAAAATCAGACTTTTTAGAAGGTCGTCAACTCTCAATGAAGCGACACTCCGGGCATAGAGGAGAGGCACGCAATGGAGAAAGAACTTGCGCTTAATCTGATGCACCGTTTTTGCATCGGCGATATTTTCAGGCGGGTTGCGTTGAATAAGCCTGATAAAGCGGCTCTTGTGTATCTTTACAAAGGGGAAAAAAAAGGAGAAATCACTTACGGGGAACTTAACGAAAAGGCCAACCGGCTTGCGAATGCGTTGCTGGACCTGGGGATTCAAAAAGGCGACCGGGTGGCGATCATCTCCTATAACTGCATCCAGTTTGTCGTTTACATCATGGCGATGTCTAAAATCGGGGCGTGGATCACGCCGTTGAATTATGCGTTAAAAACCAGAGAGCTCCAGATGCTCATCGCTCACAGTCAACCCAAGATGGTGATTGTGGAAGATGAGTTGGCGGCTCAGGTGGCCGATATCCGTAATGACATGAAAAGCGTCGCCCACTGGGTCATGATCCGCCTTGACGGCAAAACCGCTTTGCCTGACGGATGGATCGATTTCGATGACCTATGGTCGGAAAAATATCCGGCTGATGAGCCTTGGGTGATGATTGCGGGTGAGGATGTGCTGACCCTGATGTACACCAGCGGAACAGAGGCCATGCCCAAGGGCGTAATGAACACCCATGCCAACTGGCACGCCTGCATCATGAACGCTTTTATTGATTTCGGGACCTTTATCCGGGACGATTCCATCAATCTGGGTGTTGTGCCCATGTTCCATGTGGCCGGTCATTCTTCCCTGTTCAGCGGCATGACCGCCGGCTCCACGACGATCATGCTTCACCGGCCGGACCCGCCCCTGGTCATGAAGACTTTCGAGGATTTTAAAATAACCGACGCCAACCTGGCGCCCACGGTGCTGGCCAACCTTCTGCGGATGCCGGACGGAGACAAACTGATTCAAAGACTTTTCGGATCCTTGCGGATGGTCAACCTTTACGGCAGTCCTACAACCGATGCCCTGATGGAAAAAGTCATGGCGCTCCTGCCCGATACTTCGTTTCAGAATTATTACGGACAATCGGAAATGACGCCTCTGGGGACGACATTGAAATCCCCGGATCTGTTACGGAAAATGAGGGAGTCCGCCAGACGGTTCCAGGGGGCAAGCGCGATCGGCCAGTGTCACGCCATGGTGGAGATGAAGGTAGTGGATGAAAACGACAATGAACTGCCGCCCGGACAGAGTGGTGAAATGGTTGCCCGCAGCCCGGCGGTGATGCTGGGATATTACAAGGAGGAGCAAAAGACCGCGGAAGCCTTTAAAAACGGATGGCACCATACCGGCGATCTGGCCATCATGGATGAGGAGCGGTTTTATTATTTCGTGGACCGGAAAAAAGACATGGTAAAAACCGGCGCCGAAAATGTATCTTCGGTCGAGGTGGAGCAATGGATCGCCCGGCATCCGAAAGTCGCCGAGGTCGTGGTGGTGGGCATCCCCCATCCGCGATGGATGGAAGCGGTCACCGCATTTGTCGTGCCGGTGCAAAAAGAATTATTGACCGGGGAAGAGGTCGTTTCGCATTGCAAGGAAGGGCTGGCGGGCTATAAGGTTCCCAAAAAGGCCATCATCGTCGATGAACTGCCCAAACTTCCCAGCGGCAAGGTCTTGAAGCGAAATCTTCGTTTGGACTACAAGCAAGTGTATGAAGAATAATTATTAGATCGTGAATCGTAAATCGTGAATCGTGACAAGAAGACACCGGTCCGGGCATTTCACGTTTTATGGTTTGGCGTTTGTTGAAAAGGGAGAAGGAAATGAATCTCGCAGATGGTCTTAGAATCAGCTCATGGAAAAATCCGGATAAAACAGCCGTGGTTTTTGAGGACAAGCGCATTACCTATGACGCTTTGAATAAAAGGGCAAACCAGCTTTCACACGCCATGATCCAAAAAGGATTTACGCGTCAGGAAAAAGTATCCATCATCATGTACAACAATATCGAGTTTCTCGAAATTTACCATGGGCTGGCCCGGGCTGCTCTGATCTCGGTGCCCGTCAATTTCAGGCTGGTTCCCTCAGAACTCGAATATGTGATCAATAATTCGGATTCCACGGCCTTGTTTCTCGGCGTGGAATTTGCTGATAAAATAAACCTTGACAATCTGCCGCTGATCAAAAAGGAAAATGTCGTCGTCGTGGGTGAAAAGAATCAGATTCCCCCGGGATATGCGCATTACGAGGACTTTTTGCAGGGGCAGCCTGAATTTGAGCCCGATGATGTTGCGCAGCGTGAAGACGACATTTTTTACTTCGGCTACACCAGCGGCACCACGGGGTTTCCAAAAGGCGCTATGAATACGGTTCGGGGGACTCTGGACATCGTCAAAAACCTGTTTGTCCGGGCTTCCGGCAGAAAAGGAATTGACCTCTCTGACCGGGTGTTTCTGGCCATTATTCCCATTTGTCATTCCAACAGCATCTGGGCCACACTGATCACCTTCTGGGTCGGCGGCACCAACGTGGTGTTCCCGTCCGGAAAATATGATCCGGAACTGGTGCTTAAAGTGATTGAAAGCGAAAAAGTCACCACCACCTCCATGGTGCCCACGATGATCACCCGGATACTGGAACTTCCCGATGACGTCAAATCCCAATACGACATCAGCTCCTTAACTTCTCTGGGTTCATCGTCAGCGCCCCTGATGACCAAAACCAAGGAAGATTCCCTGACATTTTTTAAAAATGTCCGTTTCAGCGAAGGATACGGTTCAACTGAAACCGGGGCTCTGACCACCCTTCGCTTTAAGGATCAGACCCGCAAGGTCAGAAGCATAGGCAAACCCAATCCTGGAATCGAGATCAAGCTGTTGGATGAGGACGGCAATATCGTCACGGAACCCTATAAACCCGGCGTGCTCTGGGCCAAGACCCGGTCGGCATTTGTCGGATACTACAAGGAACCGGAAAAGACACGGCAGTCCATCAACGGCGAATGGTCCTCAGCAGGGGACGTCGCCTACATTGACGAGGAAGGGTATTATTATTTGACCGACCGGAAACACGACATGATCATTTCCGGGGGAGAAAATATCTATCCGGCGGAGATCGAAGAGGTGATCGCCAAACTTCCCGAGGTCTCTGAATCCGCGGTGATCGGTGTTCCACATCCGGATTTTGGCGAAGAAGTTAAAGTCATTGTTAAACTAAAAGAAGGTAACATATTGACTGAAAAAGATATTTTAGATCACTGCAAAAACCATCTGGCCGGATACAAACGCCCCCGGTCCGTGGAATTTGTAGAAGAATTTCCCAGAACGGCTACCGGAAAAATATTAAAACGGATTATCCGGCAGCCGTACTGGAAGGACCAGGAAAGAAGTATATAGCACAATTTGAATACACACCTGTTTTACCATTGACAATGTTTAATAAATGAACCTAAATCTATCCAAAGATGGAGGAAAACAATATGTCTTCCCTGAAAAGTATTTTCATCACCGGAGCGGCTTCCGGAATCGGAAAGCAGACGGCCCTGCATTTTTCACAAAAGGGATGGTTTGTCGGGATATCCGATGTCGATGAAAGCGGATTGGCCGCCCTTGCCGCTGAAATCGGAGACCAAAAAAGCTTTGCACAAAAAATGGATGTCACTGATTTCGAGAGCACAAAAGAAGCCGTCAACGCCTTCTTGGCGCAAACGGGCGGTCATATGGATGTTTTATTCAACAGTGCCGGGATCTTGCGGATGGGGCCGTTTGAAGCCATCAGCCAGAGAGAGCAGATGCTGATTGTAGATATCAATTTTAAAGGTATTTTAAACTGTATTAATGCCGCTTTTCCGGCTCTCAGGACGACCAAAGGCGCCCGCATCATCAACATGTCTTCAGGGTCGGCAGCTTATGGTATCCCGGAGCTCGCGGTGTATTCGGCGACCAAGCATGCGGTCAGGGGGTTGACCGAAGCACTGAATATCGAATTTGAAGGATACGATATTTTTGTCTGTGACATCATGCCGGGTTATGTGTCTACACCCATGGTCGAGGATGCGCAGGTAAAGGCGAAAAGTATTGAAAAACTGGGCGTCAACATCACGCCCGGCCAGGTAGCGGAAATCGTATGGAAAGCGGCCCATAAGAAAAAAATTCATTGGCAACTGGGCGGATCACTGCCGGTATCCATTCTCCTTTTGCTTTTTCCTTTTTTAAAAAGGCCGTTTATCAAAGCGTCAACAGGATATTGAACACCAAACAAGGAGCTTACGATGACTGAAGAAAAAAAGGTACAAACCAAGGGATCTAAAAAATCTCTTCAGACAGCCCGGAATACATTTAAGTTCATTGTCGAAGACTATTTCCAGGGGCATGCGCATAAACAGGCAGGCAAACCGGTCGTGTGGTCTTGCGCGCTGGCTGAAAAAGAACTTTTCTATGCCATGGGTCTGCATCCGTTTTATCCGGAACAATTTGCAGCAGTCTGTGCGGTTCAGCGCAAAGACAAAGAAGGCGAGAAAGAAGCGGTTCGCTTTGCCCGAATCGCCGAGCAGGCAGGATATTCCGCGGATTTGTGCGGGTATGAGCGCGTGGTAACCGGATACGTCATCAACAATGACTTAAAAGACGGGCCTCTTGGCGGACTGCCGGCGCCGGATCTGATGGTTACGACCTCAAGCGTCTGCGATGTCCGGCTTAAATGGTTTGAAGACATGGCCCAGCGGTTGAACGTGCCCCTTTTTACTCTGGACCGCCCTGAACGGGTTTTTGAGCCCATCCGTCAGCACCCGATGCCCTATGAAGTCAATTATTACCGGAGCGTATTGGAAGACTATCTGTCCTTTGTCACCGATGTGACGGGGATCAAGTACGATGAAGACCGGCTGAAGGAATGCATGGAGTGGAGCTACAAAACCAATGAACTGCGGCTTGAAATTCTGGATCTGCGAAAAGCCGTTCCATCGCCTATGGGGTGTGCGGATGGTTTTGCCACCATGTATCCCGGCATGTACTGCTCCGGAACGGAAAAGGCCTTCAATTATTATAAGGATCTCAGGGATGAAGTAAAAGGCAAGGTCGATGCTGGAGAAGGGCTGATAAAAAATGAAAAGTTCAGACTCATGTGGTACGGCATCCCCCTGTGGTTCAATATGGGCATTTTTAATTATTTTGAGGAAATCGGCGGCGTATTTGCCTACGAACCGGCCTATAACCCTTCCCCCTGGCCGCCTCAGCGCGATGATGACCCCTTGACTGAAATGGCCGTGCGGTCGCTTTACGGCGGAACCTCAATGAACTCGATGACCAAAGGCATTCTGGAGCAGTGCGAGGAATACAATATTCAGGGTGCGGTACTGGCCTTTTTGTTGACCTGTCGTCCGGTTTATCTGCCGGCGCTGGAGATCAAGCGTGTTTTGGAAAAGGAACTCCGTATCCCCTCCGTTATGATCGAATGCGACCTGGTGGACGAACGCAGCTATTCCGAAGCCCAGGTTAAAACCCGGATGGACGCTTTTGGAGAGCAGATTCTCGCACAAATGGAAGCCAAAAAGGAGGTGGCCTGATATGAATGAAATATTTGAAAAATACTGTGAAAACCGCCATGACATGGCCAGGCAATGGAAGAAAGAGACGGGCAAAAAGGTATACGGCTATTTTTGCTGTCTTTCTCCCGAAGAAATCCTTTTTGCAGCCGATATTCTTCCGGTCCGCATTACGGGAACCGGAGAACCCCTGCAAAAAGCCGATCTTCACATTCCGCCCAACGTCTGCCCCTTTGCCCGATCCTGCCTGGATGCCGGCATGCAGGGACACTACGATTACTTGGACGGCGTGGTAGTTCCCAACAGTTGCGACATTATCTTTTCCATGGAATATTTCTGGAAAACACTGGTGAAACGGCCTCACCCGGCGTCCATGATCGGCGGTCTTGATCTGAAACCCTATGTTCATTATATCAACTATCCGGAAAAAGTGAACAGCCGGCAGGTCATGCCGTTTTATATGGAAGTACTGTCCAATTTCAAACAGGAACTTGAACGGGCCAACAACCGGGTTATTACGGATGAAGACCTGTCGGTTGCCATTGCAGCTTACAACGACGACAAGGTTCAGATGAAGCGGATGTATGAGATGCGTAAATCCGATCCGCCGGCAGTGTCGGGCTATGACGCCTGGCAGGCCACCTATGCCAGCATTTTGATGCGCCGGGATCAGCATGCGGTTCTGCTGAAGGAAAGCCTGGATAAAATTGAGAAAAGCGGGCGCAAGGCGGAAGGCGGCGTCAGGATCTATCTCTCCGGTTCGGCAATGGACCGGGTAAATTCCGATATCATCAAGGTGATTGAGGAATGCGGGGGCCAGGTGGTAACCGATGATTTGTGTATTGGAACGCGAAGTTTCTGGTATCCGCTGAATCCCGACCTGCCGCCCATGGAGGCGATTGCCCGGAGAAGCCTGGGCACGGCTTGTCCCAGAAGCACGGTAAAAGCCGGGATTCCGGAAAACCGCTGGGCACATATCGAAAATACCGTCAAGGGGTTTGGCGTGGAAGGCGCGATATTTTATGTTTTGAAGTGCTGCGACGCGCGGCTGGGTGAATACCCCCACCTCAGGGATAAGCTAAGGGAGGAAATGAACATTCCGTCCCTGTTTCTTGAAGGGGACTACACCGCGGAAGGCGTGGAGCAGATGCGGGGAAGGATTGAAGCCTTCATCGAGATGATCGGAGGGTAGGTTCATGCCGCTGTATGCCGGGATAGATGTCGGTGCCCAGAGCATCAAAGCCGTATTGTTTGATGGGAATGCCATTGTCGGGGAAAAAGTGTTTATCACCGAAGCTGAAGCCGACGAGGCGGCCCGTGGCGTGTATGACGGGCTTTTGGCTGAGATGAACGTGGCGTCGACGGAAGTGGAGCGTGTTTTTGTAACCGGCTGGGGCTCGGATGAAGTCTCATTTGCGGACGGAAAAAGTGCTGAACAGGTCTGTGCCGCCAAGGGCGCCAAATTTTTGGTTCCAAGCGCCCGGACCGTATTGGATATGGGGGCCGAGGGGTGCCGGGCCATGCGGCTTTCACCGGACGGTATGCTCGAGGAATTCGTCAATAATTCCAAATGCGCCTCAGGTACGGGGTCTTTTATCGAACTGGGCGCCGTGTATTTGCGGGTAGGCATTGAGGATATGGGCCCTCTGTCTCTGGCTGCAGACGGCGTGGCGGAAGTGAGCAGCATGTGTGCGGTTTTTGCTGAATCGGTGATTATTTCCAACATTCACAGGGGAGAATCCATTGAGCGGATTGCCGCCGGAATCCATAAGTCGGCGGCGACCCGGGTTTCCGAACTTCTGGGAAGAACCGGAATTGTTGAGGACGTCGTGTTTGTCGGAGGACCGGCGCTCAATAAAGGGCTGGTCAGGATGCTCGAACAAATGAACAAAGTTGTTTTCCGGATTCCGGATGAACCCCGGATTGTCGCTGCTCTGGGCGCGGCCATTCAGGCGGCGACAAAAAAAAGCAGTCGTCGTGGGAAATTGACGTAAATCGTGAGTGTGAATAATGACGGAAAAATATTCAAACCCGACTTGTCACGATTTACGATTTACGATTCACGATATAAAAAGGATTGGACAGCATGTACGTAGCGGGCATCGATATTGGATCG
>CAYTSY010000150.1:0-4409 GCA_964440555.1 uncultured Desulfobacteraceae bacterium
CTTGTTTTCTTTCGGTTAAAGGTTTCATGCAGTTTTTCAATTCCGATCACAACGGCATTGATCAACACAATAAAAATAAACACCACGATAACGATGGCCCCGAACCCGGCGCAAATGGAAAAAGCCGTAGCATATCCCACCTGCCGGCCGAACACACCCGCACGAAAAAAAAGAAACAATTCCATCAGCCCGAGGGCAAACAGGATGAGTTTAATATGACGACAGGCAGGGCCCGCCTGTTTTTTCATCGAGTTTGACCCTGAACCCTGAATCCTGAACCCTTTTTCAATTTTTTACATGTCGATTCCGGGTTGTCCGTGATGACGGCGTCGCAACGCAGCAATCTGTAAAGCCAAAGCCTTGCGTCAGGTTCCGTATCCAGCGGACAGACCGCCTGTCCCTGGAAATGAGCCCGGCGCACATACAACGGATTTTTCAAAAAAATACGCCAATACGGCCCCAGCATATGGGGCCCTGTGACGGGCCGTGTTTCGGTCAGCGTAATCCATCCTGTGTAAATGTCCGGGCAGACCTCTGCCATGGATATAAGATGGGGCATGGAGAATGACAGGATCACCGTCCGGTCAAGGATATGAAGATCCGTCAACTCTGAAATCAGTTTTTCACAAACCGCTTTTTCAAGGAACCGGTCGGTCTTCAGTTCCAGGGCCAGGGCCGCATCCGATGGAATGACTTTGGCCGTTTCCGCAAGTGTCGGAATTTTTTCAGATGCATATTTTTCCCGGCCGTTTGCGGCGCAAAGACCTTTGAGTTCCGCCAAGGTCATATCCGCCACAGCGCCCTTGCCGTTGGTCGTCCGATCCACCATGGGGTCATGGATGCAGACAAACACCTCGTCTTTGGTGAGATGCAAATCGGTTTCAATGATATCCGCCCCGTCGGCGATGGCCCGCCGAAAAGCGGCCAGGGTATTTTCCGGACAGGCGGTCTGATTCCCCCGATGGGCGATCACGTAAGGCTTGGACTTTCCCTTGAGCTCCGGAATGGCGCTTTTTTTTCGAGTACCAGAATTCATTAGTGCACCCCTTATCTTCGGTTTTTGCTTATTATAATTCTTCCGGAACAAATGCCGTTACCTCGTCGATACAATCCGTATCCGCAAACAGCATCACCAGCCGGTCAATACCCAATGCATTTCCCGAGGCCCCGGGCATCTGCGGCAGGGCGCTTAAAAACCGTTCCGGCATGGGGTAAACATCCTTTCCCATTTGCCGCCGCTGGAATTGTTCTTGTTCAAACCGGCTTCGCTGCTCCGCCGGATCGGTCAGCTCGGAAAACGCATTGCAGATTTCCATGCCGCCGATATAGAGTTCAAACCTTTCGGCAAATCGCGGATCATCGGGCTTCAGCCGGGCAAACGCGCCTTTTTGCGCCGGGTAATCATAAAGAAACACCGGTGTTGAAACACCCAGAAACGGCTCGATTTCCAGAGCCAGCGTCTGGTCGAACAGCTCATTTTCAAGAGCCCGGCCAAGGGGGATGGAA
The DNA here is from genome assembly GCA_964440555.1 of uncultured Desulfobacteraceae bacterium. Lineage (GTDB taxonomy): Bacteria > Desulfobacterota > Desulfobacteria > Desulfobacterales > UBA5616 > CAYTSY01. The sequence goes on from CAYTSY010000150.1 coordinate 1,507, forward strand.
GTATATTTTTTAAAGGCCTCTTCCACCGACAGTCTTTGCCATGGCTTATCCAGAACGATGGATTTCCCCTGCCAGGTCAGCATCCCCTCAACCCCGACAGACCGGGCCGCAAACAAAATCAGATTTTCGCAGGTTTCCATCATGTCCAGATAACCGGCGCCGGCCGCATACCATTCCAGCATGGTGAATTCCGGCAGATGCCTGCTCCCTCTTTCATTTTGGCGAAAGCATCTGCATATCTCAAAAATGCGCGGATACCCGGCTGCCAGAAGGCGTTTTAAGCACAGTTCCGGGGAAGCATGCAAAAACCAGTCTCCGGACGGCGGCGCATCAATGTGTGTTTCCGGCGCCGGAGCGGGAATCCGCAGCGACGTTTCAACTTCAAGATAGTCGTTTTCAACAAAAAAGCTCCGGATGGCGTATATGACCTGAGCTCTTTTTTGGAGATTCTTTCGGATCTGAAATTGTCTGAATTCTCTCAATCCAACCCTTTTCCCTTCAGTCTCCCGTCCTCTGTCCTGTGCCTTCAGCCTTCAGCCTTTCGATATACTGATCCCGGGGACGGTCCTGTAAAAAAACCCTGCTAAAATCATCGGCTGCCTTTTCATCAAACCATCGATGTCCCTGTTCCGTGCAGGCATGGCAGGCTTTTCTGGGAATGTGGATGGCCAGGGCATTTTCTCCCCGATCGGAACTTGAGGCAATGCGCAGGGCCCCGCCGCAGTCCACGCACACCCGGACGGTTTCTTTTTGTTCCTCCAGGATGCCGTCGGTGTCGTAAAAAATACTGCGTCTTCGTTCAACGAATTCTCTGGATCTTTGAAACGCTTCTTTGATTTCTTTCCGCTGTCCCCATCCGGCCAGAAGCTTGTCCCGGGTTTCGCGGATATGCTTTTCGATCAACGGCCCCTGCCGCAGCTTTTCCGGGTCATAGTTGGGTTCACGGACATGGCTGTAATCAATGCCGGCCATGGCCAGGATGATTCCCACGTTCATATACGGAAGCGCCCCTTCAATGGAATACCCGCCCTCAAGCACCGCGATATCGGCCTTGAGCATCGAGGTCAGCTTGGCATATCCCTGGGCGGAAAAATTCATATTGGTTATGGGATCTGAAAAATGATTGTCCTGCCCTGCTGAATTGACAATGAGGTCGGGTTTGAATTCATCGATGATCGGCAAAACGATATCTTCAATCACCGAAAGAAACCCTTCTTCTCCCGTGTACGGCGGAAGCGGGATATTCACGGTGGCGCCCACGGCGTTGGGTCCGCCCAGCTCTTCGGAAAAACCGGTGCCCGGATACAGGGTGCGGCCGTCCTGGTGCATGGAAATAAACAATGTATCCGGATCATGCCAGTAAATATCCTGAGTTCCGTCCCCGTGATGGCAGTCCGTATCAACAATGGCAACCCTGTCGATGCCGTAAGCCCGGCGAAGATATTCGATCATGATCGCTTCGATATTGATGTTGCAAAATCCCCTGGCGCCGTGAACCACCCGCATGACATGATGTCCGGGCGGGCGAACCAGCGCAAACCCCCTTTCAACACGTTTATCCAGCACGGCCATGCCGATGGTTTTGGCTCCTCCGGCGCTGATCAGATGGGATTCCGTTGTGACGCTCCACACATCGGGGACACAGAAATGAACGCGTTGAACGTCTCTCAACGTCACCAGGTCAGGCTTAAATTCAGTGATCCCGTCGATATCCAGCAGTCCTTCCTCGAATACCTGATCCTGTGTATAGAGCAATCTCTCTTCCCTTTCCGGGTGGGTGGGATCAATGGCCCAGTCGAATGCCGGGAAAAAAACCAGTCCGGTTTTATGGTTGGCGAACAGCATGACGGTCTCCGCAATCGTTAAAGTGACGCAATTTGTTGGATCATCCGGTCGTATCCATGGATCAGACCGGGTTTGATCTGAACCTTGATGCGGATGTTTTTGCCTGTGGTAAAAAATCCTCTGACCATATTGAACTCCAGGTCTTCCACCACTTCCATTTCAAGATAATCGGGATTGGCGCCCAGCTTTATTGCTTTTTCCCTCAGCAAATCAAAAGCAAGGTGGATCGCATCTTTTTTGGAAAAGGATTTTGTGACGCTTTTGCTGAAGTTTTCTTCCGGAGCCGCGGCAATGCCTTGCTCAGTATCGGCGAAAAGAACCACTTCAGTGGTCGTTCTGGAAAGGGCCGCACCGATCGCGTTGGCCACCTGCCATCTCGGAACAACCCGGACGTTAAAATCGGATATCTCCTTAAAACATTGGGCAAAATAGGGGGCAGGCCCGCCCAGTACGAGAATCTCCTTGGGTTTGACCTGATATCCCTCAAGAATTTCATACACGGTGTACACCGGTTTGCTGTTGATCCGGTTGATCATGAAGCCGGCTTCCAGAAGAATCCGCCGGGAGGTGAAATCCAATACGCTGCGGGCCGCCTCTTCAACGCTCGTGCCCAGTCCCCGGGCAATGTTCTCAAACCCTTTCACCGCCCTGTCCCGATCCCCCCCGTCCATGACGTGGCCCATGATAAACAGCGCATCCGTGGGCGTCGGCGCCGGCCCGCCATAGGCCATGGCCGGGCCTTTTCTTTCCGGCCCGATACATATCTCCCGGTTTTGGACCCGGACCGCCGTGTCCCCGCCGACTCCTATGGAATGGGTTTCCAGAGATCGGATCAGGGTGCGATAGGGCCCGATATCAATGCCGACCGGATCCAGCAGCGGTACGCCGTTGACCAGTATGGACATATCGGTTGTGGTGCCGCCGATGTCGAGAACAAGGGTCTCCGATTTTCCATCGGCAAACGCGAGGGCGCCCATGATGCTGGCCGCCGGACCGGACAAAATGGTTTGAACCGGAAAATCAACGGATGCTTGAAAATTCATATTCCCGCCGTCCGC
>CAYTSY010000150.1:4419-7575 GCA_964440555.1 uncultured Desulfobacteraceae bacterium
TTCAAAATCCGGATCGGAGCCTCAAAGCCCATTTCCTTGAGCGATTTTTCCACTGCCATGAAAAAATTCCGATGGATGGGATATACCGAGGCATTTAAAAAAGTCGTGGCGATCCGACGGGGAAAGTTGAGACCCGGGGATACCCGGTGGCCTAAAAAAACAACTTCACAGGAATCTTTTAAAAGAGAGTGAATTTTTAATTCATGATCGGGATTTCTCACGGAAAATTTACAGACCACGCCCACATGATCGATCCCGGATTTTTTTAAGCCGCCGGCAATCCGCCGGATTTCTTCTTCATCAATGGGTTCGATTTCTCTTCCCCTGTGGTCGATGGAGCCTGAGACGGGAAAATAGTACTCCCCGGTTCGGTAAAATTCAGGGTCAATGCCCGGACCGCCGGAGACGATCATGGCCGTTTCCGGTATTTTTTTTTGGATGACGGCATTTGTCGTCAGGGTAGTGCTCAAAACCACCCGCATGATGTTGCGCGGGTCAATCCCTCTTGTAATTTTCTCAAGCCCCTTGAGAACGGTTTCAAATAAATTCACCTGGTCGGTGGGGACCTTGATTTGATCCGCCAGACCATCGTTTGTCAACAAAACGACATCCGTATGGGTCCCGCCTACGTCAAGACCGATAATCATAGCCACCCTCATGCAGGTTGATTGCGGTTAACATTACTTAAAAAATTTATCACACGCACTGATGAAATGCAAATACCAATAGTTGTAATCCCATATGAAAGCTGGTAAGGGTTTATGAAAGTTCTGGGTTTTGATTTTTGGGTTTTGAGTTTTAAGAACTTGCGATTTTATTAAACTTGATGGTCTCGTAAAAAGTCGCCATTATGCCTGAATTTTTATAAACCACGAAGAGCACGAAGTACACGAAGCTGAAAATATTATATATTCTTATACCCCTTCGTGCTCTTCGTGTCCTTCGTGGTAAAAATTTGACTTTTTTAAGACGCCGACAAACTTAACACTCAAGACTTGATGAATTCGGCTTTTGTGAATTCATTATTACATTAACCTTTTTCCCCAAAAGCATTTTTCTATGAAATTATTGATTGCAAATCGTGGTGAAATCGCCGTCCGCATCATGCGCGCAGCAGCCGAGCTGGGCATTTCAACGGTAGCCGTCTTTCCAAAAGACGATGCGGCATCGCTTCATACACGCCGGGCCGACGAAGCCCGCCTGCTGGCAGGTATGGGAGTTAACGCCTACCTGGATATGGATCAGATTGTTTCCATCGCCAAAGAAACCGGATGCCGGCTGATTCATCCGGGTTACGGCTTTTTAAGTGAAAATTGCGCCTTTGCAAGGCGCTGCCTTGAGGAAGATATCCAGTTTGTCGGACCGGACGCAGGGATACTTGAGCTCTTCGGCGACAAAGCGCGCGCGCTGGCGCTGGCGGCACAATTAAACGTTCCGGTGCTGCCCTGCGAGAGACAGGCGGTGACGCCGGATCTGGCCAAGGCATTCTTTTCATCGCTGGGACCCGGCGGCGCCATGATGATCAAAGCCGTTGCCGGCGGCGGAGGCCGCGGCATGCGCGCCGTATATGCTGCAGAAGAGATAGACGATGCCTATGCCCGATGCCGCAGCGAGGCCAAGCAGGCCTTTGGGATCGACGATGTTTATGTTGAAAAACTGATGCCCGGGGCCAGGCATGTCGAAGTGCAGGTTGTCGGCGACGGGTCCGGCCGCGTCAGTCATTTGTATGAACGGGAATGCAGCATCCAGCGCAGCCATCAGAAAATTATTGAAATCGCACCCTGCCCGGGCCTTTTGCCGGGGCTGCGCGATAAGCTTACCGCAGATGCCCTCAACATGGCGCAGCAGGTCAACTATGCCAATCTGGGAACCTTTGAATTTCTTGTGGGGGCTGACGCGGGGGAAAATGCGTCTTATGCCTTTATCGAAGCCAACCCCAGACTTCAGGTCGAACATACCGTAACCGAAGAAGTGTTGGATCTGGATCTGGTCAAGGTTCAGCTTCAACTTGCCCTGGGTAAATCCTTGGCCGACCTGAAACTGCTGCAAAAGGATATCCCCAAGCCCATGGGATATGCCCTTGAAGTCCGCGTTAATATGGAAACCATGAGCACGGACGGCAATTTGCGTCCCGCGGGGGGGACACTCAAGGTCTTTGAAGCGCCTTCCGGGCGGGGCGTCCGGACAGACACCTGCGGCTATGTCGGCTTTCAAACCAATCCCAATTTTGATTCGCTGCTGGCCAAGTTGATCGGTCATTCCAGATCGCCGGATTTTAAAGATGCGGTATTGCGGACCTATCGGGCCCTGTGTGAGTTCAAAATCGAGGGGGTGCGGACAAACCTGTTGTTTCTTCAAAATATTTTGCGGCATCCGGATTTTATTTCAAATCGCATTCACACCCGTTTTGTGGAAGACCATATGGCATTGCTGGCGGCAGCGGATTCGGGCGCTCACCCCCGGTTGTTTGTCGATCATCCCGGTCAGGGGGCTGTTCAGGCCCGCGCAGGCGCCAAGGTAGACAGCATCGACCCGTTGGCTGTCCTGTCCTATGGAAAAGCAGGGGAAACGATAACCGTCAGTCATGAATCGCCGTCTCCCATCGCCGATCTTCCGGATTACGACATGGCGGGCCTGGAACATACCGTGGCCGTGGCCGCGCTGATGCAGGGAACGATCGTCAGCATGGACGTGATCCAGGGGGATCTGGTTCACAAAGATCAGCAGCTCCTGGTCATGAACGCCATGAAAATGGAGCATGTCGTCCGGGCGCCGGCAAGCGGAAAGGTAATTCGTCTGGACGTGGAGCCGGGCGACACCGTGTATGAGGGGCATCCGCTTGTTTTTATTGAAGAGCAGGATTTTGATGGGGTAAGATCGGACGGAGCAAAAGACTTTGATCCGGATGCCATTCGTCCGGATCTTGCGGAACTGCTGGAGCGCCAGGCGATCACGTGCGACGATGCGCGGCCTGAAAAAGTGGAAAAACGACGCCGGCGGGGCCAGCGGACCGCCCGCAAAAACATTGCCGATCTTTGCGATCCGGGCACCTTCATGGAGTATGGGTCTCTGGTCATCGCTGCTCAAAGGCAGCGCCGGACCCAGGAAGACCTAATTGAAAACACGCCCGCCGACGGCCTGGTCGAAGGGATCGGA
>CAYTSY010000151.1:0-3383 GCA_964440555.1 uncultured Desulfobacteraceae bacterium
CGCAGAGACGTTCAAATCCCTGGACCAGAAACCGTTGAAAACCGTTTATCTGGAAAATATTCAGGATGCAGCGCTGGCCCGCCGTTTGAAAAACGCATTTCTGCCCCATGATTATCTGCCGCTTCTTCAGAAAAACGCTGTTGCTCTGGCCGTTTCCATGGAAAAGGACCGGCTTGTGTTCACCCAAAACGCCCGGCGTGTTTTCGATGTTTCCCTGAAGGCTTTTCTGGCCGGACCCCGGCAGGAGCTGAAAAAAGTTTCAAAACACATTGACCGGGATGTTTTTTTTCGTCGTCTGACGTTTGTCTCCCTGCTGCTGGGGCTTCCCGTATGTCTTTATCTTTTTCTTTATTCCGGGACACACTATGTCCTGTCGCGCTTTTTAAGTCCCGGCGCCGCATCGGCTTTGGCCGTTCTGCTTTGCTTTCTTGCAGGTTTAAGCCTGCTGATTCCCTTTCACGTGAGCCGAAGGACGCATACCGAAAACGCGGACATCTCCCGCTTGATGGCATCGGCTGATTCCCGCGACCGGGTAAGCGCTTTAAAAGCAGTATATGAGGCAGAGGGTGAAATCGGAGACTATCCGGACTTTCGCCGGATGCGCGGCAGCGCTTCCATTCCGGAGCGGTATTGGCTGGCGATGACGTTGCGCAACAGCAAAAGCCCCGATACCGTGACGGATTTGATGAAAATGGCCGATGACCCCCAACCCAATGTGGTTTGCAAGGCATTTTATGCACTTGGACGCCGGGGAAATCATGAAACCATTGCCTTTTTACTTGAAAAATTAAATGCGTCGGATCACTGGTATGCCCAGGTATATGCCTATGGCGCCTTAAAGGAACTGGGATGGCGGCAGACCGGGTCGAACTAAAGGTTTTTTTGTTGGCCGTGGCTGCGGTTATGGCGGTGGAAGCGGCGGCCGGTGTATTGGCGCCCCATGTCAAAGTGCCCCGGCTGATCCTTGTGGGCGTCATGCGTTTTTTGCAGACCGGGTTGATTCTGGTTATCGTAATTTGGCGGGGAAACGGGTGGTCCGGTCTTGGCCTGGCGCGTTCAACGCTTTTCCGCGGCATCCAAAAAGGCGTGGTCTGGTCTGTTGCCTTCGGCTGCTGCGCTTTGGCTATAGGTCTGCTGCTGTTTTTGGCGGGCATAAATCCGCTGAAGTTTATTTCATCCAAACTGACGGCAACAGGCCCCGAAGTTATTTTATTGTTTCTGGTCGGGGGCATCATCGGCCCGGTCGCTGAAGAGGTTTTTTTCCGCGGAATCTGTTACGGATTTTTCAGAAAATGGGGAGTCAGTGCCTCACTTATTTTGACCACAATTGTTTTTGTTCTGGCGCACGGGGTAAAATCAGCCATTCCGGTTCCCCAGGCGGCTGGCGGCATTGTCTTTGCCCTGGCCTATGAACGGGAAAAAAGCCTGCTCGCGCCCATTGTTATTCATGTATCGGGAAATCTGGCATTGTTTTCGATTTCATTGTGGGCATAAAAGAAAGAGGAAAAGTTATGATCATCGAAAAAATAAAGGACGAAAATCAAAGACAACGGCTTCTGGCCATCCGGGACGGTTTTCCGAAGGATATGTCCAATGCCGATCCGAACACGTATTTTTTCCCGGAAGACGACATGGCCTACCTTCCTATGGACCGGGCCATGGACCGGATTATCAAAGTCGATGAAGCAGTCCCCGAGCCAGGCCAGAGCGCATTGCCCTCGCAGGTTCTGGAACATTTCATCAGAAACGCCAGCCACCGGTGCATCATGAATTTTTGCATCTGCCGGGAGTCCTTGACCTGCAAGGATTATCCCATCGAATTGGGATGCCTGTTTTTAGGCGATGCGGCAGCCCAGATCCATCCGGAACTCGGACGTCAGGCGACTGTCGAAGAAGCCCTCGAATATGCGCAAAAATGCCGCGAAGCCGGACTGATCCATCTCGTTGGACGGGACAAGCTCGATATTTTCTGGCTGGAAGTCGGTCCGGATGAAAAGCTGCTCACGGTCTGCAACTGCTGTCCCTGCTGCTGTCTGCATCGGGCCGCGAAATACCTGACCGGAGAGCCCGCCAAAAAGGTTTCCGTTATCCCCGGAATCCATGTCAAGGTCACCGATGCCTGCGCGGGCTGCGGAGCCTGCACGGAAGAAGCGGTCTGCATTTTTGGAGCGATTGCCATGGAAGAAGACCATGCCGTGATCGATGAAGAAAACTGCCGGGCCTGTGGCCGGTGTGTGGACATATGCCCGGAAAAGGCCATTACACTGGTCATCGAAGACCCGGCGTATATCGAGCATACGATCGAGCGGTTTTCGAAGATTGTGGATTATAGATAAAGGAGTGGGAGTCCCGGAATGAATTGAAAATGAACGTCCTTTGTAAACAGTTTGAGCCCGTTTTGAAACGCCACGGCCGCTATCCAGATATCGTTGGTCGGCACGGGCTTTCCGGCTTTTTTGAGATTATCGAGAGTTTGCGCATAAAATTCAGCCGTATCTTCATTGACGGAATAGATGACGACTCTCGGGCTGTCTAAAAATTTCTCAAGTTCTTCTCTGTTTTTCTTTTCCCTTCCTCCACGCATGAAACCGGACAACAGCTCGCCGATGCTGATAACGGCAATTCCTATTTCATCGGCCTCCTGAAGAATTTCAATGACTGCATCGTCACCCCTGAGCGCATATGAATAAATGTTGGTATCAATCAGCAGGCGTTTCATTCCCACAACTCCATATCGATTTTTCTTTGCTCGTTTAAGAGCCGGTTAATGGTATCAAATTCATTCTCAGACCATATGCCGAAAAGATCGTCCAGATCATGATGCTTTTTCGAGAATTTCTTTTCTTTCTGCACCCCGATATGCTGTCGGATAATCTCCAAAACAAACTGATTGACGCTTTTGCCCTCTTTTTTTGCCTCTTTTTTAAGCTTCTCGGATGTGTCCGCACTCATGCCCCGGATGGTTATGCCGCTCATGCTGCCTCCTCATAAAAAAAGATATCAATAAATGCCATCATGATGATGCATAATAATGATTGCATAACCCGTTTGTCAACCTGAATTAACTGAAATTTCCAGAGATTCCCACCGCAGATAGCTTTTTTTGATCTCCTGTTCCACTTCCTCGAGACGTTTTTGAATCGTCGTGATTTCTTCTTTGTTTTTTTTATAAAAAGCCGGATCGGACATTGCCGTATAAAGTGCTTTTTGTTCGGATTCCAGGGCATCGTTTTTTCCGGGCAACGCCAGGAGTTCTCGCGATTGCATATACCCCGGCTTTTTGGGTTTTGTTGAAGGCGATGCGGCACGCGTTTTTGAGGGTTCTTTTTTGGACGGCGGCGCGGGTTGATCGGGTTCCGGCCGTTGCAGGAGCCAGTCGTCGT
>CAYTSY010000151.1:3393-7487 GCA_964440555.1 uncultured Desulfobacteraceae bacterium
CGCCGGCATACCCGGCCACCCGGCCGTTTCCTTCAAATACCAGTGTGCCGGTCACCACATTGTTTAAGAAGGTCCGGTCATGGCTGACCAGCAAAAGGGTTCCTTTGTAATTGAACAAAAGCTCTTCCAAAAGCTCCAGAGTTTCGGCGTCCAGATCATTGGTGGGCTCGTCCAACACCAGAACATTGGCCGGATGGATAAAGAGTTTGGCCAGCAGCAGCCGGTTGCGCTCTCCCCCGGAAAGCACATGGATCGGCATGCGGCACCGGTCCGGTGAGAAGAGGAAATCCCGCAGATGACTGATGACATGGCGTTTTTCGTTGTTGAAAATAATATAATCGTTCCCCTCCCCGATGTTTTCAACCACGGTTTTTCGATCATCCAACTGATCCCTGAGCTGGTCGAAATAAGCGACTTCAAGGTGGGTTCCATGATTCACCGTGCCGCTGTCCGGGGCGATCTTTTTTAACAGGATATTGAGCAGCGTGGTTTTACCCGCGCCGTTGGGCCCGATGATTCCGACCTTGTCGCCGCGCATGATGAGGGTTGAAAAATCGGAAAGAATCGGCGTCTGTCCATAGCAATGAGTTACCGCTTCGGCCTCGATTACCAGCCGGCCGGTTTTTTTGGCTTTCTGGAGTTCCAATCGGACATTGCCGATGTGTGAGCGGCGTTCCTTAAATTCCGCGCGCATCTTCTCCAGTGCGCGGACCCGGCCTTCGTTTCGTGTCCGGCGGGCTTTCACGCCCTGCCTGATCCAGACTTCTTCCTGGGAGAGTTTTTTGTCGAAGACCCGGTTTTGTTGCATCTCGGCTTCCAGGGCCGCTTCTCTACGCTCCAAAAAAGCATCATAGCCGCAATCATAGGTGGATATGCTTCCTCGGTCTAGCTCTATGATCCGGTTGGCGATGCGTTTTAGAAAAGCACGGTCATGGGTAATGAAAAGCAGGGTTTTGACATGGCGTTGAATATAGGCCTCCATCCAGGTGATGGCTTCGATGTCCAGGTGGTTGGTCGGTTCATCGAGCAGCAGCAGATCGGGTTGGCAGGCCAGGGCCCGGGCAAAAAGCGTCCGGCGTTTCATGCCTTCGGATAGATGGGCAAGGCTGGATTAGGGTTCCAGGCCGGATTGCGACAAAACGCTCTCAATGGACTGTTTCAAACGTGCCCATCCGCCACCGGCCTCCAGCATGCCCCGCAGTGCACCCTGTTTTTGGTGCAGGCCGCGGATGTCCTCGTTCTCAAGGAGCCTGGAAATCCGATGGTGCTCGGCCAGGGCTTCGCCTTTTTCTCCCAGCCCCCGGGCCACCACCTCGAAGATCGTACCGTCGGACCCCTGGGGCACTTCCTGTTCCAGAGCCGATATGGTGATCTTCTGCTGGCGCTGAATCATGCCGCTGTCGGGCAGCATATCACCGGCGATAAGCCGGAGCAGTGTGGATTTGCCGACACCGTTTCTGCCCAGCAGGCAGATACGCTGTCCTTTTTCAATTTGAAGGCTGATATGGTCCAGCAGAGGAACCTCGCCAAATCCCCAGCATACATCCTGCATAGCGATCAACGCCATAAATTATCCTCTTTGCTCAGGATTGAATCATGCCGTCAAAAACAGTTTGAACGGATGAGAGCGTTTCCTCAATATCCTTCATCTCATGCGCCGAGCTGATAAATATTGTCTCAAATTGTGAAGGGGCAAGATATACCCCGTTGTTCAGCATCCCGTTGTAAAACTTCGCGTAACGTTTTGCGTCAGCGGTCTTGGCATGTTCAAAGTTTTTCACCTCCCCTGGGGCGAAAAACAATCCCAGCATGGATCCAACCCGCGCAACCGTCGCATCCATTCCCGAACGGGCCACGGCTGCTTTTAGGCCTGCTTCCAGTTTTGCGGACTTTATTTCCAGGTCATCATAAAAACCGTCGGCCTTGAGTTGTTGAAGCGTTGCAATACCGGCAGCCATAGCCAGTGGATTCCCGGACAGGGTACCCGCCTGATACACCGGCCCTTCAGGTGCAACATTTGACATGATTTCACGTTTCCCGCCGTAAGCGCCCACAGGCAACCCTCCGCCGATGATTTTGGCCAGACAGGTCAAATCCGGTCTTATGCCGTACAAAGACTGGGCGCCGCCATAGGCCACACGGAATCCGGTCATCACTTCGTCAAAAATCAGAATAGCGCCTGCCTTTTCCGTGAATGTCCGCAAGCATTGCAAAAATCCGTCTACAGGCGCAACCATCCCCATATTGCCGGCAACCGGCTCCACGATGACGCAGGCCACCTGCTCGCCTTTTCCTTCCATGAACCTTCTAAATTCTGATGTATCGTTATAGGCTAACGACACGGTATGTTTTACAAAATCTGCCGGCACCCCGGGACTGCCCGGGATTCCCAGCGTGGCGACGCCGGAACCGGCTTTGACCAGCAAAGCATCTGCATGCCCATGGTAGCACCCGTCAAATTTTACGATAATGTCCCTTCCGGTCACGCCCCGGGCCAGGCGAATGGCGCTCATCGTCGCCTCGGTTCCGGAATTGACCATTCGAACCATCTCAATGGAATCCACTGCGTCAATGATCAATTCCGCCAACTGAATTTCAAGTTCCGTGGGCGCGCCAAAGCTGCTGCCCCGCTCCAACGCTTTTGCTACAGCCTCCAGAACAACCGGATGCGCATGTCCCAGAATCATCGGCCCCCAGGACCCTACATAATCAATAAAGCAGTTGCTGTCGGCATCATACACCCGGCAGCCTTTCGCATGGTCAATAAACAAGGGCTTTGCGCCGACGGATTGACAGGCGCGGACCGGGCTGTTGACGCCCCCGGGAATAAGTTTTTTCGCCCTTTCATACAAAAGATTGGAAATGTTTCGCTTCATGAATTCGTTTTCCTTTCAGCGCCCCCAGCCGTGATTTTGAGGGCGTTAAAAAAAATAATGGCAGTTTAATGGTTTTGCATTGACCCGAATTTAATATTTGTTAAAAGGGACCATCTGCCTGCAACATATCCGTGTCCATCCGGAAATGGACACTAAATACGTATTGACATTTGATGTCAAGATGAAAAAAGAGCCGACAATGACGCCCAAAAATCAATCCATCATCAAGCTGGATAAATTCTTATCCTACGTATTGGGACGCAGACCCGACGAGTTCGGCCTGGTATTGGATGCTGACGGTTATATAAAAATTAAGGACCTATTAAAGGCTGTCACTGAAGAAGAGGGATGGAGGCATGTCCGAAGCGCATCCATCGAGGAGGTTTTGCTTTCCCTGCCCTGCCCTTCCGTTGAAAAAAAAGATGACCGGGTCAGGGCGGCTTCCAGGGAAAACCTGTTTTTGCGCATCCCTGCTGAAAATCCTCCCAAACTGCTTTTTACCTGTGTTCGGGAAAAAGCGTATCCCCATGTGCTGAAAAACGGGCTATCGCCTTCAGGGCGTCCTGAAATAATTTTTACAGACGACCGTTCACTTGCAAATAAAATTGGAAATCGAATTGATCAGGCGCCTGTAACCCTGACCATCCATGTTCAAACTGCGGTTAAGCGCGGGGTAGTTTTCATTAAAGCGGGAAACCTCTATCTTGCCGGCTTTATTCCACCGGAATGCCTGAGCGGCCCTCCTCTGCCAAAAGAAAAAACCGACCCCAAGCAAAAAATACGGGAAACAGTGAAAAAGCCTGAACATCTTCCCGGAGGTTTTTTCATCAATCCGGATGAAAATAAATTTCCCGGCAATCCCTATAAACAGAAAAAGAAAAAAAACGAACCCGAGTGGAAAAAAGATCGAAAGCGCCTGAGAAAACAAAAACAAAATTCCTGGGCCGACTAAGTGTTTTTGCACGGCTTTGCAAGCCCGGCCATGGCAGTGGACAGGCTTGCAATTCTCGGCAAAGGCGTCGGACGGCAGTATGTTGACCTGCTCTAAGATTCCACCTCCGGGTTATCCCAGCCGGTTCGAAACCAGGTTACCGGGCGATATTCACGGGGGACCATGCCATCCTGATCAAATTTCGGGTACCCCAAAACAACGGACGAAATGATGGTCCAGGGCGGCTCGAGCCCGAGTTTTTTCTTGATATCGGGAAATTGTTCAAG
>CAYTSY010000152.1:0-1893 GCA_964440555.1 uncultured Desulfobacteraceae bacterium
TGGCTCGCAAACCGTCTGTGCGATGACGAACTCTGATGGGGAGCCAGATCTCCGCACCATCGCTTTTGCTCCCATTCTCGTCTCGGGCCGTCTCTATGACGACGAAGAAGGAACTTCGTTCCTTCGGTTGGAATGGAAGCGCCCTACGGTTTGGCGAAAAGCCATCGTTGATCGAGGGGTCGCTCTCGACGCCCGTCGCGTTGTTGGTCTGGCATCCTTGGACTTCCCCGTCTCCAGCGATAACGCAAGGGCTGTCGTCAAATACTTGGCTCGCTTCGAGGCTGCAAACTACGCCTCTCTCCCCAGAGCTAGGATCTCCGGACGCCTGGGATGGCAGGGAAAGAACGGTGTCTTCGGATTCCTCTGGGGTCACACCTTGATCGGGGCTGATGGCGAGATGGTGTCGACCAGTAGCCTCGACGACGGGCAGGTCAACGAGTGGCGTAAGGATATGATCGCCTTCAGAGGGCAAACTCCAGGTGACGAACAGATCGCGGACGCCTATCGATCCAAAGGAACTCTCGACGACTGGATCAAGGCTATGAGGTTGCTCGATGGATTCCCTCGAGCCCAACTCGCTGTCTACGCCGCGTTTGTCCCACCCCTTCTCCCAATCCTCGATGCGCCCAACTTCATCATCGATTGGTGTTGTCGCACCAGTACAGGCAAGACTACGGCCCTACGTCTTGCTGCCAGTGTCTGGGGAAAGCCTGATGAGCACGATCCTCATAGCGCCATCTCCACGTGGGACGCTACTCGTGTCTGGACTGAACGCGCCAGTTCCATTCTCAATGGACTCCCTCTGATTCTCGACGACACCAAACGGGTCAGACATCCTCAGCAAGTTGCTGATCTTCTCTATGCAGTGGCCAGCGGGAGAGGGCGCGGTCGTGGAAACATCAAGAGTACGGCTGTCACCAGACACTGGAGGACCGTTCTCTTGTCTTCAGGAGAAGCCCCAGCAACGAGTTTCACGCAAGACGGTGGGACTCGTACACGCAGTATCGAAGTGCGGGGCCTTCCGTTTGGCAGGAGCGACGAATCTTCGGGAAACCTGGTCAACCAGCTCTCTTTGGCTATCAGATCCAACTATGGGCACGCAGGTCCTGCGTTCGTGCAGTGGCTCATCAAGAACAAAGCTCGTTGGAGTCGCTTCGCAGAGCAGTACCGCGCACGAATGGAGGAATATGCCAAAGGAGGATCGAATGAAGCGGGACGGATGGCTCAGTATGCCGCTGCCATCGATATCACCGCGGCACTGGTATACGAAGCCCTGGATCGACCTTGGAAGTTCAAGTCTCCTCTCGATGTGTTGTGGAAAGACATTGCGAGTGAGGCTCAAGACGCTGCTGGAGAAGTGCGAACTCTCCAAGAGCTCTATGCATGGGCCTGTCGTCACGAGAGTTCTTTCTACGGACGCCACAGGAGTTCCGATGATGGGGAACCTCTTTATCCAAGAGGTGAAGCCTTTGGACGGTGGGATAGAGGAAAAGGATGGGAGTTCATCGCCTTTTCTCCAGACGTTCTCAGACGTGTACTCATAGAACTGGGACACGAACAACCAGAGTCAATGTTGTCCAATTGGAAAGAGAGGGGATGGTTGGACTCAGATTCAGATAAGTATACGAAGCAGTGCCGTATGGGAGAGGGTGAAAAGCCGCGTCTCGTAATTATTCGTCGGTCATCGTTCGTCGAAACAGATGCCTGCAGTGAGTAACAAAGATGATTCTCCCGTAAAAACCCCGCTTTGAGCAGCTTCGCCGAAAAGCGACCCTCTCGCAGAGCCAATCTCCGAAGCCTCAGATCGGCAAAAAGGACTTTTTACGGAGGAATCAAAGATGTGTGTGTGAAGAAAGAGTAGTAAGGGGGAGACGTTTTTTTGCTCTTACGGGA
>CAYTSY010000152.1:1903-7392 GCA_964440555.1 uncultured Desulfobacteraceae bacterium
CTCTATTCGTTTAGCAGAGCGGAAAAGAGGCGTCTCCCCCTATACGGGAGACAAACGGGAGACAACGGGAGACAAACGGGAGACACGGGAGACGCACGGGAGACACTACGGGAGACGCTCAAAAGCTTGATCAGGACTAGTAATATACTTACTGTCTCCCGTGTCTCCCCCACAATGGCCTCTTTTCTATAAGATTAATCTCACACACACACACACACGAGAGAGAGAGAGAGAGAGAGAGAGAGAGAGAGGTTGACTCGCAAAGTCATTAGACAAGAAGCTATGACAATTAGCGGCTTCTAGGAAATGTAGGCTGATGGTTACGAAGAAGCGAACCAGACAAAGAAAGAACGTGGAGATTCGCCCTGTTCCAGAGCCCATTAAGGAGCTGGTGCGAAACGGACTAGTGATGATGTCGAAGAAGACACGGCAAATTCTACTGGAGTCTACACTTGAGTTGGAGGACATCTATCAATCCGTTCTTGAAGGTTGTGTGGTGAAACGGGAAAGTGATGAGACGAACGAGAGTCGATGGAAGTACACTGTGATAGGGCCAAGTCGAACTGGACGCCGTGTCTATTCAGCCGGGAAGATTTGCGAAACTCCTTCAGGGAAGCGGTATTTTCTGATTACCACCCATTGGGATAAGAAGACATGAGGAAACAGGTACAAAAGGAGAGATGTCCCACCTGCGGTAAGGGACACCTGGCAGCGAAGTTGCTGGACCTCCCTGTTCGGTCTGGGAGTACGCGAATCGTAGTTCACGACGTTCTAGTCCAAGCCTGCGACAGCTGTGACGAAGAGGTCATAGAAGCTTCGGAGATTCAGCGTGCCAAGGAGATCGCCAGAGTGGCGGTAGCGGTGAGACGCCGAGCCGCATGACAGACTAGGTCGATTTGGAGGGGTTAGGCACTCTGGGTCCCTCCTCGACGATTGTGAAGCCCGCTTCTTCGAGACGAGACCGTGTCCAACCAGCCTCCTCAAGGAGTTCTAGATCCGAACGACAGCGCAGTGACACACGCTGGCGCTTGTCTATCGAGAGGATGAGACTGTAGCGGCCGCAGCAAGGGCAGAGCGCTGAGTAGTGGTTCGAATCAACCCGTCGAACGTCCTGCAGTTTCGCAAGGATTCGTGCAAAGTGAGCGGGCATGGGTTTCTTCATGCGGCCCTCGCTTCACCGAGTAGACTCTGTCATCGTCTTTCGACAGAAGACAGTAGTAGGATGCCTGACTTTGTTGACACCTCGATACCGAACTACCAATCATAGTTGATATCCATACACCTAGCAATGGTGGTGTTGTTCTGTAAACTTAAGACATCAAACTCCACGGAGTCTGATCTGTCGGTCGCCAAAGGTAGCGATAACGGCCAACTCACCTCCTAGAGCCTCTACGTAACGACGCAGTGTGGACAGAAGGTGATCCTCACGACGTTCCGCCTTTGAAAGGTCGGACTGAGTAATCTTTGCAGCTTTTGCGACCTGTTCCTGGGTTTTCCCAAGCAGTTCACGCAAAGCTCTAAGATTCATCTCCAGGATTTCCTTCCGAACACGTGTGTTGGTTCTTTCAATCTGCTCAGGAGAGAAGGTCTTCTGACGCAGGGTCGTCCACTTGTGAACTCTCATCGTGAGTCCTCCCGATCGTGAAGCCCCAATCTCTGCTCTTCAAGGTACTTGTCAAAGATACGTTCCGCAAAAGGGATCAAACGCTTGTAGAGCCGTTGGTCCTTGCCCTTGTCTCCGCCGATCAACAACACAGCGTCTCGTCTTGGATCGAAGACATAGATCACGCGGAGAGGACTCTGACCGTGCTTGGGGCGCAATTCACGCAAAGGATACCGACTGTTCTTGATGGCCGACGAGTGAGGATAGGACAGACAGAGCCCAACCTCCCCCAAGAGCTCCACAACGAAGTCAAGGTCCTCTTTCTCTATCATTCCCAGACGATGGAACCAGTCTTCGAACTCGTCCGTGTAGAAGATATCGGGCATGGGCTAAGTGTAGCTGTTCAACGCCAGTGATTCAAGTCACTAACCCCGGGACTTGTTGTTCTGTCTTAGGCACACAGGGGGAACCAAGCTCTGATACAACAGAAGTGTGGCACGTCAATGATCAAGTGCCGTAATATCACACTATCGAGATGGACAACAACCGTCATCATCAAACAGCCACTCTATCACCGTTTCGAAATATCATTCTTCCCAGGTATGTGTTTTGGAGGAACGTATCGATGAGGGCTGCGGTCGAGGTGGGCCAAGGCTCTGGAGACTGTACAAGCAGTCCAGATTCCATTTCCACGAGGAGTCTTGAGGCCTCGCTGATTGAACTCTGTGGCGATCTGGCGAAGGGACCGATGGTGGCGAAGCTCTTGGAGAATAGAGGAGATCTGAGCGACAAACTGGTCTGATTTCGTTTTGATGGCAGCGAGGGCTGTGTTGTGGGCTTTAGCGGCTCTACGGAACGGCTCTGCTCCGTTTGGGTTACCGAGTTTGACTCCTCTGGCCTTAGCGGCTTGAAGGGCCTTCTTGGTGCGTTCGGAGATGAGTCCGGCTTCGAGCTCAGCCACTGCGGCCATCTGATGGAGAAGGAAGCGCCCTTGAGGGCCGTCGATGTGAGGAAGATCCGCGAAGGAGATCTCGACTCCAGATTCACGGAGTTTGGAGAGGAAATCCACGGATCGGATGAGTCTGTCGACCTTGGCAACGATCAGAACAGAGTCGGTAATCCTGCAGAACACCAGAGCCTCAGCCAATACAGGACGTTTACGCTTACCGGTGGCCGTTTCAATCTCCTTGAACTCACGGTCAATGGACCCACGCCCCCTGACATAGGAAGCCACATCAGCTCGTTGGGCTTCGAGTCCAAGCCCACTTCTTCCCTGCTCAGAAGTCGAAACCCTGATGTACGATACGAACCGCGTAGGAGCGGGCTTCATCGGTAGACTCCTTGGGGGTGTATCAAACCGCTAACGGACGTTAGAGGTTTGATACACCCCACTCATTCGACACAGTAACACGGTCCTTGAAAAGGATGCAAGTAGCGTGATACCGTAGTATCGTGACACTGAAACGGTCAAATACCAAAGTCAGAACAATTCTCGTGGCCGCTTCGAAGGGAGGAGCGGGGAAGACGACTCTAGCGGTGCATCTTGCGGTCTTGGCTTCACAGTCAGAACCAACAGTGCTTGTGGACCTGGATGATCAGAGGTCAGCGACTTCGTGGTGGCAACGGAGGAAAACAAACACTCCCAGACTGGTGACAGCAGCAGTCGACCAGCTCACCAAAGTGCAGGAAGAGGCGGTGAGTCAGGGGATCAGTCTCCTGATTGTGGACACAGCGCCTCGAGTCGAGACAGCTCCACTCTCTGAAGTTTCCTCGTTTGTTGTGATTCCAACCCGTCCTGGAGTTCTGGACCTCGATGCGGTAGGGAAATCTATCCAAGAAGTTGCGAGCTCTGGAGTGCGTGGAGCTGTGGTTTTCAATGGTTGCCCGCCATCCCGTGGTTCCAGAGAAGCTTCGATTGTCCAGGAAGCCCGTGAGGTCCTCAAGAGGTCACCAGTACCCGTAGCTCCGATGAGTCTTGGCCTTAGGGCAAGTCTAAGCCACGCCTTGATCACTGGCCAGGCCGTTCACGAGTACGAACCAGGAGGGAAGGCCGCGAATGAGCTGTCTGTCCTCTGGAGATGGATCAAGAAGGAGATGACCCCATGCCTAAAAGAGCAAAGATGACGCCTCCGATTTGGACAGAGGGAAAAGACGCAAAGCCATCTATTGTGGGGGCTGATGCCACTAAGAAGGTAGAGAAAGGCAAGTTGAAGGGACAGACGATCTATTTGGACTTGGAGAAGTGGAAAGCTCTTGGGTACCTTGCCATTGATTTGGATCGGAGTCAGAGAGACCTTCTTCTTGAAGCTGTTGACCTGCTATTGCACAAATACAAGCGACAGTAGGAATCGCTGGATTCCATGTGAAATCTTACTGGTTGGATCGCCTAGCGACCGTCTCACGTATTCTCCGCCAGAATCGCTGACATCAAAGAGGAAGCCGGAACTCCTAACTCAACGGCTCGCTGCTTTAGGCGCTTCTGCAGTTCCTTGGGGATATAGAACTTCACCTGGGTAAACTCCAGATCTTGATCCTTGAGAAGTTCCAGTAACCTTTGGATTTTCTTGGCGTGCTTGGGATCGAACTTCACACTTGCTTCGAACTGGATGGAGCCATCGGGACGACGGATGAGGTTCTGGATTTCGTATCGGGAATCGATGGAGCGAAGTCCGGCATTGATCACCCGTTCCCAAGAGAGCCAGGCCTCGTGGATGCTTTCTAGATCCTTTGGTTTCTGAACGATCTTCTTAATGATCTTCACGATGCGGCCTCCTCGTCAACGGTGGATTTCATAGAGGACGAGTCCATCAAGGGTACTTTCGATGGCGATGCTTTCCTGATCTAGAGCCATGCCCATAGGTTCAATGACCTCGGATTCGAGAGCCCGCAGAAGACTCTCACATACGTGTCTGGGAGCGAAAGCTTTGATGACGTAGTTGGGTTCCTCTATCCATGCAACGTCGGACGAGAAAAAATTCCCGGAGAGAGTGTAGTAGGGAGCGATGTAGAAACCACATACGAACCGACGGAAAACATCCTCGATCTTTCTCTGCCAGAGACGGATACTGGCTTGAGGTAGAGAATGGCCTCGCCTATCCTTTGTCGGCACGAAGAGCTAGACGTAGTCCTTGAGCTGTGTCTTCATTATGGGCATCTTAGTCATATAGTACTATAGTACCATCAGCAGGACAAGGTCGAGGGCGTAAAGTTCTGTAGTAACGGCGACATTTGTGCGAAATCTTACTGCAAGAGTTTGACGTTCCGCCTCCCTACTGTTGCCACGGTGCGAGCCCTTTCAGTCGAGAGCGCCCAACCGCTCTCGCAGAACTCAGCGCCGAGGCAACGGCACCCAGAGGATGGGCACCTCGCGCAGGTTCGCTTCGACGATCAGCGTCACCACCTCGCTGGCCCGGGCATTGCCTGACCAGAACACGACCAGCAGGTCCGCCACCTGGACAAGCCGCCGGGCCAGCTGGGACGCCCGAACGTGACGCGGAACCCTGGCTCGCCCGATCGACTTGCCAAGCGCGATCTGATCGGCCAACGAGCCTCGCTTGCTTGTGGAGGGATGTTGCGCCAAGAAGCTTGACGCCGATGGCAGGACGACCCGCACCCTCTCGCCGAGCTCGAGGAGCTCGTCTATGGCGACCTGACTTGCGGCCCCGACGCCGGAAGCAAGCCAAAGGATGGGCGAGCAACGCCCGCTGAGGTACCGAACGGCCCGACGGATTGCGACCTCACCGCGAAGCTTGGGATCGAGCACGTTGTCACCGACGATAGAGATGTACCGGGGATGAGTAATCACCGCGTACCACCCCCGATCGCGGACTGCTCGAGACAGCGCCTGTATTCAGCCACCAACCCATCGAGTGCAACCCCGAGATAG
>CAYTSY010000153.1:0-5002 GCA_964440555.1 uncultured Desulfobacteraceae bacterium
GGGCGGCTCAGCGCCAGGCTCAGAAAAATCATCCGGGGAGGGTAAGGCGGTGTCCACCACGCGGTACCAGCGCTCTTTGACCGACAGGGGCGGCAGCTCAAACATCAGCGGTTCCCAGTAGGCATTCAGCATCGCGTGCAAATGCTCGCTGCCGGCATCCTCGTGCAGCGAGAAGGCCAGGCTGTGCGAGTCGTAGCCCCAGTCAGGCCGGCCCAGGCGGGTGCCATGCCAGGTGATATGCGGGGTGTGCCCCCCCTCGGCGGCGGTCCAGAAGCGTTCCTCCTGAAACAGGTGATGCTCGCGGTTGAACCGGATCAGGCAGCGCGCAAAACGCAGCATATCCGCGTGCTGCGTGAGGCCCGCCCAGTCAAACCAACTGATCTCGTTATCCTGACAATAGACGTTGTTGTTTCCTCCCTGTGTCCGGCGCACCTCATCGCCCATCAACAGCATGGGCGTCCCCTGGGAGACCAGCAGGATCGTCAGGAGGTTTTTCATCTGCCGCCAGCGCAGCGCCTGTATCGCCGGGTCGCTGGAGGGGCCTTCCACGCCGCAGTTCCAACTGTAATTGAAGTAGGTCCCGTCGTTGTTGTGATGGCCGTTGGCCGCGTTGTGCTTGCGGTCATAGGAGACCAAATCGTTGAGCGTGAACCCGTCGTGGCAGGTCACGAAGTTGATGCTGCGGTTCGGCTCACGGTCGGGCTGTGAATACAGGTCCGGGCTGGCAGTGATCCGCGGGGCCAGCTTACCGACCAGGCCCGCGTCCCCTTTGACAAAGCGCCGCACGTCATCCCGGTATTGGCCGTTCCACTCTGCCCACCGATGCCCGATGAATGAGCCGACCTGATACAGCCCGGCGGCGTCCCAGGCCTCGGCGATGATTTTGGTCCCGGCCAACACGGGATCCGACTCGATCTCCCACAAGATCGGCGGGTTTTTCAAGGGCCGGCCTTCCTCGTCGCGCGCCAGGACGGAGGCCAGGTCGAAGCGGAATCCATCCACGTGCATGACCTGGACCCAGTAGGACAGGCAATCGAGGATCAAGCGGCGCACGATGGAATGGTTGCCGTTGATCGTATTCCCGCAGCCGGTGTAATTGGTGTACAAGGCCCGGTAGGGTTCGAGAAGATAATAGGCGCGGTTTTCCAGCCCCCGGAAGGAGAGCGTCGGCCCGGTGTGGTCGCCCGCGGCCGTGTGGTTGAAGACCACGTCGAGGATCACTTCAATGCCGGCCCGGTGGAGCGCCTTGACCATATCCCGAAACTCGTCCACCGGCCCGAGCGGCCCAGGCTGCGAGCTGTAGCCGCGGTGCGGCGCAAAAAAGGCGACCGGGCTGTAACCCCAATAATTCTCGAGCGGCGCGGGGACGTCCTGCTCGTCAAACTGCTGCACGGGGAGCAACTCCACGGCCGTTACCCCCAACGCTTGCAGATACGGAACTTTTCCGATCAATCCGGCATACGTGCCGCGCCGGGCCGGATCCACGCCCGAATTGGGATGCCGCGTAAACCCGCCGACGTGCAGTTCGTAGATCACCGAACCCGCATAGGGGCGCCGCAGGGGGACATCGCCCTCCCAATTGTAGGCGCGCGGATCCACGACCACGCTCTTCATGGCCTGCGCGCAATTGTCGCCGGGATGCCTGGCCGCTTCGCGCGAGTAGTTATCCCCGTACATAACGGCCCGGCCGTAGGGATCAATCAGGACTTTCGCGGCGTCAAAGCGGTGTCCCTGCTCCGGCGCGAAAGGCCCCTCGACCCGATAACCATAGAGCTGCCCTGCGCCAATGCCCGGAACGAAAACATGCCAGTAATAGAAGGCCTTGTTACAGGCGGGGTCGAGCCGGATGACGCGGGCGGGTTTCGCGTCATCCGTGTGGTCGAACAGCAAGAGCTCCAACGCCGTGCAGTTTTTGGAGAAGATAGAGAAATTCACGCCGCCGTGGCGCAGGGTCGCGCCGAGGGGGTAACACTGACCGGGGGAGATATCGGCATTCACATGATTAATAATAGCGCGGTTGGCCGGGAGCGCAAGCGGGGCAGAGTCTAAGCCGCCTCCTTCCCTGCCCACAGTCCCAGCGCTACCCCGAACAACAGGCGCGCGGGCGGCAGAGTCCACCAATAGTGGTCAAACAGCCCCACCGTCAGCGCGCCGAGAACCACGAGCACCCATACCGCTTCGCCGGATTCTGCTTTCCTGTGTCTCTGCCACATTCGCGAGAGAAGCGCCAGACCCAATGCCAGCAGGGCGGCCGCGCCGCATGAGCCTGTTTCGGCGGTCACCAATAGAAAAATGTTGTGCACGGGTTCCAGTGGGATGGGCTGGCCGGGCAGGCGGGCCAGCGACTCGACAAACGTTCCCGCCCCTACCCCGAAGAAAGGACGCGCGCGAATAACATCCGCGGTCGCCTGGATGAGCAGTACGCGGTCGGCGACGGACTTGTCTTCGATGGCGATGCCCTGCCCTCCAGCTATGCGCGTGAAGAAAAACGGCAGCAAAGGCAGAGCCGTGAGCGCCGCCGCCACGGCCCCCACGAGCAGCACCCGGCGTACCCGGACGAAGTGAATACGTGGGAACAGGATCACACCACTCAGGAGCGCTACCCCGGCCCCCAGCCAGGCAGAGCGCGAAAAGGAGAGCCCGAGGGTCATCACGCCTAGAGCCACCGCCATCAGCCAGAATTTGCGTCCCGTGGTGATGAAACGTTCGATCACCGCCCCCAGATAGATGAGCATCATCCCGCCCAAAATGTTAGGGTGTGGCAATGTGCCATAAGCTCTCAGCCAACGAACGCCGGCCACATTTTGCACCACGCTGGCGCCGTGATCAGCCGCCGCCAGCGAGCCCGGCCACCGCAGATAGAAACCTCTCAGCCAGCTTGTACTTTGGAGACCGACCTCCGTCAAGGCCACCACGGCCTGGCCCAGCAGCAATCCGCCGAACAGCGCGCCCACCTGCTTCAGGCGGGGTGGATCGTTGAGGCAGAGCAGATAAAGGCCACCCGCCAGCGCCAGATGGGCGGTGAAGACGACGGTCAGCGCGGGGTCTTGTGAGGTGAGCGCCGAGAGCATACAAGCCGCTATCAGCGCTATCCCGGCATACAAGACCGGCTTCGGGCCAAAGCGCAGTGGTTCCCGCCTGAGCCCGCGCTCGGTCGCCCAAACCCCTAAAGCGCAGATGGCGGCCAGGTCACTGGCATGTACCACAATGCTTTGATAAGTGAAGTATAGGTTGGGGAGAGATCCGGGGCGGAAAACGTGCACCCACGAAAGCGAGAGCAGGATCACCATCACAGCCCACAGAGCGCCGCGGGCGCCGGCCAAAGCCCGAATGACTTGCTCGCGCGAGATTGACCCGGGGCGGCGGGCCACACCGAAAGTTACTAAAGTCAAAACCAGCGCTGCCAGAGGCGCACTCCCCCACCAGCGCGCCGCGAGGCGATTCCCCGCCGGGGCCGGGGCAGAAACAGGGAGCTGCACAACGCCAGGATATTCCCACAGTGTCACGTCGCCTATCGGCCCGCGTAACTGCCAACCGGACGCTTCAAGGACGGGAAGGTACCCGTCGTGGTTGACGAAGGCCCAGCGCAGCCCATAGCGCTCTGGCTGGGCGAGGATGGGCTGCACCGCCGCAGCCCCGCGGGGGTTCCACACCGCGCCATCCAGCGCACCCAGCCCGCTGGCGCGCAGTTCGGGCAGTTCGCGCGCGGTGTGATAGTCGCCATCCGGCGAGCCATTGCCGGTCAGCGCCGACAGCCTGGCCAACTGGTCACCGAACCCCAGGGTGAGATAGCGGTAAGGACGCCGGGCAGGCTCATTGAGGAATCTGACCAGCGGGGCGAGGTCAACCGCTTTGGGCTGCGACATGGAAAGGATGGACAGCCAGCCGGAGAAGCTCGCCCAACCGATCAACACGGTCACAAATAACGGGATGGCCCATCGCCCTGGCCCGCGAGGGCGGCGCATCACCTGGAGAACCACCGCGCCCGCACAGGGCAGCAGCAGCAGCGCCGCCCAGAAACTGAAACGGTCATAGGTCAACCACTCCCAGCCCGACCTGAAGATGAGGCGGGGAAGCGGCGTGGTGCCGCCCAGCCCGAGCCCAAACAAGAACAGAAATGCGCCCAGCAGCGGCCACCACCGACGTGAACGCGCCCCCCACCACAACACCAGTGGGATGAGGAACAGCAGTGGCCCATACATCGGCCAAAAGAAAAACCAACTCGCCGCTGGATCGGCCAGGAAGTTGTGACGGCTGGAATGGTCAATCGGCGCTTGCAGGGTTTGACCGCGGCTCCATTGAAGGAAAGGCCAAAGGATGGCCGCGATGGTCACGGCGGAGAGAACGCCCCAGAGGAGCAGGCGGAGAGCAGTGCGCCGTACTCCACGATCCTTTGCCATCCGCAGCCCGACAGCGGCGCCCACAAAGGGGACGAACAAAAAAACACCGTGATGCGCCGCGCCGGCCACACCCGCCAGGGCCACCGCTTGCACGAGATGAAGCCAGCGCCCACCGCGCAGGAAGGCATAGCCGCGCGCCAGGGCAAACAAAATCACCACTGTCGCCACGACCGTCGGCAATTGCCCGAACGCCCATGCCGTCAAACTCAAGGCCGGGAGAAAGACCGCTAACACCGCCGCATTCCCGGCGGCCCGTGGTCCGACGAAGAGACGCGCGAACGCGCGCACCGCCAGGGGAAAGAGGCCGAGCGCCAATAGCAGCAGCGCCACATAGGCGATTTCCTCGCCGAGCAAGCGGAAGGCGCCGGGAAACGCCTCCGGCTCCGGCGCAAAGAACGCGATGATCCCGCTCGCCGGCCACGAGATCAACGCGATGAGTTGGTGCACCAGCGGCGGATAAGAAGCCATTGAGAAGCCTAGATACCAGCGCGGCTCCCACAGGCTCCACCAGCGCTGCCGGTAGTGGTCGGCGAAAAAGATGTGGGTATAAGTGTCGAATGCGAAACGATGAACGCGGAAGAGGACGAATGGCAGGTTGAAGA
>CAYTSY010000153.1:5102-7354 GCA_964440555.1 uncultured Desulfobacteraceae bacterium
TCACGTTTTACGCCTGACCACTTGCTCGAACAACTCGATATACCTCAGGCAGGTGTGGTCGAGGGTCATCTCCTGTATCATCACAAAATTGTGCTGCGCGATAGCGGCCTGCCGGGCCGGGTCGGATAACAGCCGGGCCAGCACGGTCGCGAGCGCCGCCGCATCGTTGGGCGGTGCATACTCGATCAGCAAATTTTCCTCCTCCGCCACAGCGCGCAGGTCGGGCAGATCACTCGCCACCACCGGCCGACCAAACGCCGCCGCGCGGTGCAGCACCGACGACGCGCCAGTGATCGCCGTATAGGGCATCACCACGACGCGCGCGCGCGCAAATAGCTCGCGCAACTCCGCCTCCGGCTGCGGCCCGAGCCAGCGAATGCCAGAGGCCCCATTGACCGGGGCGCGCAGGGTGGCCAGATAGCCGGGAAAGCGGAGGTGATCACTTCCGGCTAAGGTCAGCATGGCATCTGGATGGACACGCTTCAAAAGCTCAAACGCTTTGACCAGCACTGGCAGGCCCTTGAAAGGCGCAAAGTGGCCGAAGTACAGGATCTCGCGCGGTGACAACTGAGAGGGATAAGGCAATAACTCGGGTGGCGCAAAGGCGCCATGGGGGACATGTGATACGTTGCGCGCCCCGTAGCGTGTCTGTAATTCGTTCAGGTAGCGCTTGAGCGTCACGCACACCGCATCCGCCTGCAGCAGCATCTGCGTCGCCGTGCGTGCGCCCCAGGTCGTGACCGGCCCATTCCTCGCGCCGAGCGCATAGAGTTGAGCATGAGCGGCTTCAAAAATTTCGTGCAGAGTGACGACAGTGGGAATCCCCGCGCGCCGCGTCAGCATCGGCAGGGCGAGCCCCAGGAAATTCACGGCCCGCGAGGATCCGAACACGCCGAAGCCAAGGTTGAACCAGACCAGGTCGGGGCGCTCAGCTAAGATGGCGCGCACCAACCGCGCCGCCGCCCGCAGATCGTCACGCGCCCATACCTGCCGCGTGGTGACGACTTCGCTTGCGGCTGGGAGGCGATCGTTCAAAGAGGCCCGGCCGCTGGCAAGCACGGTGATCGCACGGAAACGTCCGGTGCGCGCGAGGCCATGCACTACGTTCCAGCCATATTGTCCCATACCGGAAATCTCCGGGGGGAATGGGGAAACCACACACAATTTCATGGTCAGCGGACCGAAGCCCGATTACAGCGTATGCACATCCGATAAATTTTGTGGTAAATTGCCTATATGCTCGACAACGACTCCGCGGCAGCCCGCGCCGCCAGGCACCTCTTTCAACGCGCCTATCTTTTGCAACAGGCGGGAAGCGATTCCATGGCTGGAAAAAGCTCTGGGCGCGCCGCGCTACGAAAACCGGGAGTTCGCGCATATGAACCTGGGACGCGTCTATGAGCACTTCGGCCAGTGGGAGAAGGCGGCGGAGTGCTACAGGGCCGCCCTGGCGCTCAACCCAAACTATCACACCGCCCGGCACGCCTACCGCCTGGTCGTCGGCAAGATGAATTAGTTCTCCGACGGATCAAAATTGAGATAGTAGATAGTCGTGCAATCAACTCCCCGTCCACGGTCCGACAGAAAATAGATGCGCCGGTCGTCCTCTGACCAGACCGGCTCAATGCTTTTACCGTCGGCAAACGTCAACTGCGTCGCAGTCTGGGTCCCGGTATCCAGGACAAAGATTTCGCGACGGTTCGCCAGACCTGTTCCTACAGGGGCATCATAGACCAGGTACCTCCTATCACGTGAGAGGGTACGTTTAGGCGGCGGCAGTGCATTTGTCGCCGTGCCGTCCGCAAAATGAGCAAAGCCGGTTGCCACATCGCGTACATAGAACAACGTATCATTCTTGACCGACAAATCCCGAATGATCAGGCCCTCGTAACCCGCCCACACCGCCGTATCGGGCGCCGGCGCCTGCCGAAACACCAACAGACCGGCGCTTATCACCCCGGCGATCACCAGCGACCACCGGCAAGCCTTCAGCCGGAAAGTCCGGCGCGGCACACTGAACAAGAAAAAGATTGTCAGCAAGAAGAGCTTACCGTAAGCCAGGATCGTGAACCAGCCGTGATGGTCGAGGGGATAGAGTTGGTGAAAGGGAAAGAGGTTGATCACACCGTAGAAACCCGTCAACAGCATGGGCCACTTACCCGTCCGCTCCACGCTCAGGCCAGCCAGCACAGCCATCTGCAACGCCATCAGGACCAGATGATAGGTGGCCGTGGCAGGCGAATTAACCAAGC
>CAYTSY010000154.1:0-756 GCA_964440555.1 uncultured Desulfobacteraceae bacterium
TTATCGAGAAGTTCCGCGCTTTTTTTAATGATATCTTTTGCTTTTTTCTCATCCTCCATGGAGAGGTAGACCCGGGCCAGTTCCATCCGGGTGCGGGCCAGTTGGATTTCGTGGCCGGATTCGAAGAAGAGGCTCTCGGACTGAAGAAGCAGGCCCAGGTTTTTTCCCGGCGCCTCCCCCTTTCTCTCCGCAACAAAAAATCGATAGCGGCAGGCGATGCCCCTCATCAGTATATTTTCGCTTTTCAACGTCTGACGTATATCCTCGGCAACGGACTCATCTTTAACAACGGGATAATCGCCGAGTTCCATGGCCCAAAACAGTTCCGCATTATGGTAGGAGTTGTACTCATTTTGAATGCCCTTTTCCCGGCGGAACCGTAATGCCTCTTTGAGATGTTCAAGGGATTTATCCATGTTTTCTTTTCGATAATGGGCATACGCCAACTTAAGGTTGATCAACACAACATAATGAATGTTGTTTACCTGAATCGACTGCTTCAGCGTATATTCAAGGCGTTGTATTGCTTCATCCAGTTGGCCCAGTTCAATGAACACGGTCCCGATAAGAAATCCCGTATAGGATGCGGCATAAAAATCTCCGGTCGTGCAGCACTGGTCGTAAATCCCCTCAAGTATTCCCATCCCCCGTTTGATTTGACCGTTATATGCGTAGCAGGTGGCGATCGAGTGGGCGGCGAGCAGCGGGAACCGGCCTTTTTCGCGCATGTGGTATTTGACCAATTGGTTACCCCGC
>CAYTSY010000154.1:766-7215 GCA_964440555.1 uncultured Desulfobacteraceae bacterium
TCGTAGTTTTGAAGCGCCTCCCGTATCCGGCCCTGGGTAAAAAGAAAAAAGCAGTTGAACAACAGGGCCGAACGCCTCAAAGACGGATCATCGATATTTTCGGCCATGGCCAATCCTTCATTGAAATGTTGGATGGCCGTATCCACCTGGGCTAAAAACCATTCAGCCAAGGCCAGGTACATTTTCAGAAGGGAGAGGTCGGTTCGTCTGTTTCGATTTTCCGCTTTCAGGATCGCGTTTTCCAGCAACGGAATGGCAGATCCGATCTCCGGGTCAACCATAAAAATTTTGGAATAGGCAATTGCCACCCTGGTGTATAAGGCGTATCCTTCAGCGGTTTTATCCTTTTCAAGATCGCCAATCACTTTCAGGTAGCATTTCAATGCCTTCTGGTAGTGATGGGTTTTTCGCCAGATATCCCCGGCCCTTGCCAGTTGATGGCAGCCATTGACATCATTTTTCAGATGGATCAGGTGGCAGGCCGCTTTCAGGGCCGCATCGTTTTCATCGGGCGTCTCTCTTAAAAAGATGCCCGCTATCGACCGGCGCCAGAGTTCTTTTTCCTGTGGGGATGCCGAAGAAACCAGATCCCGGCGGTCCATTTTATCTGTCAGGCAATAGATGCCGGGCTTTTTCTTTTCCACTTTGCCGCTTTCAACAAGCTCATCGACAACCGATAAAATTTCGGTTGCTTTGCGGCCTGAAACTTCAAGCACCCAGTCAATCGAAAACTCGTCTTCAAACAGTGCGATCATCGCCAGGATACGGTCAAGGTCCTCCGGCGTGATACTGGAAGTAAAAATGCCCGGTTGATACATAAAGCCTCTCAATTCATCCGCATGCCGTCTTCATTCATACCTGAAAAGAAATTCCCTGATGCCGTTTGTATATATGAAGGAACGGATCTGCTGAAAAGGTTTCATCATGTCCAGGATATCACGGGTTTGAAGATTTTCCCGGGGAAGGGACAGATGGGGCTGAGGTCTTAAGGAAACCCTGTAATCATCTTCCAGAACAAAGGCGTACACCGATCCCGGATCAACCGTCTGACTCAACCCGAACACGGCAACTAATCCTCCGGGCCTGATCATATCCACACATCGCTGGACAAGTTTTCTGGCCTGACGAGAATCCAGACGCATAATCATATCCCATAACAAAATGCCGTCAAAGCTTCGGAACGGATAGCTCAGATGCCGCCACATCTGTTCACAGGAAAGTCCCCGGCGACGGTCCCGGTCCAGTCGAAAAAACATGTCGCAGATATAGAGTTTCTTTGCTTTTTGCGAAAGAATATGGATATTTTCGCCGCACACCGGCCCCAGATCCAGCACTTCAGAACCCGGGTTTGCTTCAATTTCTTCCATAAAAACCCGAAGGACATGGCTGGAATGATACATCGGCGCCGATTCCGGACTTAAGCGGCTCCGGGATCGATCATAAAAGGCAGGAAAATTGACCAAAAGCTACTTCCTTTTGTCGGCTTCGTTTTTCAGATAGATGGGATCATGATCCATCCCGGAAGCCTTCAAATCGGCCATTTTCGCAATGGACTCCACTTTCTTTTGTGCTTCACGCTCGATATCAATGATGGCCTTGAGATACGCCCCGTCTTCCACGGATATGCGTTTGGCATGAATTTCGCCTGAAAAATCGCCATTTTTGGTTACAGTCACCTTGTCAAGCGCATGGATGTTGCCTCTGAGGCGGCCGCTGATGGTGACATTCCCCGCCCGGAGTTCTGACTCGACGTTCCCATTGGGGCCGATCGTCAGATGGAATTTATCCAGATCAATGCTGCCTTTTACCGTTCCTTCAATCATCAGGTCTTCCCGCCCCTGGATGCTGCCTTCGATAATGATTTGCCTGCCGATAACCGTCTTTCCGGTTGATGGGGCAGGCGAAGAGATTTCCGGGACGCCGGAGGGTTCCTCAATCGCACGGACGTTTTCTTTTTTCGATTTTAACAGCATCTTTGTTTTCTCTCTTTTTTGGGTTATTGCCGGATTTTGAAATAGTTACTAAAAAGAAGGAGGACTGTCAAGGTTGGAAGTTTAGACGATGAGGATTAGAGGGATAGAGGGGGGAGGCGTTTCAATGTGAGGGCATTTTCTGAACCTCTAACCTTCCAATCTTCTAATCCTCTATCCCTCTAACCCCGAGCTTCTTCATCCTGCTGTAAAGCGTGGTCCGCTTGACTCCCAGCACATCGGCCGCACCGCCGGTGCCGCCGATTTTGTCATTTGTTTTTTTAAGGACATATTCGATATACCGGCGTTCGAGTTCCGGCAGCGTGGGAATGTCGGCAAAAATCTGCCTTTCCATCACACCGGCAGTTGCCGGGCCATTTGGAATCGCCGGGTATTCGGCTGGTGTTGCCACGCGAAGCCCGCTGAAATCCAGCCGTTTGTTTTTGGACAACAAAACAGCCCGCTCCATGACATTTTTCAGTTCCCGGACATTGCCCGGCCAGGGATTAGACGTCAAAACGGCAATATCGTCGGACAACAGGTGCAGCCCGTCCCGGTTATGCTTTACGGCATATTGGATCAGAAAATGCCGGGCTAAAATCACGATATCTTCTTCCCTGTCGCGCAACGGCGGTACATTGATCGGCATCATGTTGAGCCGGTAAAGCAGATCCTGCCGGAAACGGCCGGCAGCCACTTCTTTTTCCAGATCCCGGTTCGTGGCGGCAATCAAACGGAAGTCGGAGTTGAGGGTCCGGGTTCCGCCGACCCGGACAAAGGTTTTTTCCTGGAGGAGCCGCAACAGCTTCACCTGGAAAGACAGGGGGATCTCGCCGATTTCATCCAACAGCAATGTCCCTTTCTGGGCCAGTTCAATGCGGCCCCGCTTCTGGCGGTCGGCCCCGGTAAAGGCGCCCTTTTCATAGCCGAACAACTCGCTTTCCAGGAGCGTTTCCGGGATGGCGGTCAGATCCACAACCTCAAAGGGCCCGTTTCTCCGGCGGCTCAGATGATGAAGCCGCCGGGCAAGTACTTCCTTGCCAACGCCCGTTTCTCCCTGGATCAGGATGGTCGTATCCGTAGCCGCCACCTGGCTGACTTCGGACAGAAGCCGGGTCATGACCCGGCTTTGAAACACCAGTTCTTCCCGCTGAAGCTGTTCAATCTGAAATGACTGCGCCGAAGACCGGATGCCGGCCTCCTTCTTGAGGAGGCTGTGGTCCATCATTTGATGAATATGCTCGCTTAAAAACTTCGCTGCCTGGGCCAGCAAATCTTCCCCGATCAAATCAAACCGGCTTTTGAGGCAGGCATTGTCAAAGTAAAATACGCCATGCACGCTTCCCTGTCTCCACAGGGGAAGGCACAGAATTTCACAAATGGGAGGGGGGTCGGTCAAAACCTCCGGCTTATGGCGCCGGAAGACGACCGGCGTTCGGGTCCGGATTGTTTTCTCAACGATCTTTAAACCTTCGTCTAAATCAGAAAACACCGAATCGACCGGCGTCATGTTGTACCCGGCCAGGAATACGGGTCGGGCTCCTTTTTCTTGTAGATCCCACTGAAATATTCCGCCGCGCTCGGCCAGCAGCAGTCGGCAGGCATATTTCAACGCCTGGCTTAAAATTCGGTCCGTATTCTCACTGGTTGTCCGAAACTCGAAAATCCGCAACAATTCGAACAGGAAATCCTGAAAATTGTCCGGAACCTGTATAGGAACACGTTCTTTTTTTAACAGAAGTTTAAGTTCATCCGGAAAGTCCGTTCGCCCGTATTTTGAGAATGCCTTATATGCCCGTATTGCTGAATTCACGGCCCCGGACCGGTTGTTTTCCCTCACACTCAGTCGTGCCTTTTCGATCCATGTTTTGGCAAGTTCGAGCGGATCACCGGATTGCTCAAGGTATTGTTCGCTTTTTTCAAGAAAGGATCGAATCACCCCGGCCGGTTCGCCTTTTCGCAAGGCCCTCCGGGCCATCAGCCGGTACGCGGCGCCCTTGGCGTGGATGTTGGGCGCCTT
The DNA here is from genome assembly GCA_964440555.1 of uncultured Desulfobacteraceae bacterium. Taxonomy (GTDB): domain Bacteria; phylum Desulfobacterota; class Desulfobacteria; order Desulfobacterales; family UBA5616; genus CAYTSY01. Next base: position 4,757 of record CAYTSY010000154.1, read on the forward strand.
CTGGATCCAGCTCAGTTCACTTTCAAAATTCATCCCCGGATGGGGAGCAACTCCTTTAGACTCCATTTCATATATCATTTCAAGAATATGGGGTGCCGTGTAAAGCCTTGGGAATCCGTCGCTTTGTCCCAACGAAGCAGGCTGATGCATTTTATCGCGCGCTTCTTTTATCCGGCCTTCCAGAAAATATTGAAACGTCAGGCTCCCCTGGGCGATGGCCATGGCAAAAGTATTGCTATGCGCCAAAGCCTCCTGTCTGGCTGCTTCAAGATGGAATGCGGCCTCCCTCCGCTGATCGACCATTTGCAGAACCGTTCCCAGGATGGCCCGGATCGTTGTAGCCAACGCATCCTGACCTCTGGCCCGGGCCAGGCTCCGTGACCGGTTGAGACACCCGACGGCATCGTGAAAATGTCCCAGATTCGCCACACAGTATCCCAATAAAAAAGGCATGGGCAGTGGGCCCAGTGTCATGCTTTCTCCGCCATGCAGTTCGAAATCCAGAATGGCTCTTTCCAGGTAAGGCTCAGCTTCCTTAAACATTCCCTGCAAAAAAAAATTCAGCCCTAAAAAGACGGCTGACCGGTTTAAGATATCCTCATCGCCGAGTTCCTCCACTTCCTTCAGACCTTCGGTCAATGCCTTAAGGGATTCGTCATGCTGCCGGGCAATATGAAGAAATATGGACAGGTTCAGCGTAATCAATGCATGGGACCGCCTGTCTCCCTGACCTTCAGCGATCCGTCTGGCTTTTTTTAAAAACCGGGGCAATTCGATGAATCCGGTTCCCAGCGAAAAACAAAGATCAGAGAGTTTTAAGGTTGCTGAAATAAACAGGGTATCATATTCGGGGTCATGGGAGATCTCATACAATTGTCTGACAACGTTCCACAAATGCTGCATAGCCTGATATTGATCGCCGGTTTTTAGCGCCTTTTTGGCCTGGCTGATCTCGAGTTCCGCAATATCGCGGCTGCGCCCTGCCTTGGAAAGGATTGACGAGACGATTTCAGGATCCAGTTGATCCGTCAGATTTAATGTATATACCCGGTCGACCAGCTCCGACAGATGGTCCCGGCTATTGATTTGTTCGAGCTTGCTCTGGACATGGGCCGGCAATTGCCCGGAAACGCTGAACAGCCCGGGGGCCGACTCCCGGATCAGGGCCGGTTTGTCGCCCCGTCCCAGCAACTCCAAAAACGGCGCCGGCAGGAGCGGCGACAGTTTTCCGGCAACGTCAAGTGAAACAGGCATCTTCAGCGCGTGAAGCGCGGCCAGAAAATGCCATTGCTCGTCGGTAAGATGTAAATTCATATTGTTGCGTCTACCAAAATTCAACTTCAAACACAAGAAAAATGTCTTGATTACGACATGCATCGTCTATTTTTCGACATTTATTGTCTATTTATCGTCATTAACGTTTCTTTGTTTACACAAAGGCCTTCCATCATGGTGGCCCCATTTTTAATTTTCATGTTTTTTCAATTAGTTAAATTCAACTGTCCGTTTTATCCCAGATTTCAGACCCCTTCCTATTTTTTGGCATACATCGTGCTTTAAATAAGTTAAATTCATCAAATAAATATGCACCATTTTTTACAGGCTCTTCTATCAGAGATTTTATTCCATTTTCAAAAACTCGCAACCATCTTCTTTACGTTCATAAACCCATTTACAGAAAGGGGGATACCTTGAAAGAAGTCTATGATGTTGTCATTATCGGTGGAGGCACCAACAGCCTGAGCACTGCCGCATATCTGGGCAAATGCGGACTTTCCGTATGCATCCTGGAGGCCCGCGGGGAGTGCGGCGGCGGTGCGGAAAACACGGAACCCATGCCCGGCTGCAAAATTGACCCCCATGCTACCTATTTGTATGGCGGTGCGGCGCCGGCCTTTGAGCAGCTCGAGCTGCATAAGTTCGGATTCCGGACCGTGCATTTCAACGTGGTGGGAGGCGGCGTCACCTCCGACGGAAACGGCCATCTCGCCGGATCACGGAACCCGGAATGTTTAGAACGGTCGGTCAGCAAGTTGTCCCAGAAAGATCTGGAAGCCATGCAGTTGATGTCGGTGAGTTTCGGAGAATCCGAAAAGCTGGCGGAATTGTTGCGGTCCATTTACTGGACCCCACCCCCGCCCGCCCATATTGCGCTCCCCGTGGAAGACCTGCCGTGGGCCAAAGTGTTCAAAAAGCATCAGCATCCATTGTATGATGAATCCTGGAACTATATGTCCACCATGGAGCTTTTGGACTCGCTTTTCGACAACGAGCAAATGAAGGTGTCCTCCGCCATGGGAACCTGGTACAACGGCCCCCACCCCAACTGGAAAGGAACCGCCATCCCCGGATATTGCTGCAACCACCTGGTGGGATACAGCAGTGGAAAGCCCCGCGGCGGCATGCACTCGTTGGCCCATGCCCTGGTTCGATGCGCCATGCATTACGGCGCCAAGATC
>CAYTSY010000155.1:0-2721 GCA_964440555.1 uncultured Desulfobacteraceae bacterium
GATCTTTCAGCGTTTGTTTAAAAAGAATGGCCATGGTCAGTTCCGCCAGATAATCTCCCACCAGAAAATCTATGGGACCTCCCTCCACCATTTCTTTTGCAGCGGTGAACCGGTCTCCGAAAAAGCCGCTGCAATTGGCAATGATCAGATTATCCTTTTCACGCCTACGATTTTTTTCCATATGATGCTCCTGAATAGTCAAGTTGTTTAGGCTGAAAACTGTTCGTCCCTCACCGAAAAGTCCCCACCAAGCATGAATTTTAAAAAACCACGAAGATCATGAAGTACACGAAGCTAATTTTATTATATATTCTTATTCACCTTCGTGCTCTTCGTGTACTTCGTGGTGAAAATCAGACTTTTTACGAAGCCATCAATTCCTGATGCACATTATTTCCCTTTAAATTGAGGCTTACGCTTTTCCAGAAAAGCGGTCAGGCCTTCTTTTGCGTCATCGGTTGCGGCGACTTCCGAGAGTTTGCCGCTTAAATAATCCAGAGCGTCTTCAAAATTCATTGTATCCATGGCATAGAAAGCCTCTTTGCCCAGCCGCATCCCGGAAGGGCTTTTTTCAGCCAAAAGGCTCAGTATCCCGGCGATCTCTCCATCCAGTTTTTCCACCGGGACAACCCGTGTCACCAGTCCCATGGCCTCCGCTTCTTTTGCGCTGAGCTTTTGTCCCAGCAGCACCATCTCCATGGCTTTTTTCTTCATGGCATTTCGAAATATCAGCGCCCCGATCATCATCGGCCATAGGCCGACATTCACCTCGGGCGTACCGAATTGGGCATCCTCTTTGGCGATGACGATATCGCAGGCGAGCATGAATCCCATGCCGCCCGCCAGGCAATACCCATTTACTTTCGCCACTGTCGGTTTTGGGAAACTTGCGACCCGCTTCATCAATTGCGCATAGCTTTTCGCAGGATTTTTTTCCGGCGGAGCATCTGCTGCCATGTTGCCCAGATCGGCGCCGGAACAAAAGGCCTTATCGCCCGCACCGGTTATGCAGACGGCCCTGATCAGGGGGTCCTGTTCCACCTGATTCAGGTATTCAAAAAACAGCGCAACCACATCGGCACTGATGGAATTTCGCTTTTCCTCCCGGTTAATGGTGATCCATGCCGTGCTTCCTTCCACCCGGTATAAAAGATCTTTTGCGTTCATGGCTCTTCCTCCTTTATTCATCGTCGTCATCATCGTCATCATCCGGGACAAATTTTTTAATATAGTCCGTATGAATGGCGCCTGCCATAAAATCCGGGTCATCCATGATTGCCCGGTAAAGGGGTATGGTCGTCTTCAAGGGATCAAGGCAAAATTCCGACAAAGCCCGCCGCATGACCGCGATGGCTTCAGTCCGGTCTGATCCGTATGCAATGAGTTTTGCCACAAGAGAGTCGTAATAAACGGGCAGTTCATATCCCTGATAAAGGTGGGAATCGAGGCGGACGCCGGGGCCTCCGGGCGGATGAAATATTTCTGCCGTTCCCGGCGACGGAAGAAATCCCCGTTCCGGGTCTTCCGCATTGATGCGGCATTCAATGGCCCATCCCCGTTGCTTACACCCTTTTATGACACCATCCAATTTTTCTCCGGCAGCCAGGCGGATCTGGGCTTTGACCAGATCCACTCCGGCGACGATTTCGGTAACCGGGTGTTCCACCTGAATCCGGGCATTGATCTCAATGAAGTAAAAGGCGCCGTTTTGATCCACCAGAAATTCCACCGTGCCGGCGTTCCGGTAATTTACAGCTCTGGCGGCGGTTATGGCTGATTCACCCATGCTCTGCCGCAGTTCAGGAGACATGTAGGGCGACGGCGCCTCTTCGATGAGTTTTTGATACCGGCGCTGGATGCTGCATTCCCGTTCGCCCAAATGGCCCACATTGCCGTAGTGATCGCCCAGTACCTGAAATTCGATGTGCCGGGGAAAAACCAGGTATTTTTCGATAAAGACCTCGTTGTTGCCGAATGCGGCCCGGGCCTCGGATTTGGCCACCGGGAATTCTTCCCTGAGTTCGGGCTTATTCCGGCAGATCCGGATTCCGCGGCCCCCGCCGCCGCCCGATGCTTTCACCATCACCGGATAGCCGATATCGGCAGCAATGCGGGCGGCATCTTCAATTCCGGTTACACCCCCGGGGCTGCTGGGAATTACCGGTACGCCGGCGTTGATCATCATTTGCTTGGCCGTGATCTTATCTCCTGCCAACTGCAGGGTCTCGGGAGAAGGACCGATAAAAACAAGTCCTCGCGCTTCACAGGCGGTTGCAAAATTCGGATTTTCCGCCAGATAGCCGTACCCCGGATGGATCGCTTCGGCTCCGGTTTTTTCGGCTGCATCCAGAATGGCTTCCATATTGAGATAACTTTTGGCGGAAAGGGCAGGGCCGATACAGAGGCTCTCATCCGCTGATTTCACATGCAAAGACGATTGATCCGCCTCGGAATATACCGCTACGCTTTTAATTCCCAGGTCTTTGAGGCTGCGGATTACCCGGAGGGCGATTTCACCGCGGTTTGCCACCAGTATTTTTGAGAACATGCAAACTCCTTTGCTTCAGCCGCCTTCGATGACGAACATCAAGTCCCCGTCTTTTACAGGCTGTTCGTTTTCTACAACGATTTCGACGACCTTGCCGGGCGCAGGCGATTTGATTTTTTGGAATACTTTCATGGTTTCCAGCAGCGCCAGAACCTGTTTTTTCTTCACTTCGT
>CAYTSY010000155.1:2731-7098 GCA_964440555.1 uncultured Desulfobacteraceae bacterium
GATGATCCGGCGCGGGTTTCCGATAAAACATCCCGGCCATGGGCGCACGGACTTCGATTCTCTTTCCTTCTTTTGCAGTAGTCATTAAATTTTTCTCCTAAATTTGTCGTTATGTAGTGTCTATTCAGAAACGGTAGGTTTTGGTTCAGAGCAAGGCCTGAGCGATTTTGAAACCGCAGGAATAGCGTATGCTATTTTGAGGATTTCAAAATCGCGAAAACGCAGCTCCGGAGCAAAAGATGCCGTTTCTCGATGGACACTACGTCGGCCCCGTGCCATGCCTCTTAGCCCGTGCCGGCATTTTTTCCTGTTTGTTCCGCGTCAGGTCGAGCGCTTCGATGATTCTTTTGCGCGTATCCCCGGGTTCTATAATTTCATCAACGACCTGGGCCGAACTGCTGTAGGCGGCATCGAATACATCCACCTTTTCCCTGGACCGGTTCAAATATTTTTCATAGGCGCAATCCTCAATTCCCCGGCCGTAAACCTCCCGGTAATCCGTTTGGGAAGCCTCTACGCCGAACCGGGCAATGGGCCAGGCAAAAGTATAATCGGCGCCGAGGCCTTTCTGACCGCCCATGATCAGGCTGCCGGCATCTGCATAGGCTTCACGCAGGACAATGCTGATTTTCGGAACCGTCACCGTTGCGTATGCTTCGGTGATTTTTCCGATATGCCGGATAAGGCCCGCTGCTTCCTGGCTCTCGTCCGGAATAATCGGCGGCGTGTCCACCAGGTTGACCAGGGGAATGTTATAGGCGTCCAGCGTCTGGAGAAAGCGGTAATACTTATCACAGGGGTTTATTTCAAGAATGCTTCCCGGGTGCAGAGGATTGCAGGCCGCGATGCCGACTACTTCTCCATTAAACCGGGCAAAGCAGGTGATGATCTGCCGAGCGTATTTGTCCTTGATTTCCAGGCAGTCCCCGTCATCGACAATCCTGCGGATAACGTCATGCATGTCGTAGGTCAGGTTGAAATCATCGGGAACCAGGTTCGCCAGTTCAGCCGTCTCCCGATTCGCGTCATCCGCGGCGTCCCACGGCAATGGCTTTTCCCGGCAGTTTTGCGGCAGGTACCGGAGCAGTTCCCGGCATCTCAAAATAGCGTCCGTATCGTCCTTGCCCACATAGTCGCAGGTGCCGCTGAGTTCCATATGATAATCCGCACTGCCGATTTGTTGATCGACTTTTTCACCGGTGGCGGCCTCTCCCTGGCGGGGTCCGGCGATCCACAGGTTTGCGGAGACCCGGCTCATGAACAAAAAGTCGCAAAGCGTGGGCAGATAGGCGCCGCCGGCGATGCAGGGCCCCATGAGCACGGTGATCTGGGGGATCAGGCCTGAATAAAGCGATTGCAGCCGGAACATCCAGTCCACGCCGGCATAGTGAACATCCTGATAGCCCAGCCGGCCTCCTGATGAATCCAGAAGGTTGACCTGGGGAATGCCCCATTTTGCTGCCTGGATGAGGCCGTGAACATATTTTAACAAATGCTGATGACCGGTGGAGCCGCCTAATACGGTAAAATCCGGTGCATAGAGCATGATGGGGCGGCCATGCACTTTTCCCGTTCCCACAACAGCGCCGTCGCAGGGTGCGTCCACCCCGCGGCCGTCCACGCGGACGGATGTCGAACCTACGCAGGAGCCGATTTCCCTGAAGGTGCCGGGATCAAGCAGAATGTTCACCCGTTCCCGTGCGGTAAGTTTTCCGCGGTCATGCTGACGGTCGATATGTTTCTGTCCGCCGCCCAGAAGATTTTTTGTATGCGTATCCCTCAATCTTTGGATGGCTGACTGCATTGTGTTTCCCATGACGTGTCTCCTGAATGTGTCGTTTATGCCGGTTTGATGTACCGCCGCTTGTCCGGTGTGTCTTCATGTTTGTCGGCCGAAGCGTGCAGGGCGTTGATGATGCGCAAACGCGTTTCCCTGGGATCAATGACCTCGTGGACGGTATACCAGTCCGTAAAGGATTTCCCCAGCGTCATGACGCTGTACATATCTCTTATTTTCCCCACCAGGGCGTTGTACATTTCCTCGAAGTTGCCGTCCTCCCTGGCCTTGGCCAGTTCCTTGTGAAAAACGGCGTTGACCATCATTTCCGGCCCGGTGGGAGCGAATTCGGCGGTAGGCCACCCGTAGATAAAATCCGGACCCATGCAACTGCATCCCATGACAATATTTGAACCGCCATAGGACCGGCGCAGCACAAGGGTTATTTTGGGGCAGGTCAGATGGGAATACCCATGGAGGTTTTTAGCCCCGTGCCGGATCACGCCCATGCGTTCCCATCGATCTCCCGGCGGAAAAGCGGTTGTGTCGGACATGGTGATGAGCGGGATATTAAACGCATCGCAAAACATGATAAACCGGTCATACTTATCTGAAGAATCCGGCTCCATGATGCCGCTGAGTTCTTCCGGGTTGCTTGCGGCAATGCCCGCAACCATCCCATCGAACCGGGCAAAGCCGGTAAACATATTGGGGGCGTATTCTTCCTGGAGTTCAAAAAGAGCGCCGTTGTCGGCGATAAGCCGGATCACGTCGTGAATGTCGTAAGTAAATTTGACATCATCGGGCATAACATCTAGCAGTCCCTCTTCACTGCGGCGGGGGTCGTCCGTGGGCGCAATGGCTGCCGGTTTTTCCCAACAGTTCTGCGGAATGAACTGCATCAGTGATTTGACTTTATCGATGGCGTCTTCATCGCTTTCGGCCATCAGATGGCACTGACCGGATTTTTTCATGTGAAACTCGGCGTTGCCTGCGTCTTCCGTCTGTTTATCGCCACCCCACCAGAGAAAACCGGTGTTTTCGTTCATTATGAGAAAATCGGACAGCACCGGTATCTGTGCCCAAGGGCCCGTGCAGGGGCCGAGTACCAGGGATATCCGGGGGATAACGCCGGAGTAGTGGCAGTAGTTTTGAACCAGACGGGCCAGACCGTGCTGGCCGATGGACCCCCCCTTCATGCCGATACGGGAACCGGCCGAATCCCATATGCCGATCACGGGCATCTGTTCCTGACCGGCCATCTTGACAAGTTCGGCAATTTTCCAGGCCCCCTGATCGCCAATGGCGCCGGACATCACCGTGAAGTCGGTGGCATAGACCAGGACCTGGCGGTTGTTTACCTTGGCAAGTCCCATGACAACGCCATCCCCCGGGCTGGGAAGGCCGCCGCTTTCCTCCCCGTGAAGGGCGTTTTCCCGGACCAGGGTGCCGAACTCATCAAAGGAACCCGGATCAGCCAGCAGATCGATCCTTTCCCGGGCCGTCAGCTTGCCCAGCGCATGCTGCGTCGCGATGCGTGTTGCACCGCCGCCTTCCTGACCCTCCCGGCGCACTTTTTCCAGTTTTTTTAAATACCCGTTCATCCATTGGCCCATACAAACCTCCGTTTTGGAAAACAGTGATCAGTAAACAGATGGAGAAGCGCTTCACCCGTCACTTGTTACACGTTACTGATTACTCATCACTCATTACTGGTTCTTATAGTCCTTCCACCTTTGCTATTACATCGCACATGACTTCTGAAGCGCCGCCGCCGACTGATCCGAAAATCATGTCCCGGACAGACCGGGTGATCCGCATGTCGTTCATAAACCCCATGCCGCCGTACATCTGCATGCATCCTACAGCGACCTCTTTGCCCAGCTCACCGGAAATGAGCTTTCCCATGGAGACTTCCCGGGTCGCGTCTTCCCCTGCGCTTTTAAGCCTGACGATATGGTAGGTCAATTGGCGCAGGCATTCGATGTCGGTAAGCCACCGGGCGATGCGATGCCGCAGTACCTGTTTTGTTATAAGCGGTTTTCCAAAAACCATCCTTGCCTTCAAATAATCAACGGTCTCGTTGATGGTCTGAAGGGAGGCGATATAGGTCAGGGGAAGAAGGCTGAACCGTTCGTGCTGAAACTGCCGCATCTGATAAATGAATCCTTCGCCTTTTTCGCCGATGAGATTTTCTTTGGGAATTTTCAGATCGTCAAAGTAAAGCTCAGCCGTATCGCTGCTGTGCCCGCCGAATTTATCCAGCTTCTTGCTGACATGAAAGCCGGGGAGGTTTGTTGGAACCACAAACAGGCTGAAGCAGTGGCGCCCGGGATCATCGCCGGTTCTGGCCAGAAGGGTCAGAAAGTCGGCCTGGGTCCCGTTGGTGATGTAGGTTTTGGACCCGTTGATTACAAAAACATCCCCGTATTCTTTTGCGTAGGTTTTCAGGGCCGAAACGTCGGAACCTGCATCCGGCTCCGTTATGGCTATGGATGAGACCATTTCTCCCCTGATGGCGGGCACCAAATACTTTTCCTTGAGAAATTCCGACCCGAATTCATTGATAGCCGGTGTGGGCATATGGGTC
>CAYTSY010000156.1:0-6967 GCA_964440555.1 uncultured Desulfobacteraceae bacterium
AATATTCCGGCTCCGGTGTTTTCCCGGATTCGATAAGCCTGCGCATGTTTATAGCAGTTTCTTCGGTTTTCCGGCGCAGATTTTCATCAAAGGACACGTCCAGCCGGCGGTGGGTCTTGCCGTAATATAGCGCACCACCGGCGATGGCAACATGCAACATCTCTTCAAGACAGATCGCCTGGGCGCAAAGCTGCACCTTGTCGCAATCATCTGCCTTGGGCTTTCCCCGCTTGTACTCCACGGGAAACGGTTGCCATCTGCCTTCCGAAAGGCGGTGAAATTCAACGATATCAGCCTTGCCTATTAATCCGAGCCAAAGGGACCTAAGCGGCACCCCGTTTTCAATCCGCAGGTTGCCCCGGGATTCCCGGTTTTCTTCATGAACCCGCTCATGCATAACCCGACCTTCCGCGGTATGCACGTTCTCGGCCCATGCCTGCTCAATATGAATCAGGGCGCATTGCCGCCTGCAAAACACCAGATGCTGCAAGCCTGAAATGGGCAGAAGGTCTTCTTCGGAATAACTCATTTTTCTCTTCTTTGATTGCGAATTTCTGACCGGGTACGGTAAAGCCTTTCAGTAAAACCGCCCTCTTCCAAAAATGCTTTTTCTAAAGTTCTCAACTGCTGGTCGAGCAAATAGTTTGTCTGGTGAATCAGGCAGGCCATGGCATTTGCGGCGATTTCAGGAGGACTTTGTTCAATATAGGTCTTATAAGTCGTATAGGACCTATTTTTTTTGTAACAAAGCCCCCTGACCTCCTTTGCCTTCGGGTGGTCCTTTTCCCAGAGGGCCAGGTTTTTTTGACGCAAAAAGTCCTGAAAATCCAACAGCAGTTCTTCCAAACTGGCCCGTGCCACGCCAATGAGTTTGAGTTCGGTCTTTTTTGATGTGCCGGAGGCCATGCAGCCTTCGGCGATGTTCTGCTTGCCGCTTCGCGCCGCCTGAACCATCTGGTCGTGGGTGCGGGAGCGGATGTTAATGAAGCGGTCGCAGAACGCCACCGTGGCGTCATAGACGATCTCGGACATCTGATAGGATTGCAGGGTACGATAGCCGCCGTGGGGCGGGATGAGTTTTGGATTATCTTGCAGGTCAGTCATTTGGGGTTGCCTCTTGTTGATTTTATAAAATCGACAACTGGATTAAATAATTTTCAGGGAACATCAGATAACACTATGCAGGTCGCATCACCAAATAGTTCTAAATTGATCTTCGACATTTTACTTTCATCCTGAGGGAGATTTTTCTTGTCGAGTGATATTTTGTAACACCCCATATCTCTGGCCTTTTCTGCTTTTTCGACTTTGATGCCGTTTTCATCTTTGCCAACGAATTCAACCTTGAGGCGTTCCAGTGTCTTGTGTACAGCCTCATCGCCATCTTTTGATTTATGTGTAAAAAACACACCTTTTTGCATAATCATTGATCCAATGGGTCTGGCCGTGCTTTCATCATTCAAAAATAAGGTTTTCAACGCATCTTTTAACAGCGTCAAATCCCCTTCAGAAAATCCCGTACCCTTGTCGCCTTCAGCAAGTCTGGCACTGACAGATCCTTTTACAACATATACCGCAAATGGAACTCGTTTTTTACGCCCCATTTCTGTCTGCTTGTCCGGTTTTTTAGGATCGTGTTTTGTTGGGCATACCCGTGTTATTTCATCGTCTTCCACGATAATTGGGGTAACGCTCTTGGCATACTGAATACTCACAGGTCCGCGAATCTGACTTACTTTGGATTTACTTTTTTCTTTTTTCCCGTCTTTCTTTTCCTTGGCTTCACCTTCGCCTTCTCCGCCTTCAGTTTCAGCATCGCTTGTCAAAACACCGCCGAAAGCTCTGATATCAAAAAACTGTTGGCACAAACGCTTCCGCTCATAATCGGCTTTTTCTTTGTCAGTTTTGAGACTCGCGTATTCTTTTTCCTTTCTTATTATATCAAGCGTATTTCCAAGTGTTTCTCTAAGATAAGTCCCTGATCGAACCCATATGTCATAGCCTTCAGCAAGTTCTTTTATCATTTCCAATCGGTTACGTATTTTTCTTTTAAGGCATACATCAGTTACAAAGCCATGCCCTGTGTATGCGTCCATTCGAGGGCGGTTGTCATAGCCGGGGTCGCCATTGGGATTTGCATTATCAACGCTGAAAACAAGAACAAAATCGACACGACTTTCAATTGGATTTTTAGAAGTATCTGCGCTCATGGTTATGCTCCTTATTTTTTGTTATTTCACCTGTGTTTCTGTATTATTAGCGCTATCGCTTTCTGGTTTAGCCGGAGATTTAGACCTCAACTCACTACGTTGGTGCCAATAACCCAGCATGAAAGAAAACTGGTCAACTCCATTTTCTGGTAATGCCTTCCCTGAACCGATATCGGTATCATTCAATTTGACCTTGCCAAATATCTCCTCAAACCACTCACTGTCTGTCTTGTAGATATCGTAGCAGAGACAATTTTTATAAAGCTGCACCAGTGTTTGCCTGGGCCTGTCAATGGCAGCGGAAAACAATTTGTCAGATAGAGTTGGTCCCCAGTTCCTCCCATGCTTCTGAATACTCTCGCACAAAGCGAATATGCGACCGGCAAGATAACCGGCGTCTGTTATGTTAATATCAAGCCCCATCCCATAACCCTCCTTTCCCTGGTTTGCTGTTAAATAGTGTCTGGCACATCCTGCGGCAATAGCAAGCAGGGCCATGTATTCTGAACCTTTATTTTTTGACGATTCCAACTGCTTGTCTTTAATAGATTTCTGCATTACCAATCTACATAAATCAGCAGGTAGAGGTCGACCGGCCACAATGACTTCAACGATCTCTCGATCCCACACCAATCGTTGCTTCTTCTCAGACTTAATACCGGCAGCAGAGAGAATATCCATCAATGTAGGGCAGAACTCACGAGCTTCATTTTCCTTGTTGAGATACCTCGGTGGAATCCATATTTTGGTACGATTGACAAACCGATTGGCATTGTCATCAAGGAGTCCCATATTGCCAATATAGGCGCCAAGAATTGCGTGCCGCCCCTTTTGCCGCAAGAGAAGCGAAAGCATGTAAAAGCGTTTGTGACGATAACCAGCTTCTTGGCCATTTCTAAAACGCTGTAATGCTTTGAGCAAATCGCCGCTATCCGGCAGAACCACCCCCTTGCCGCTCTTAGCCTTTCCTCTTGTGAACGTGGTCTTTTCGTTCTGTGGCTTAATAAGTTCATAAGCACTCCGGTCCAACTGTTGGTTATCCGATCGCCCCTGGTCAATCCAGATGCAAATAACTGAATCTCCAAACCTGACTGACGAGTTGTCGATTAGCCAGTCAAGTGCCTTTGTGTATTTCTCCGCTTCTTCAAATCCAACCTGGGCTGGCAGAGAACTGCCATCGGTTTCCTCTTTTTTATTACTTTGGTTTGCGCTTTGACGATTTTTCTGGCGTTTCTTTTCTTTGCCGCCACCTGCTTCTTCTTTTTTCTTGCCAGGTTTTCCTTTATATTCAGGGCTCAAATGACCACAGTACGTCGCCGCATTGTTGAATGAGATAAGACTTGCACTCTTCTTAATTTTGGGATGGAGTATCCGGGCTGGTTTACGTTGACCGTCTATCAGGCTGGTAATCCACCATTCGTTCTTGCCCTCCTGAAAGGCTTTCCATCCGTTCTTTACATTCTCAAGAGCATTCACTGGCTTCCCGGCCTGCCCCGCCTTCTCGATGACCCACCGGATTTTGGCCTTGCCAGCGTCCTTTTTCCATTTCGCTTCATCAATGTGAGTATGCAGAAGCGTTTCAACCTCTGCCCATATAAGGTTTCTTTTCTGTTCATCTACAATAGTGTCAAATATAATTTTTAATTCACTCATGGTTGGGGATGAATAGCAAAACTCTTTTAGCTGTTTAAGATAGGATTGTTGGCGCTCCTGAAGTTGCTCGGCCTTTTCAAGCCCTGTCTTCGGGTCGAAGAGTAACCTGCCGAATATCCAACTCGCGTTATCGACTATTCCATGTGGGGAATCATTCCCACTTGCCCGACAGGCGGATTTTTCTGTAACGGGACAATTCATATCCTTACAAGGTTCTTCCTTGGCGTTTTTCTTATTCTTTTGAGTGTCTTTTGGTTTTCCCAGCCAGTTTACACGAAAGGAACCGTCAGACTTCAAAATAATCTCTACCCAAACCGCCAATTCATCGAAATAAGGATCTGGTACTGAAATGTTGCATTTTTTGAGTGTGTCGTATTGCCTTACAAGCTCTGCTATCACCTTGCATCCCTCCTTTCAAATTCTTGATGTATGAGCCTGGTATTGTCCTCTGGATGCGGATATTCGAGAATGCCGTTCTTCACCATTGCATGAAAAAATATCGGAGTATCCGTTCCATCCTTGGCGGTTCCCCACTCCCAACCGTGAAACATTAGGCCCATATCCATCGTCAGGCCCGTTTGCCCCATCTGCTTCCATTCCGCCTGATGCTCTTCCACAACAGCATTGAACCTCTCTTGTGGCTTTAACACATTGAACTTTATGTCAATCGGCTCTACAATGGCAGTACATTCCCTTAATCCCAAAAAGACATCACGACGACCTCCTGCTTCCAATGATCGACGGAAAATATCAAGGTGTTTGCCAGTATTTTCATCTTCAGGCTCCTTCCCCGACCATTCAAAGTGCGCTTCAACGAAGTAATGAACGTCATAAAGGTATGTCTGCATTTTTTGAACTCGCCGCTCAGGAGCAACGAATGGTCGTTGAGAGATTATTGTATCTTTTACTTCATTCACCTGTATATTCTGGTATCGAATGGGCTTCAAAATAAGAACCTTCGTTGGCACCCAGTAGAAAGCAGGCTTCGCATATATTGACCGCAAAACACCCGCAAGAGCACCAAACGTTGGCACTGGATATGTGAAACGCTCTATCCGGAGGTCCTGCCTCGTAAACAAAGCCCGTTCGGCGCGAACGCTAAAGACAATTGGTGGTGATCCGCTTTTCATACAATATAATCCTCCAATGAAAGTTTATCAGGCCCAAGAATACCCGTTTCGTTATAATGTTTGCTGTCTGCCAGCACCAGCCAGCCGCTTTTTGTTGGGGCAAGAATTGGTCTGAACTTCGGTAATGAATCCTTGAATATCTGCACCGAATATCTGCCAGCCAGCTTGTATTCATCAAACCCTATAAAGCCACCCTTGATTAGTTTGTCACACAACGATTTTCCAAACTCACCATAGGGCACTAAAATCGAAATTGTATCGTTTTCAATAAGTTGAAAATCATTTGCAATCGTCGCAAAAGGAACGTCTGCACCTTCCTCAAGAATTCGCGGCGATATAAGCCGGGCGACAATTTCTTTTGTGTCCATCTCGGCTGACCGGCACCAGTAAAGTCTCTGGAAATATTCCTCTACCGCTTTGAGCCCGATGGGATCCTTTTCAGACTGCATAAGTGTGGCATCGCCATCAAGGGCGGAAAGAGTATCAATCCCGGTTCGCTTGGCTTCATTAATGTCCCGAAGGCGTCGGAGATTCTCTTCTGACTGAAAAAAGTAGACTTCCCCAAGGTGAGACATCTTACCTTCGCGGTTGCACCGACCCGCTGCCTGAGCTATGGAGTCAATTCCTGACATGGCCCTGAACACAACATCAAAATCAAGGTTCACGCCAGCTTCAACAAGCTGGGTGCTAATTACAACAGGGGCTTTGCTTCCCGTCTTGCGGGAATATGATGCCAGCAATTTAACAATTTCGATTACATCTCTTCGATGCTGGGGGCACATTCCGGTCGAGAGGTGCCATACTTTATCCGGCATTATTCCTTTTCTTTTCAATATATTGAAAACGTCCTTGGCGTTGCTTTTTGTATTAAAAATGCATAATATACTTTTTTTTTCGCTCGCCTTTTCCATTATCCTATCCACAATATCAGAAGCAGAAAGTGGCTCCTCAGAATCAATCGCATGAACCTGGACACGACTCAGTGCGAGAAAATATTTCTGAGGGTTCGTTATTATGGGGCGAATGTTTGTAACACCAATCCTGTGATTATCGGGTACCCCTGCATCAAGAAGAGGTTGGGTGGCCGTGCAGAAGACAACAGAGCAGTTGTAATTAGTAACAAGTTCCTCCAATGCCCATGTTACTGCCTTCAAATATCGAACCGGTACTGACTGAGCCTCATCAAGAATAATAACTGCATGCCTTATCGCATGAAGACGTCTACAACGCCCTGGTTTAGCTGCATATAATGACTCAAAGAACTGCACACTTGTGGTTACAACAATCGGACTCGCCCAATTGTCAGCGAGTAATTCACTCTCCGGTGTTTCCCTTTCAGGCTCCATGTTGCTGTGATGTTCAAGCACATTGAGACTCTTATTGTCCGGGTCCAATACTTTTCTGAACTCATCTGCATTTTGATCAATGATGGTTGTGTAAGGCATTACATATATGATTCTGTTCATTCCCTGCTTGATTGCATGGTGCAGGGCAAACCGCAAGCTGGCAAATGTTTTGCCTCCACCTGTCGGAACAGTTAAATCAAAAAAACCCGTATTATTAGATGCGGCCTGTTTGCACTGCACCGAGACTTCCTTGCGCACATTATTGACAGCGCCATTTGAAGGAAATTTTTCAAGATGTTCTTCAAGCTTTTTTAACAAGACCGGGAATTTATCTATTTTTACAGATATCCGTGTCTTCCACTGATCAGGATTACCGGCCTGTTCCGAATCAAGTCGATCTGCATCAACAAGGGTACTGAAAAGCATTCTTATCGCGAATTGGAGGGAATAGGCATCTCGACCAGATACATTGCCGTCAGTATCAATCCAGCGACAAATATAATCAAAGTTTTCCTCAGACATAAGCAGGTTGACCAAAAAATTTATTCTTTCAGAAATCTCCGGTTCAATATTATTTAAATAAGGTTCAACGTTTTTGGTCAGCCGGTATTCTAATGATGTGCCTTCT
>CAYTSY010000157.1:0-6951 GCA_964440555.1 uncultured Desulfobacteraceae bacterium
GCACAATGTCGTTGTTTTTATCACTGAACCAGATCCATGAAGGATGGATGGTCATAGGATATGATACTACGGATTGAGCGCTGATCCAGGAGGACGCCTCAGGGGCCACGGATGTGGGATGCAGAGTAAAGGCTTTATTCAGCGTTGCATAGCTCCAGGCGCTGTCATAGACATTTGCGGCGATGTTGCACGAAATATCGCCGGCCAACTGCTGGTACAGATACGGATGGGAGGTGTCGATCCGCCAGTCCGGATTTCCCTGGGCATCCTGTCCCTGGGTAGCTCCTATCCACATCTGGCTTCCGTTTTCAAGCGTACATGTCGCATAGATCCAGCGGGACCGGATATCCGTTTCGCCATCCGGATCGCTTGCGTCCATACTTACTGAAATCGGGTCTCCGACCGAAACATCATCGTCAGGGGTGAAAAGAATGTCATTGATCGCCGGCGGCTGGTTCACCACCTGGATTCGAGCGGTAATTTTGGATTGAGGTTTCGTAATTCCGTCCGACAGGAATCTGTCGGCCGTAGCGGTTATGACCAGATCATACGTGCCGATGTTGTTCAATCCCTCTGTGAGGGTAAACACGCCCGTGTCGTTATCCACCTCGATAAGGGGTTGCTGGTTGGATCCCCACCACCAGTAGTAGCCGGAATACAGTTTGAAGTTGTAAGTCATCTGGGCTCCGGACAAGGCAAACGCCGTCGCATTGATTTCCACCGGGATACTTCGGAAGGTCGTAACGCCTGCGGTTTGATCCTGGTTGAAAATGACCCGGTCTTCAATGGAGATCGTACCAAGATTAACGGAATTATTTGATACGGGAAATGTCTGGTTGAACACGCCGGGGATGGTCACCGCAACGGTTTCTTCGTATACGGAAGCGGTGCCCCGGATTTGCCCGGAAGCGTCGGGATGAACCAGATCGCTTCCTACGTAAATGGGGATCTTCATTCCGTTCACGAGCGGGATTCCCTGCTTGTCGACAATCGTGCCGGAAACGTCAACATTGGGCGACGTGTCAATGATCCAGGTTCCTAAATTCGCAACCGGCTGGCCGGCCGAACCGTCGCCCCAGGAGAGGGTGTTGGGTACCGGGACAAAGCCTGCGTCCACCCCGGTGGAGGAACGGCCCGGAAGGGGAACCCATTGGGATCCGTTGAAATATTCGAAAACACCGATCTCCCCGCCGCCGACCATGCCTGCGGGTGGACCGGTTTCAACAAAAGTATCCCCCTGGAAATACCCCCATTGGAAACGGCTGAACCTGTTTGCGCCGTAAAGTACGCCGCCTATGTCTTCATAGTCCCATAGAAACTCCTGCTGAATCTGCTCCAGGCCTTCCTGAGTCACGGGGTAGGCGGCTTCCTGAGCCGCGGTTCGCGGGGCCACACGGCCGAGGCTCGACCCGAGGGTTTGTGCTTCCTTCTTGATGCTCTCAACTGTCTGCTTGAGCGCCAGCGTCCTTTCATAATACAAATCCCAGGTGCCGCCGCAGCAATCGGGCGGCCGGCCATTGCTGTACAAATCCGTGATACTGTCCCGGATTCGTTTTGCCTCAAGCACAAGCGATGGAATGCTTCCCAGTTGTTTCGGCGCCTTGCCCGTATTCACGGCAAGGTCCATCATCCCGATGCCTTTATCCAGGGCATAATTGAAGTCCAGGTTGCTCGGGTTATAGGCGTCCACGGCGATTTCCATAAGAAACGCCACGGCTTTTTTGGCATCGCTTGCCTTGCCGACCTGTTCGGCAGCCTGGGCCACAATGCCCTTGCACAAATCCGGGGCTGCGGCGCAGTCAATTGTGTCGGTGGTTTCGCCGATTGCGTCCGATGTCCACTGGTTATTGAAGATCGCTGTAATTCCACGGGAAAGATCATCCTGGTCTTCAGCCCATGATGCCCTGTTTTCATGGGCGAACCTGTTGATCCCATCAGTAATGGCCTGAAGCAGGGCCGGATCATTTTTACCCAGGATGAACCGCAGCCATTGGTCTCTTTCCGCCTTGTCTTTGGAAAGCAGCTTTGCAACCGCGCTGTTGATCTGCTCCGGCCGGTATGCCTGTACGTTTCTGCGATCCTTGCCGGCGCGTTTATCGGAGTCCGACCAGTAGCCTCCCCGGATTTTCCGATACCGGACCAGGGCATTGGTGGGCTTTCCGTTCCGGTTTCTGAGATTGATATTTATGCTGTTGGTGGATCCGGCTTTGTCAGAGTTGTAAATCGAAAAATGATGCACGGTTCCCACGTTGTAAATGGTGACCTCGGATGGCAAAGCGCCTGCCGGGGCATAGGAAGTTTTGACGAATTTCCCGTCCTCGTCCAGTTCCAGATCCTGAAGGTTAACCAGATCCTCCTGGGTTAACACATTCCCGAAATTATCTTCCAGATGCCCATAGGCCGGCGTGTTATCCGCATTACGGTGAAGCTTCCAGATTTCCTCGGCCTCGTCATAGTAATATAAACCGATTTCGATGATATCCGCCGTTTCTTCCTTTTCGTCTTCCAGGGTATCATAGGCTTCCCAGGGAATGGCGATTTTGATTTTAATTTGATTGGAATGATCCGTGACATCGGTCATCAATTCGTTGCCGTTTTCGTCCGACACCTTGATCATGCTGGCAGCATACGTTTTCAGGATATCCCGGGGGCTGTCGCTTTCCCCTTCCGCCTGAAAATCTCCGGGCATGACATCCGGGTTGTTGACCGAATCCAGATAGGCGGCATTGGCATAGACTTTATCGGAACCGGCAGGAACATTCATTCCCCGGAGGGGGAACGTGACGCTCATGAGTTCATTTCCGTTGGCTGACGGATCTGTTCCGCCGAATCGCGGTGAAATTCTGGCGGCCAGAGCTTCCGGGAGCTTGTCCCTGAAAAGCTTGAGGGTGACGGTCCTGTCCGTGTCGAGCGTCACCCGGCCCATTTTCGCCGGGGACGCGGAAATACCGCTGATGTCAATTTCGGCAAATTCTCCTTTGGACACCTCGGCGGCAATGCTGAAGGAAGAACTGATATTTTCAAATTTTTTAATGAATTCCGAATATCCCGGCGCACGGGTATGCACGGTCATCCGGGGAATGTACAAGGCTTCAGGGACGGTGAGCGCAAAAAAACCGTTATCGTCCGTCTGTGCGCTGAAAACCTCGTTTGCTTCATAAATATCGTTATTGTTCAGGTCCGCGCTGAGTTCGACAGAAATCTTTTCAACGGGTATGCTGTTGTCCGAAATATCCTTCACTGTCCCTGAAACGGTAATCCCGTTGTCAAAAGTGCCCATCTGCCTGAGGCCGGCGACAACCTGAAAAATATAAGCCACTTCCTCCTGTCCGAATTTCCGGTCATCATTGATGTCCACGGGATAAGGCAAAGTGGGGGTAACCGTGCCTGAAAGAACCTTTAGTCCGCTGATCAAATCAGTCAGATCCGGAGTATCCTTGGCCGCCGCCATTTTGGGCATGCCTAACAGGGCAACGCTCAATGCCAGAAAGATCAATGCCCGTGTAATGATCGCGACTTTTGGATGGTATCGGTTTTGCATCGGTCTAATTTCCTTTCAAAAAATGGGGGGAAGGGTTTTTCCGAAAAATTCTGCGCTCGGAAAAAGCTTTTTTATACCCTGCCCTATCAGTATGAATTGACAGTTGTATACTTGTTTTCATATCCAGTTTACCCTAATAAATCAACTGATAAATTATGGGCTTGCTATTCGAACGAAAGCGTGCTGTTTTGATATTATGATTGAATATTTGGATCTCAAGAAACCAAAAAGGGAGGGGTAAAAATGAAAAATAATTCCCAGCAAAACCTTTCCATCGTCATCAGAAAAATGGAGGAGGACGACATCGGGGGTGTTTTGGAGATTGACCGCAAAATTACGGGAAAAGATCGGGCCTCAACCTATACGACCATGCCCACCAATTACGTCGGCGGCGAGCTGGATATCAGCGTGGTTGCCGAAGTGGACGGCAAAATCGTCGGTTTTTTGCTGGGCCGGATCACCTCCTCAGCCACTGAAATGGGAGACAGCTATCTGCTTGAACTTATCGGCGTGGACCCCGAATACCGGCGGCAGAATCTGGGCAAAGAACTGGTGAAGGCCTTTGAGCGCTATTGCAGGGAAAAAGGGGCGTCTTCCATTCGGGTTTTGGTGAGCTGGCACGACTGGTGGCTTTTGTCTTTCCTGCGAAGCCTTGATTTTTCACGAGGCGAGATGACGGAATTTGTCAAGCCCCTGGATTGACGGTTGCCAAAAGGGGATCAGGCTGAAGACTGAAGGTATTGCCTGTCGTCAAATATCCTTCAGACTTCAGCCTTCGGACTTCAGCATGACCTTCTTATTTCTTAATTTTAGTCAATTTTGACCCTTCCAGGGTAAGGTTGTACATCAGCCCTTTCTGGCCGAACACAAACCCGATGATCGGATCTTTTATATTGTTGGAGTCCACCGACCCCCCGGCGCCGACCTTGATCAGGGCCACTGATCCGTCCACTCCGACTTTCCAGCCCTCGCTGTTTCTGAATTTCGACAAGGCATCGCCGGTCATAAAAAGGAGAATGATCGACTTGGATTGCACGCCGAGCTGAAATCCAATGGAAGCAGACGTTGTGCTGTAGTAATCAACGGTTTTTCCGTTTATCCGCAATGCGCCCTCGCCATGTTCCCCGCCAATACCGATCCCGGCTTTCACCACGGAGGGAAAGACCAATATGGCCCTGGATTTTTTAACCAGTTCTTTTCCGGATCCCACCTCTCTATAGAATGTATCCAAGGTGGCATTGACCTTGGCGTCAATCTCCACCGCAGAGGCGGCATAAGAGGCGCCTTGTGCGGCGATGAAAACAATAAAACCGAAAATGAGCCAGTACGGTTTCAAGCTGCTTTTTTTCATGGACGATCTCCTTATTTTTTTGGGTTTCAATTATTGTTTGCACTTTACCTGAACCTCTATCAAATTTCCCGTCATGAAACAAGACCGGATTCGTCCCGGCGATTGAACCTCCGTTCCATTTCCATAATAAGAATCATTAATTAAATAATATTTATTACTTAGATTTCTTGACTTCACCCGATTAATTTGGCAAGAAAGATAATTTGATTTGAAGCTCTTGTGAATTGTGCAAATATTTGTAATAATTCCGTATGGATATAACATAGGAGGACTTATGATAGTCGCTGAAAGAAAACCTTTCGAAGAGATCAAAACCATGGTCAAGGACTTTAAAAAGGTGTTGACCGTGGGCTGCGGAACCTGCGTTGCCGTGTGTCTCGCCGGAGGGGAAAAGGAAGTCGGCATCTTAAATGCCGAGCTGAAAATCGCCCGAAAGCGGGATGCAAATCCCATAGACGCCGGCGGCGTCACCGTTGAGCGACAGTGCGACATGGAATTTTTAGACGAAATCGAGTCGATGGTGCAGCCATATGACGCCTTGATATCGCTGGCCTGCGGGGCCGGGGTTCAGTTTCTGGCGGAACGGTTTCCTGAAAAACCGGTTTTCCCGGGCGTGGACACCAGCTTTATCGGGGCCAACCGGGATGTGGGCTGGTACGAAGAAAAATGCCGGGCCTGCGGGAGCTGCTTTCTGGGGATGACCGGCGGCGTCTGTCCGGTGACCATGTGCGCCAAAAGTCTGTTTAACGGACCCTGCGGCGGAACCAATAAGGGAAGCTGTGAAATCAACGCGGATCAGCCGTGCGCCTGGCACATGATTTATGAGCGGCTCTCAAAGCAAAACCGTTTGGACAGCATTCTGGAAATCTGTCCGCCCAACGACTGGCGCAATACCACGCCCCGAACGATTGTTCAGCCTGCGTACAAAGCGCGCAAGTCGGCATTGTAAATTCCAATTTTTTCCGACTGATTCGGTGCAAAAAAAATATAAAAGAGGAAGAAGACATATGAAGTCAGGAAGCAATCTTGAAAAAATTCTGGAAGCAGGGCACTTCGCCTTTACCGGGGAACTCGGACCTCCCCGGGGCGCCAATGTGGAAGCCGTCCGGGAAAAAGCCAAACACCTTGTCGGGAACGTCGATATGGTGAATATAACGGACAACCAGACAGCCATGGTCCGGATGTCCAGTTGGGCCGCTTCCCTTATCGCCATCCAGGAAGGCTTAGAGCCCAACTACCAGATGGTCTGCCGCGATAGAAACCGTCTGGCCATGCAAGGAGACATCCTGGGCGCCTATGCGCATGGGGTCCGCAATATTCTCTGCCTTTCCATAGATCACATTCAATACAGCGATCATCCCGCTGCAAAAGGAGTTTTTGACATTGATTCGATTCAGTTGATTGGGATGGTGAAAAAAATGCGGGATGAAGGGTTGTTTCTGGGAGGAGCGGAAATCGATACGCCGCCAAAGCTTTTTATCGGCGCGGCTGCCAACCCCTTTGCCGATCCCTTTGAATGGCGGGTCCACCGGCTGGCCAAAAAAGTTAAGGCCGGGGCTGATTTTATTCAGACGCAATGCATTTACAACATGAAAAAAATGCGGGAATTTATCCGGCAGGCCAACGACATGGGGCTCACGGAAAAAGTGCATATCCTTGCCGGCGTGACCCCCATGAAAAGTCTCGGTATGGCGCGGTACATGAAGCTTAAGGTGCCCGGCATGGATGTCCCCGACGAAGTCATTAAACGGCTTCAGGGGGTTGACAAAAAGAAACATGCGGATGAAGGCATCAAAATGGCCTGCGAACAGATTGAAGAGTTTAGGGAAATGAAAGGCGTTCACGGCATTCACCTGATGGCCATCGAATGGGAGCACATGGTGCCCGAGATTGCCGAGCGCGCAAAAATGCTGCCCAGACCGAAGGTTTAAATAAGCCGGGCTAACTAAACTGGCCGGGCAAGCACCGGGACGCGGGTTGCCCTGTCAAAAATCAATAAGCCAAGGAGTTTCCAATTGAGTAAAGAAAATAAAAAAATTATGGTCATCGGAGGCGGAAT
>CAYTSY010000158.1:0-6883 GCA_964440555.1 uncultured Desulfobacteraceae bacterium
TCCTGCCGCTGGGTGTTTCCCTGGAACGGAACCGCTTTTGAGATGGACAACGATGTTTACTCGGTTGCCCGTACGCAACAAAATGAGTACCGGGATTTTTATCTGCTCCAGAAACCCCTGATCGAAATAAACAATCAATACCGGATCGAGGTTCGGGAAACGGAAAGCGAGGATTCCTGGACCGACATGACAGGCCTCACTGCCGTGGATCATGCCGAAGATGTTCTGATAGGGATAGACGACAAAGGCAATATTTCCGCGTATAAGCCAAGCGAACTGGCAAGACCTGTGTCGGCCATAAAAAACAACGGCGAGAATGTATTAAATGCCGTAATATCAAAAGACGACAGCGGATGCCCCGCATACAGTGAAGACTATGTTGAGGTGGACTTCGGTCAGGCAAGTACGTCCGGCGGCGCAAGAATCGTTTTGAGAGTCAATGGCTTTGTCATGGGTGAAGGGGAAAATAAACCTTATATCGGACCGCCGGCTGTGGTCGTTAAAGTTTTGGACGAAAACTCAACCTGGAAGGAGGTCGGACGCTTAAAACCCAGATTCCGGTGGTCTGAATGCGTCTTCGACGTCTCCGGCAGGCTTCCTGACAACGCTGGAGAGAATAAAGTCCGGCTTTACGCCATTTCTCACGCAAAAAAATACCATGAAATTGATTTTATCGCCCTTTCAACAGGCCCGCAGCCTGAAAAAGAAATTGCCAATTTGAATTTAGCCTCAGTTGAATTCAAAAATAACAATGCTGCATCTTTACT
The DNA here is from genome assembly GCA_964440555.1 of uncultured Desulfobacteraceae bacterium. GTDB lineage: Bacteria > Desulfobacterota > Desulfobacteria > Desulfobacterales > UBA5616 > CAYTSY01. The sequence continues at coordinate 768 of CAYTSY010000158.1, forward strand.
CTCAAATGCAGACGACACCTACCTGAAAATGACCAAAGGCGAAAAATTTTCACTGGTTTTCGACTCCGCTCAGCAAAACCTTGCTGAAAGAGACTTCATATTTGTCAGTGAAGGCTATTATGTACCCAAAAGCAGTACATATTTTATTTATACCTGGGACGGAACCGACTGGGTCGCGCGAGACGGATATTCATTCCCGGGAGAAGATTTTTCAAAGGCTTTTGACCTCTCGCTCTTCCTCCCGGATCCCAGCGGCGAATACAAGGTCAGGATTTGGCAGGATTACCAATACGAACCTGCGGGAGTTGATTTTGTCGGGCTCAAAATCGATGAAGCAAATCAAGAATTGGATTATGCCACATTCCTAAGAGATAATTCGGATGTTAAAAACGAGGTCTCATCCTCAGATGATGAGCAGCAGCTTGACTTTGGATGGGGAGATTCCCCCTATGTAAGGGATCGGTGGATCGAAGCAAAATGGATAATTGAGGGGCCCGTAAACAGACCGCCCACGACCAATCCGGTCAAACTTGATCGTGCCGGTGGAAAAATCAAATGGACCTACACGGATGCTGAGGAAGATCCCCAAGCCCGGTTTGAAATAGAGATCTGGTCAGGCCCCAATGCCACAGGCGATAACATCTGGGATCCTGAAGTAGGAGAAGGGGCTGCCACAGAGGCCGATTATCCCCCGGAGCTGCTGCTTGACGGGGTCTCCTACTACGCAAGAGTCAGGGCGCATGATGGGAACAACTGGGGCGGATGGTCCCAAACCGGTTCTGCAACCACCAAGCCCATCGGGCCGGGAAACAAGGTTTCGAATTACGAAATGATGTCCTTTGTTCATTACCCGTCTGACCCGGCAGCCACCAGCGTCATCGGTCTCCCGGTGGACGGAAACAGTCTTCGAGTAGGGACCTATGACCCCCTGATCGGAAAATATATCGAATACGGGGATGATTTGCAGATCACTCCTGGAAAAGCCTACTGGGCCCTCTCAAGGGAAGGCTTCAACGTCTCGTTTGACGGCAACAAGGTCCCATTGGACGAAGATTTTGAACACGAATTGGCTTATAATGCCGCGACAGGCGACGGTTGGAATCAGGTCGGCTGCCCCAACCAGGCGGCCTATGCATGGGCCGATGTTCTGGTGGTCGTTAAAAACGATGCGGGAGTGATTACTGTCGCCCCCACGCCCATATCGGAATGGGACGATCCCAATGACTATATTGATATAAGGCTTTGGCGCTGGGAAAACGGGGCGTATGCCGACGACACGGATTTCATGGAATTCTACGAAGGCTACTGGGTGAAGGCAAAACACCCCCATGTATTTTTGATCTTCCCGGTTGATGCCCAGACCAATTCGGGCGGACTGATAAACGCAGTTCAATCGGTTTTGAAAAAAAATATGCTTCTGGCTAAAAAATGGATCTTTTCTCCCAATACCGCCGTTGCGGATTCGGGGGACACGCCTCCTATGCCCATGGCAAGTCTAAGTGGAGACGACGCAAGTGCTTCATCTTCCGGTGGAGGATGTTTTATCGATATGATCGACCAAAAATTTTAAAAAAAATAAAAATCGAAGAAAACCGTGACTATTTACCGTGCGGGATGCCCTGCACTTATTCTATAAAATTCTTGACAAGGCTGATTGCCTGGATTAATTTTTAAGCATATTTTTCGGGGTGGCTTCTATATAGCCTGAGATCATACCCATTGAACCTGATCCGGCTAATACCGGCGTAGGGAAACGATAAATCTCTTTTTCATTACCGTTTCCGTCAGGAAACGGTTTTTTTTTGGAAAAAGGAGGGGCGCTATGGCAACACAGCTTAGTATGGCAAAAGAAGGCGTGATCACCGAAGAAATGAAACGCGTCGCAACTGACGAAGGGTTTACGCCCGAGGAAGTCAGACAAAAGGTGGCCTTGGGCCATGTGGTGATTCCGAAAAATATTCATCATGAATTTCCTCCCCGGGGCATCGGGAAAGGCCTTTCCACCAAAATCAACGCCAATATCGGAACCTCCATGGATCACCAGGATATAGACGAGGAGCTCCAAAAATTAAAGGTCTCGGTGGACGCAGGCGCTGACTCCGTGATGGATCTGTCCACCGGCGGGGACCTCAGAGAAATCCGAAAAATCATTCTGGAGAACTCTCCGGTCATGCTCGGGGCTGTTCCGATTTACGCGGCAGCCGCACGACTGGCCGCAAAAAAACGCAGCATCATGGATATGACGCCGGATCTTTTGTTTGAAACCATAGAACAACAATGCGCAGAAGGCATTGACTACATCACCGTGCATTGCGGCGTTACCCGGCAGACCTACTCCCTGGCCGACCAGAAGAACCGGATTGCCGGAATTGTCAGCCGGGGGGGATCGCTTCTGGCGGCCTGGATGTTTCATCACAACAAGGAAAACCCCTTGTACGAGGAATACGACCGGCTCCTGGAGATCGCATTTAAATATGATGTCACGTTAAGCCTGGGCGACGGCCTGCGGCCCGGCGCCGTTGCCGATGCCTCGGACAAAGCCCAGATCAAGGAGCTCGTCGTCATCGGGGAACTGACGCAAAGAGCGAGAGAAGCCGGAGTCCAGGTCATTGTGGAGGGGCCGGGTCATGTTCCGCTAAACCAGATCGAGGCCAACATTCTCATGCAAAAACGAATCTGCGATGATGCGCCTTTCTATGTTCTGGGTCCCCTCACAACGGATTGCGCGCCGGGCTATGACCACATCACCGCAGCCATCGGCGGGGCCATCGCCTCGGCAGCAGGGGCTGACTTTCTCTGTTATGTCACCCCCGCGGAACATCTGTGCCTGCCCAATATCGATGATGTGCGTGAAGGCGTCATCGCCGCAAAGATCGCAGCCCATTCCGGCGATATCGCCAAAGGCGTCCGCGGCGCCATGGCCCGGGATATTGAAATGTCGAAATACCGGAAAACATTGAACTGGGAAGGCATGTACAAAATGGCCCTGGATCCGGTTCTGGCAAGAAAGAGAAGAGCCCAGAGCGAAAACAATGAAAAAGATGTCTGCACCATGTGCGGCGAATTATGCGCCATGAAAATACACAACAAAATGTGCGACCGTGAAGACCAATAAATGCCTGCGCACTGTCAACACGACAAAGGAGAGAAAATATTCCATGGAACTCAACGAAGTCATCATCACCAGAGCAATCATTGACCGGTATTATCAAAAGCTTATCAATAATCTTGAAACCGACGTGGCCATCGTGGGAGGCGGCCCTTCAGGTCTGACCGCAGGATACTACCTGGCCAAAGCCGGAAAAAAAGTGGCGCTTTACGAACGCAAGGTGAGCATCGGCGGCGGCATGTGGGGCGGCGGCATGATGTTCAACGAAATCGTCGTGCAGGGGCAGGCCTGTCATATTCTAAAGGATTTCGGCATCCGACATGAAAAATACCAGGACGATTATTTTGTCGCCGACGCCGTGGAAGCCATCTCCACATTGACTTCGAGGGCTGTTCAGGCCGGCGTGACAATTTTCAACTGCATCAGTGTTGAAGATGTGGTTATGCGGCCGGAAAAGGTCATCGGACTGGTGCTGAACTGGAGCCCTGTGGAAATGGCCGGGCTCCATATCGACCCCCTGGCGGTCCGGTCCAAGTTTATCGTAGACGCCACGGGTCATGCCGCAGAAGTGGTGAAAGTGGTGCACCGCAAGGTGCCCGGCAGGCTTTTAACGCCCACAGGAAATATCGAGGGCGAAAAATCCATGTGGGCGGAAAATGCCGAACGGCTGACCCTGGAAAACACGAAAGAAGTTTTTCCGGGTTTATATGTGGCCGGCATGTCGGCCAATGCGGTTTTCGGCGGTCCCCGGATGGGCCCCATATTCGGAGGAATGCTGCTTTCCGGAGAAAAAATTGCACGGGAATTGATGGAAAAGCTTTAAGGACAGTGATGAATGATGAATGATGAATGATGAATGATGAATGATGAATGATGAATGATGAATTTTCACGATCAAGGTGTTGTGTCAAGGTGAAAAGAGATGTTTTTTCATATAAATTGATTGATACGACGGCTTCGGGGAAAAGAAAACGGATGGTTTTGGCTCTGTTCGATGCCATTGCGCCGACCTATGACCTGCTCAACCGCGTTTTATCCTTTGGCCTGGACCAGGCCTGGCGCAGGGATGCGGCAAACCGGTTTGGTCCTTTGAAAGGCAAAAAAATCCTGGACCTGTGCTGCGGCACGGGCGATCTGACGGATATCCTGCGCCATAAAGGCGCAGTCCCGACATCACTGGACTTCAGCGAAAAAATGATCCGCAAGGGAATGGAGAAAAAGGCCCTGGACAAGCGGGCTGTTGTTTCCGATGCATCTTCTCTGCCTTTTAAGGACAACGCCTTTGACGGCGCAACGGTTGCCTTCGGGGTGCGCAATATTCCGGACCTCACGCACTTTATCGAAGAGGCCAACCGGGTGCTTGCCCCCGGCGGCATGCTCGTGATACTGGAACTGGTCCGGCCCAAAAGCCCTTTTATCAAACCGGTTTATCATGCCTATTTAAACGGGCTCATCCCCCTTATCGGCAAAATGATTTCAAAAAATTCATGGGCATATGATTATCTGGCCCAGACCATTGGAACCTTTATCGATCCGGAAATATTAATTAAAATGCTGGCCGCAGGCGGATTTAAAAATATCCGGCACAGCAGCAGGACGCTTGGCGTCGCTGCCGTGATCTCCGGGAGAACAGAGAAATAGGAAAAAATGTTCCATTCTGTCAGGATCAGTCTCATCATGGCCACATCGCTGGAAGCAAAACCGTTTATCCAAGGCATGAATCTCCAGCAGCAAAAGGATATGCCGTTTCCCGTTTTCAGCAACGACGAATGCGTATTGACAGTCTGCGGCATCGGCAAGGTCAACGCCGCCATGGCGACCACGTTTAGTTGTCTGATGTGTCATCCGGATGTTGTGGTGAACCTGGGCGCCGCCGGTGCAGTAGGTCAAAAATATTGCTTAGGAGAAATTTTTCAGATATCCGAAATTCGCGAGTTCGATTATCCTGATCTGAAAACCGGTGAACCGACGCTTTTGACCCCGGATACGCTGACCGGTTTTAATAACGCCTGCATCGCCACCCAGGATCACCCCGCCCTTTCATCTGACCAGCGAAAACGGGTTGCCCGCCTGGCTGCATTGGCAGACATGGAAGCAGCCGCTGTTTTGCGGTCCTGCAAACGCTTCGGCATAAAGTGTCTGGTCTATAAATTCGTCAGTGACACGCCGGCGGATCTGGACGGCGCGGATATCATCGTCCATATAAAAAAGTACCGGAATGCATTTTTTACCTTCTTCCTTCAAAACATTCTTCCCCGGCTCTGACAGAAGCTTGAAAAGTGATGAGTGATGAGTGGTGAATGAAAGGCGAGTATGCTGCAACTGACAAGCCTTATACCAAGGGACGCTTATCTCTTGACTCTTTCCCTCCGATAACCGATAAACGATTATCTATAACCTATAACTCAAAACTCAAAACTTATTATGAAACCCATTATCGCCATTATCGGAAAACCCAATGTGGGCAAATCGACTTTTTTCAATGCGATCACCCGCACCCAGGATGCCCTTGTGGACGACTTTCCCGGCGTCACGAGAGACCGTCATTATGGAAACGCCTCCTGGGATGGAAAAGATTTCATCCTTGTAGATACCGGCGGTTTCACTGTTAAGGAAGATGCGTTTTCAGAGCCGGTCAGGCTGCAGATCTTTCAGGCAATCGAAGATGCGGATGTCCTTGTCATGATCATGGACGGCAAAACGGGCATCACCCCTTATGACCGGGACATGGTTGAACTGCTTCGCCCAATTAATAAGCCTGTATTTTACGTCGTGAACAAAATCGATGTACAGAGCCAGGCAAACCGGATAAATGAGTTTTACGAACTCGGGATCGACAAACTTTACCCTTTGTCCGCTTCTCATCGTTTCGGTTTGCCCGATTTCATTGACGACCTGGTGAGCGTTATTCCGGAATCCGGGGACAGTGAAGAAAAAGAAGCAATCCGCATGGCGGTGGTGGGCCGGCCCAATGTCGGAAAATCCTCTTTGATCAACCGAATATTGG
>CAYTSY010000159.1:0-6870 GCA_964440555.1 uncultured Desulfobacteraceae bacterium
GGTCGCCGGGCTTTACGGTCGTGACGGCGTCTCCGATATTTTCCACGATGCCCGCGCCTTCATGACCGTAAACTGCAGGCAAGGGTATGGGCAAATGGTCTTTAAAAAGTAAGTCCGTATGGCACAATCCGGTCCCTACAATTTTAACCAGCACTTCATTGGAACGCGGGTCATCCAGATCCACCTCTTCCATCTGGAATGGTTTTCCCATTGCCGGGGCAACGGCTGCTTTGATTTTCATAATCCCTCCTCATTTTTTGGGGTTAATCGTAAACATCGTCGATTTTTTCCGAAGCGTATTTTTACGGTCTTGAATCATCCTGCAAACCGGCTCAACTTCTTTAAAATTGCCGCTTAACGCCCTGCCCTGAAGGCTCTCCATAAAAACCACATCGCTGTTTGAATTTTGGCGATGGTCTTTTCGGCATTAATATGAGCCGTCATGGCCGATCCGACTTTTGGGTCGAATTTATTCAAAATAAAGAAGATGTCGCAACCGGCGCTCTCCGCCATAGCCTGCATTTTTTTAGCCAGCATAAAGGACTCATAGGACGGATCGACAACGCCGAGAATAAGATCGCACTCGCCGTCCACCCGCCTGCCGAAATGTTCCACGCCGGCTTCGGCATCGACGATTACGATTTCGTTTTCCCCGACATCGAGCTTGGCCAGAACGGATTTGGACAATACCCCCATCGGACAGGCGCACCCCTCGCCGTGGGCGTGAATTTTTCCGATAATCATAAGCTTGATGTTGCCCGTCGGCGAAATGCAGGATTCGGGTATCTCTTCAATTTTCGTATGGTCTTTGAAAAGCCCCTCACTGGCTGTTCCCATCCAGTTTTTTTTAAAATGCAACTTACCGCCGAAATGATCCATCAAATGTGCGGGGGCTTCGACCCCGAGGAGCCGCTGAAGACCGAAATTGGATTCGTCCGCGTCCACCAGCAAAATACTATACCCCTGCGAAGCAAGCGCCCGGGCAATGAGAACGGAAAGGGTGCTTTTGCCGCTTCCGCCTTTGCCGCTGACGATAATTTTCATAATGAGAAACCTCCAAGACTTACCAGGACGCATTTGATTTGCAAAACAGTGGATTTTCCGCTTTTCTTAATCCGAATCATGGCGGAGGTCAAGGAAAAGGTGGACTGCCCGATTTTATATCAGACGTTCAAAAACAAAAAAAGTGCCGGAAATCAGGATGAAAAATGGGGTTGAATTCTGGAAGGGAATATTTTAAAATAAATCAATTTATTAAACTTCTGTTCAAACCCAAAAGGAGGATACCCCATGAAAGTATTGATTGTTTACTATTCGATGTACGGCCATATTCACCAGATGGCTCAGGCGGTCGCCGAAGGGGTTTGCGAAGTGGAGGGCGCCGAGGCTGTTTTGCGCATGGTGCCCGAAACGCTGCCAAATGATGTTCTGGAAAAAATGGGGGCCCTGGAATTTAAAAAAACAGCGTCCCGGGTGAAAATCTGCACGGTTGATGAACTGGCGGCAGCAGATGCCATCATATTCGGCACCCCCACCCGATTCGGCAATATGTGCGGCCAGATGCGCCAGTTTCTCGACGCCACCGGCCAGCTTTGGCAAAAAGGGGCACTGGTCGGCAAGGTGGGCAGTGTTTTTGCCTCTTCAGCTACGCAGCACGGAGGGCAGGAATCCACTATTTTGACTTTTCACGTGACGCTTCTTCATCAGGGGATGATCCTGGTCGGACTCCCCTATGCATTTGCCGGGCAAATGGGGGTGGATGAAATCAAGGGTGGATCGCCTTACGGCGCTTCTACCATTGCCGGAGGGGCCGGAGAACGAATGCCGTCTTCGATTGAATTGGCCGGAGCAAGATATCAGGGAAAACATGTGGCGAACATCGCCCGTAAATTGATTTGAGCCTCTTTTTTGCAGCAAACGCTGAACACAATTCGTTTTATTTCCAATAATCAAAAAAATTATTGACAAGCAGAATAATCTTATTTATATAAATGAATATATAAAAATATTATTCATTTATTCATTTTATGCAGCAAAACTTAACCTTCCCATTTACAGCCGAAAATTTTTGAGCGGATGAAAAACAAACAATACACCCAGGAGCAAATCTACGAGACATCTCTAAACATTTTTGCCAAATTCGGCTTTAAAAAAACAACAATGGAAGATATTGCCCGAGAGCTCGGGATGACCCAGGGAAATATTTATCTGTATGTCAAGAACAAACGCGACCTCTATGAAAAATCAGTGCTGTTTGCCATTTATAAGTTCGAAAATTATATGATAGAAGCCCTTAACCGTGAAGATGACGTGGTAAAACAAATTATTTCAATGTCGGAGGCGGGGTTTGAGTATATTTCAAAGGACAGGCATTTCCGCTCCATCCTGATCAACGACAAGGAATTGCTGTTAAAACCCAGGGAAGAAATTTTTTCAAACGAAAACAATGAAAACTATCTGGGAATTCATCAGTTCGCCAAGACCATGCTGGTCAACAGCTTAAAAAGGGGGATTGAAAACCAGCGGTTCCGGGATTTCAACATCGACTATATTTCGGAGCTTTTGTCCCAGATTTATATGATGTTCATCAAACGGATTTTCGTCATGCCCGAGGAAATGTCAAGACGGGAAATGACCAAGGAAATCGTTAACCTGGTGTTATATGGAATCGTTAATCACGCAACCGACAACGCGCTGAATATTACCTACAACGGTTACGGAGACGACTGAGATAAGGAAGATATACGGTTTTGAAGTTGAAATCACGCCTATTTCGCAATAACCGATAACAAAAAGGAGGAGCAGAACATGCCGGATATTTTTACGCAGGAGTGGTATGATGCCATGCTTGAGCTGGCAAACAGCAGGGATGACCTTTCTTCCAAGGTTCCGCAGGGAGAGTGGAAAATCGCCATCGAAATAGAAGGAGACGATATCTCTCCCTATACGCCGAAAGGGGAATTCAAGTATTTCTTCGTGCACATGGTGGATGGAAAAATCAAAGAGCTCAAGCCAAGCAAGGAAAAAATCAGCGGCAAAGGGTTGAATTACCGTATCATCGGGCCGGCCAGCGTGTTTGAAAGCATGGCCGCGGGAATTATGGATCCGATTGAAAAAGGCCTGGACGGCACGCTTTCGATTCGGGGGGATATGCGGATGCTGATGCAAAACGCGGATTTGGCCAATATTATTTTTGACGTCTACAAATCCAGCGAACTCACTGTCTGGCCTAAAGGAAAGCCGCCATATAACAGGCAATAGGTGACGGGCTACAGGTTATAGGTAGATTGAGGCGATAGGCCTATCACCTTTGACCTATTACCCATCACCCATGACCCATCACCCATGACCTCAACGAAAAAGGAGACGTTTTTATGGAAAAAGAAACCTACGATGCCATCATCATCGGCGCAGGGCACAACGGCATGGCCCTGGCGACGTATTTAGGCAAAAGCGGATGGCAGGTGCTGGTACTGGAAAGAAGACTGGAAGAAGGGGGCGGACTGTGCACGGAACATTATACCCGACCCGGATTTCTCCACAATTTGCACAGCAATTATCATACGTTTGTGGGCCTGTGCCCGGTTTACGACGATCTGGATCTGGTGGGAGAACCCGACGGCGTCAAATACGCGCATCCGCCCGTTCAAATGGGAAGCATATTTGCAGACGGCACCGCCCTGACCATTCACACGGACATGGCCAAGACCCATGCGTCCATGAGCCGGTTTTCAAAAAAAGACGCCGATACCTTTGGCCGCCTGTACAAGGAGGTCAAGGGGTTCCAGGATCTGATGATCAGCACCCTGATGTATGCGCCGCCCATTGACGTCAATGATATCACCCGGGCGCTGAGCACCTGGAAGGTGGAGGATAAAACCGAATTTTTCCGGGCAAAATTAAGGGGAATGAGCATCAATGACTTTTTGAACAAGCATTTTGAAAACGAAAAGATCAAAACAATGCTGGCGTTTCATGCTGCGGTCTGCGGATACTACACCGATCTTGTCGGCCTGGCCATATCCTTTCCGTTCATGCTGGGGAAAATCGACAACTGGCGGCTGTGCATCGGCGGGTCCCACCGGCTGGCCCACACCCTGTGGCGGCAGATGCGCAGAAACAACGTGACACTGAGAATGGCTTCTCCGGTGGAAGAAATTCTTTTGGACAACGGACGTGCCGCCGGAGCCCGGACCAGTGATGGGAAGTGCTTCTATGCAGACAAGCTGGTCGCAAGCTCTCTGGATTTGCACCAGACATTTGCCAAAATGCTGCCGCCGGGCATTTTGCCTCAGGCGATTCAAAAAGATGTGGATGAGTATGAATACCAGGACGGGACCTTATTTTCCGTCCATATGGCGATGAACAAGATTCCGACATATAAAGCAGCCGCGTTTGATCCGGATATCAACCAGGCATGGGTGCTCAATATCGGTTACGAATGTCTGGAAGATTTCAACAACGACTGGAAGGATATTCGAAGCGGAAAAGTTCCGGAAGATCCCAAACTCAACGTGGCGATCAACTCTTTGTTTGATCCCACGGATGCGCCCGAGGGAAAGGCGACAGGCGTCATCCGCGCCATAGCGCCGTATGCGGTGGACGGAAAAGGCCCCGGTATTTGGGCTTCCAAGTTTAAAGACGTTTACAGTCATCGATGCATCCGGAAACTGGAGAAGTATTGCGATAATTTTACGGCGGCGGATATTATTCAGGCCAAACCGTATACCCCGCTGGACATATCGGAAAAACTGACCAACATGAGAAACGGGGACTGGATGGTCGGAAGGATTTGCGAGGACAACCTCATGGGCAACCGCCCCACACCCCTGATGTCCCAATACAAAACCCCGGTCAAGGGATTATATCTTTGCGGCTCCGCCACGCATCCCCATGGATTTATCACGTTCGGTCCCGGATATAATGCCCTCCAGGTGATCGCGGATGACTTTGGAATGGATAAATGGTGGGTGGAAATATGAAGGAAGTGATGAGTGATGAGTGATGAGTGATGAGGCTCAGGTCATTATAAGCAAATTACAACAAGTATTTTCTGCTTTGCATAAAAGGAGAACACTATGAGAATCAAAAAAGAATATGACGCCATTATTATCGGCGCCGGCAATATGGGCCTTACCCTGGGGGCGTACTTGCAGCGTGCAGGCATGCAAACGGCAATTTTTGAACGCAGACACGAAGAGGGAAGCGCCATTTTTACCTCGGAATGCACAGCCCCGGGGTTTATGCACAATCTTCACGCTCAGTACATGGAATTTATGGACTGGATGCCCATATATCATGATTTTAATCTCGAAGGGCTCGGAGCACGCTGTGTTTATCCCCACGCGCAATCGGGGATCGCTTTTTCAGACGGCCGCCCGCCCATTGTCATCTATAGCAAGGAGCATCCTGAAAATTTTGACAAGACCTACAAATCCATTGCGCAATATTCAAAGCATGACGCCCAGACATTTGTGGATCTGACCAAAAAAATACTGATGATGGAACCTCTTTTCGCGACAATGATCTACTCGCCGGCGGTTCAGCCCACTCCGGAAAATCCGTATGCGGACATCCAGGCCCGGGAAATGTTCACCCAGATGCTGGAGCTTCCTTCTTTTGTCGCCAACATGGCGCCGCCGGATGTATATGACTACCTGTTTGAAACCGATGAACTCAAGACGCTGTTAAACCGGATGGCCGTTGAGTGGTGCGCCCCTCTGGAAAGAGAGGGCGCCGGCCTGGGAGCGCTTACGATTTTCAATCTCTATTTCAACTGGCGTCTGATGGTGGGCGGAACCCACACCCTGGCCCACGGCATGGAAATGGCCGGCGTAACTGAAGGCCTGGAGGTATTTGAAAGCAGCGAGGTAGTGAAAATTCTGCTGGACGGCAAAAAAGCTGTGGGGATTCAATTAAAGGACGGCACGGAAGTTCGTGCCCGAAAGCTGGTCGCCTCCAACGCCGATCTCAAGGCAACACTGCTTAGGATGGTGGGGGAAGAAAATTTAAGCCCGTTATGGACAAAACGGGCAAAAGATTTCCAGATCGGTCCGAGTTCCATTCTGGCGTCCACCGCACTGGCCCTTCATGAGGCCCCGGATTACAAGAGCGCGAAGTGGAATCCGGATATTAACAAGACCTTTTATACCGTAGTGGGATTTGATACCAATAAGGATATCCTTGAATACTGCATGGATGCCGTTTACGGAAGAATTCCCAGAATCCCCGGAGCCGGGACCTGGGTGAACAGCCTGTGGGATCCCACCTATGCGCCGCCGGGTAAACACAGCCTGACAGGATGGTTTTTCATGCCCAAGGCGAGCCTGCATACCCGTGAAGAATGGGAAGAAGTCCGTGCCACGCACAACGACAAGTTTATCAGGCATTTTGAAAAATGGGCGCCCAACATGACCTGGGACAATGTCATCGACCATTACTTCTATACGCCCTTGGACCAGGAAGACGAGATGCGGCTCATGGAAGGCGATTTCATGAACGGCGCCATGAAGTTGCATCAACTGGGACCCAACCGTCCTTTTCCGGAAGCAAACCAATATAGGACGGAGATTGAGGGACTCTACCTCTGCGGGCCTTACATGCATCCGGGCGGAGGGGCCAGCAGCGCCACGGGCTACAACTGCTTTAAGATCGTCGCGGAAGACTTCGGCCTGGAAAAATGCTGGGAGAAAACCGGTCGCGGATATTGATGGCCCGGCAGTTTCCTTTTTCATTCACGTACGCGTACCCGTTCACGGAGAAAATACAAAAAGCCGTGAACGGGTACGGGAACGTGAACAGGTGTGAATATCAATGTTGATGGTCTCGTAAAAAGTCGCCATTATGCCGAAATTTTTATAAACCACGAAG
>CAYTSY010000160.1:0-6869 GCA_964440555.1 uncultured Desulfobacteraceae bacterium
CCAAAATATCGGTTTTGTTGCTCCCCTATTTAGGAGTTTTTCAGGATCGACTAGTTAGATCCCCCCATATCACCAGCTTTTGACAATGTCAGATTTCTTAAATTCCCAGGCATTTTTTGCAATAACTCTCATTCCAAATACCCCTCAAAGCCGATAACGGAATGGATTGATATCCCTATCTTATTTTCATTGACTTAAATATGAATATTTGTATAAAATACAGCGAATTCCGCTTTCATTTACCTAACCTCAAACACAGGAGGTTGATTATGGGAAGTTCCCATAAATTGTCCATGAATAGCTCCTGAAACGAATCGTAATTCTGTCGGTCCACCGCAGATAGTGGATGAAAAAGAACTTAATTCCAAGACAACTTAATATTTCACATATCAATAATGTTACAGCACTTCTTTCATGTTCTTTTCCAACTCTGTTTTGTGTAAAATGAAAGGTCTGTAGTACCGGGCACTGATTATTGACCTTATGTATTGTGTAAGATTTCCGGACTCCGAGTGTCTATCTTAAATAGTTTCCATGGCATTTTTTATCTAAGCGTTTTCCTGCTTTTAAAATCGCAAAAATCGTTATTTCGAATTGCACATTGGAGAGGCTTGAAATGATTAAAAGAGTGTTTTATCCCCTTGTATTTATATTGATTCTGATGGTTCCCGCTCTCACCTTCGCATGGCCCATACCCGACACCGGCCAAAGCAAATGCTATGACAATACCCAAGAAATTCCATGCCCTCAAGAAGGCCAACCATTCTATGGGCAGGACGGAAATTACACCATAAATCCGCCATCCTATACAAAGCTTGATACCAGCGGAAATGATTTGCCGGATGATGCCGCTTCATGGGTTATGGTAAGGGATAATGTTACAGGCCTGATCTGGGAAGTGAAAAATAACAAAGACGGTTCCCAAGATTACACCAATCCCAATGACGCTGACAACATCTACACCTGGTATGACAGCAATCCGGCCACAAACGGCGGTTATGCCGGAACTCCGGGAGAAGGTACAGATACGGAGGATTTTATCAACGCACTGAATGCAACGAATTTTGGTGGCCATTCAGATTGGCGAATGCCAAACAATAAGGACATCCATTCCATTTTCGATTACAGGTATAATAATCCAGTCAACCCCGATTATTTTCCTAACACTTTGCAAAACTATTGGTCGTCTACTTCCTATGCCTATGATAAAAACATGGCATGGCGCGTATCAGTGGGCGGCGACGGCGTCTTCTATAATAACTATAAGTCATATAGCTGCTCTGTACGGGCCGTTCGCGGTGGACAGCCTTTATCATTGTATCAATTGATAGATAATGGTGACGGGACCGTGACGGATATAAACACCGGATTAATGTGGCAGCAGACAACTTCGTTTTATAAAACATGGGCAAATGCCATATCATACTGTGATGCCCTTTCCCTTGCAGGGTATTCGGACTGGCGTATGCCTTCCATAAAGGAACTCCATTCTATTGCAGATAACAGCAAATATAATCCTGCAATTAACACCTATTATTTTCCGGGCACTGATCCGTCCATCTACTGGTCGTCTACTACTGTTATCAAATTTAATGATATTCCTTGGTTAGTGGATTTCTACGGAGGCCATGCCTCCGTTGTTAACATGACTCCACTTCGTTTTATCTATAAGTCAGATAGCTATAGTGTACGTGCCGTTCGCGGCGGGCAGAATTTGTTATCGGATCATCTATCCATTTTGGAGCCCAATCAGGCCGACCGATGGAATATCGGCAAAAATAAAGAAATCTCTTGGGACACAAAAGATATAACGGGTCATGTAAAAATATCCCTGTCGCGTCAGGGCGGCAAAGATGGGACATTTGAGACTATTTCTGAAAGTACAGAAAATGATGGCAGTTATATGTGGGCTCCTTCAGGGCCGGAATCCGTTAATTGCATGCTAAAGATTGAACCCAAAGATTATCCTGAAAAGGGAAATATGCAGGGTCTTTTCAGCATTATTCCATCTTTGGTTACAGGGGATAGCTTTACAAGAGATACAACTCCTACATGGAGTTGGAGCACCGGCGGAGGAACTGGAGATTACCGGTATAAGCTTGATGATAGCGACATGGATGCCGGTTCGACAGTAACCATGGACACACAATTTACGCCCGATAGCCCCTTAAGCGAAGGACCTCATATACTTTATGTTCAGGAACAGGATAGCATTGGCAACTGGTCAGATTTGGGAATGTTTATGATTATAATTGACCTTACTCCTCCGGAATCCCCTGTCATAAGTGGAAATAATCCAACCAATGACACCAAGCCGACATGGTCCTGGAGTTCAGGAGGCGGCGGGAATGGTACATTCCGGTACAAGCTGGATAACGATAATCTGGATGAGGGATCAACAACGTCGACAGGCACGACTTATACCTCCGGGGCCGAATTATGCGAGGGTCTCCATACCCTGTATGTGCAGGAGACAGATAATGCGGGTAACTGGTCTTTTTTAGGTTATTTAACCATAATGGTAGATACATCCCCGCCAAGTGTTCCAATAAGCCTTGATCTCTTGGCTGAAGATGATACTGGCTGGAACGATTCCGATAATCTTACGAATAAATCTTCAGGGTTGACGATTACAGGATCCGGAGAAAATGGAGAAACAGTGCGGCTTTTTGACAACGACAACCCAATACCCGGAGCTGTAAATACGGTTTCGGCCGGCGTGTTTTCTATAGATTTATCTTTAACACAAGGCACTCACAATATTACCGCTGATCAATCAGATGTAGCAGGGAATGTGTCTTCAAAGTCTGCTCCTTTAACTATTATTATTGATACAACGGCCCTATCTCCTTCAGGATTATCACTATCATCGCAGGATGATTCCGGCGTAAGCAGCATTGACCAAATTACGCAGAATATAAACGCTCTTACTATATTAGGAGCCGGGGAGACTGGTGCCACGGTTCGATTATATGAAGGCGGCAACGAAATATCAGGAGCTTCTGCATCTGTCATCAATGGAAATTTTTCAATTGATATATCATTCTTATCAGGCGGGACGTATAATATTACAGCAATCCAGACAGATACTGCCGGAAATGTTTCAGCGGCTTCGAATGTTTTAACTATAATTGCCGATAATTCAGTTCCTTCAGTTGAGATCACGCAACCTGAAAATCCGAATTCGGTCCTTGAGCTTAACGTAATTGCAGGAATAGCTTCAGATGCTCCATATCTAATATCAAAAGCTGAGGTCCAGATAAGTTATGTAAGTCAAAATCAGGCAACCTGGTATTTAAATTCATCCAAGGAATGGATATTAGAACCGGCCTGGATCACAACCCAAGGCAAAGAATCATGGTCATATAACACTACAGGCATTTGGTCGGTAGGAACCGATTATACTATTATCGCCAAAGCAACTGATCTGGCAGGCAACTTTTCAAGTGATACCGTCTCATTCACATTCGGTGTTAAACCCTCATTTATTTCCTGCATTTTGTCTAAAAATGAAATTAAGCTGGGTGAAGATCTTTCTGTTTCAGGACAGATTAAGGACGGAGTTACGGGAAACCCGATAGACCTGGATATCGGCGTTTTTGTATATATTGCACTGCTTCCGACAACCGGACCTGAAGTTCCCCTAATCGCGCTCACAAATACAAAAGGAGCGTTTTCAACGTCCATTCCCTGCGAAAAACTTTCCGGGGTTGGAATAACCAGCGCTGGACAATGGAAGATACGTGCATCATGGACAGGCGATGATGTGTATAAGGGGGCCGCAAGCAATGATCAATTCTTAAACGTTCAGAAGGCAAAACCGAGTCTGAGTCTGGATGTGGTCATGGGAGAAACCATTAAAGTCACTACAGCCCCTCCGATCGGCGGCAGATTTCTCCCATCTCCTTATTGCGACAATACCGATCTCTCCGACATGCCTGTTCAACTTATAATAACATATCCAAACGAAACATCTGTTTCGGTGGATGTTACTACCAATAGGCTCGGTCAATTCCTGAATGAAAACTTTGTATTTAACCAGGTTGGGGAGTGGAAGCTTAAGGCGCGGTTTTCAGGAAGCACAGACTATGCTGCTGCTGAATCCAATGAGATAACCATAAAAGTTGTGGCAACGGCGGGATATGCAATCATTGTTCAGGGCAAGATTGATGAAAATGGAGAAGGCTTGGCGTCACACCAGAAAACCACGGATTTTGTTTATCAGTCCATGAAGGATAGAGGTCTCCAAGATGAAGATATCGTGTATTATAATTATGTAACCAATCCACCTTCTAAAAATAGTGTCAAAGCAGCCGTCACCGGCTGGGCATTTAACGAAATTAAAAATGCACCCGGCGACTTATATATCGTAATGGTCAACCACGGCTGGACGGATGCCGGCAATGACGATATCGGCAAGTTTTATATTCATCCTTCAGATCCGATTACATCAATAGACTTAAACCAATGGCTGGACACTTTGCAGAACGACCTTGCCAGTTTTGGCATTACGGATCGGAAAATAATTGTTATTCTGGGTTTCTGCAGGGCAGGGGCTTTTATTGATGAAGTGTCTGATAACAAACGGGTGGTGATTGCCAGTGCGGCAGAAAATGAATATTCACACAGGGGATACAAGGATGTGGATGCTCAGGGACAGCCTTTACGTGATGGCGAATTTTTTGTATCGGAATTTTTCAAAAAGATCGTTATCGGGAAATCAATATATCATTCCTTTAGCGAGGCCAAGGATCAAACTGAAATATATACTTCATCAGGAACCGGAGAAACCAATGCGCCATATTATGACGATTCTCTTCAACACCCCCTGCTGGACGACAATTCCGATACAAAGGGAAGCAACGCACTTTCCAGTATTGACGGTGAAGACGGGTATGTAAGCAGCACGATATTTATCGGAACCTCTCCTCCTGCCGGAAATGATCCCGGAGATATTAGTATCGAGAAAGTATCCGAAGCACAATTTGTGGAACCTTGGCTCAATGTTGTAGATCTCGTTTGGGCGGAGACAGAGCCAGTGGATATGATATGGGTAGAAGTGAAAAGACCAGGATATGACCCGGGTGAGCCGGGTCCCGGTCATCAGATAGAGATGGAGACTTTTAAGAAAGCTACCACGGATTATAATAGCGCACTAAAACGATATGAATGGAAAAATTTGGGTTTTGATTCGGTTCCATCGGGTTATTTTTCTGTTCCAGGCACATACCAGGTGTTTTATTTTGCAAAAGATATTACATCCGGGAAAGTGTCTCCCATGAAAGTCACCACTGTTTACCGGAAAAAAGACGCGAACAATCCTCCGAATGCATTTAGGCTGATATCGCCTGAATCCGGAGCCAATACTTCCACCAAGGTCGTCTTAGCCTGGGCCGACGCTGTTGATCCGGATGGCGATAACCTGACCTATACAGTGGTACTTTCAAAAAACGATGACACCTTCAGCAACCCGATCGGGAAAGAAAACATTATTTACAGCACTTGCCTTGTGGAACCTGCTGACGGCATAGAAGATTTAAGCACTTATTACTGGAAGGTTTTGGCCATTGATGAGTTAGGAGAAGTCCGGGAAAGCGAAGTCCGAACATTTTATACTAACAATACAGTGAACCCTGGCGCTGTAATTGTGATAGGGCATGTTTATAATGTTTTAACCGGCAATCCGGTTTCCGGTGCGGAAGTTGATTTTGGATTTACCCGCAAGGTTACGGGAGACGGCGGATATTACATCGATCTGCTGCCGCCAGGAGCTTACGATATTACGGTTACTACTGAGGGCTATGTCACAAAAAATATTTTAGATGTTTTACTGGGTGACCTGACAAGTATTACCATTGATATTGAATTGACTCCGGAAAAGCCGATTAAATTGGGTGATATAAACGGAAATGACAACATTGACCTTGCTGATGCGATTTTGGCGATGCAGGTTCTGGCGGGATCAAACCCGTCATCAACCGTTTATAAAAATGCCGATGTGAATGGGGACGGAAAAATCGGACTGGCAGAGGTGATTTATATCCTGCAGGAGGTTTCAGGGTAAGATAACGGCATTGTTGTTTGCTCATCAGGTGGCCTTGATCCGCCACTCAACGTATTTTTCTGGATACCGGTTTTTTTAATTGTTACGATACTCAGGGGAATAAACCACCGAAAATCCAGTAAATTATAGATATCTATAGGTCACAGGTTTTTCACGCCATCGTAATGTGGTGATATCTCCTACATATCGAAAATGGGTGAGAATCAAAAAAACCTGTGATATATGTTTCGAAAAATCAAGGATAATTATCCGTAACTGGAATATTACCAGGTCGGAAACTTCAAGGATACTGATTCAAATATTGACTTGAATTATTTGAAATTTGATGCATGAGAATGCAGGTATCTTCAAAAACGATAAATGAATATTTCAGTCCAATTTTCTTTAAGATGAAGGAATCGGTCGCGTGACAGCCAGGATTTTAATTGGCGCCCGGAATTGGGTCGCGGAAGGAGTTATACACTTTTTGAGATTTCTTTCCGCCGCGTAGCGGCTTCGTCCAACCATCGGCTGCACGCGGATTGCCAGGACCGTACTCCCGTGGCAACTTGTCAGCTAACATTGGCCCTGGCAGGCGGTGAGCCGGGTTAGGCTGAAGCGTATGACACGTTTGAGCAGAGGAAAGGAATTTACAAATGGAAAGACATGATCCACAGTGTGTTAAATGTACAGTTCTTCGATGTCGTTCTAAGGAAAAGGGCAAAAAGGTTCCGGTTTTCTGCCCTACCGAAAAGTATCCCGACTTAGTCGAGTCGATCCTGAAAAACTCCTAAATAGGGGAGCAACAAAACCGATATTTTGGCCA
>CAYTSY010000161.1:0-1373 GCA_964440555.1 uncultured Desulfobacteraceae bacterium
GCGCCCATACGGCTATCATCATAAAGAAGACGGCATAGATATCCCATGAATTTCGTCGGCCCAGAACAACCACCAATACATTGGCGGCAAAGATTACGGCGACAATAAACGGCAGCCTTGGGTTTTTTTGAATTGTTTTTACGAACCCGAAAACTGCAAAGACCATCAGGCTGGCAAAAAATGCGGCGGGGAGCCGCATAACCAGCACGTCGTCGGTATTGCCCCCCATAACTCTGGCGACTGCGGTAATCCAGGTCGGCAACGGGGGTTTTGCGATTCTTAATTCCCCGTTCATCGTAGGCAACAGCCAGGAACCGTCTTCAACCATTTCCCGGGCTGAAACAAAATTGCGGGCCTCCATGACATCCACTTCATCTGCTGTAATATGAACAAAAAATGAAAAAAAGCAAATTGCCAAAATAAGCGCGTATTGTATCCAGAGCTTCATTTTTCGATCCCGACTCCAAACCATATAAAAAATTTCTGTGAGTCCGGCATCGTCATGAACGGATGCCTAAACGGGAATTTTTTGCCGGTTTGCCGGGGGATACCGTGGCCCCGTTTAGAGCTGCGGATTCATAGAGGCCGCTGAGCAATTCAACGGTTTTCTTTCCTTCTTCGCCCTCCACCAGGGCCGGGGAGTTATTCCGGATGGCGTCCACGATATTTTTTAAGCAGGGCAGATGCCCGTTTCCGTAAATGTTCGCCACGTTTTCCGAAAACTCTTTGATGATGCTTTCATCCCCGTTTTGTTTATCGAAAAATTTCCAGCATTCAATTTTATTGACGGCTGTTCCGCCGATAACCACACTTCCTTTTTCGCCGAGAAGGCTGATGGAGCCTTCCAGATCTTCCGGCCGGGCCGCTACGGTTGCCTCAAAGACGCCCAACGCACCGGAGGTAAATTTCATGACGGCCGCCGCTGTATCCTCCACTTCGATATTCATAAGCCGCGTCGCCGACTGGCATTGAAGGGATTGGACGGGGCCCATGAACCATTGCAGGAGATCGAGGTGGTGGCTCGCCTGTTGTGCCATTACGCCGCCGTCAAGCGCGAAAGTGCCCCGCCAATCTGCCTGCGCGTAATATTTCTGGTCCCTTTTCCACCTCACCCGGACGGTTCCCATCACCAGTTTCCCGAACCGCCCTTGTTCCATCGCTTTCCGCACAACCATCACCGCCTGATTAAAACGATTCTGCTTGACGACAAATAATCGGCGGCCGCTTTTTCGTTGGGCGGCAATCATGTCGGCGGCGTCTTCAATACGCAGGGCCATGGGCTTTTCCACAACAATATGCCGCTTGTATTTAAACAGATCGATGACGTGTTGTGCGTGATATCCGGTAGGCGTCAGCACATCGATCAAATCGAT
>CAYTSY010000161.1:1383-6821 GCA_964440555.1 uncultured Desulfobacteraceae bacterium
AAATCGATTTCGGGGTGTTTTTCCAGCATGTCATCGTAATTCGTATACCAGGGGATGTTGTATTTGACTGATTTTTCATGCGCCTTATGCTTATCCAGATCCGTTACCGCCACCAGATCTGCGGCCACACTCTCATCCAAAATTGTGGAAAAATGTTTTTCAGAAATACGGCCGCAGCCGATGACGCCGACGTTGAGCCGCAGACCGGTTGATTCTTTTTCAGACAATGAATCCTTCCTTTCCAATTTGCGCTGCATCCTTTGCAGGTGATGAAATTTTGAGTTTTAAACACCGAAAATACCTCGCAGCAACCGACGAGACGGAAACGAAAAAAACAACCGCAACCGATATGGCTGCAATGCTTTTTCCGGGAGTCATGGCAATGATGCCCGCGCCCATCAGGGTTGCCGGAATCGCCTCGGGAAGAATCCCGATAAATGTTCCCAAAAGAAAATTGGCGTGCCGGATATGGGTCACCCCCAGCACCATGTTGATATAAAAACCCGCTATGGGCATTTGTCTGATGAGAAGGACGACGAGAATGCCCTTTTCCCTGAAAAATTCGTTGTATGTGTTCAGTTGGGGCCATCTGTTGAGGATGAATTCCCGTCCGCTCCACCGCACCAGCAGAAAGGTCAGATAATACCCGATGACCGTTCCGATCTGGCTCCAGATCAATCCCCATGCAAGTCCGAAAGCCATGCCGCCGATCGGGCACAGAAGCAGTCTGGGGACACCCACGAAAACCAGCATGGCCACGGCGGCCGTAAACACAGCCGGGGCCCACCATCCCAGGGATCGTATCTGAATGCTCGCGGAATGCACATCTTTGAGAAAATGGCGGCTGGGCGTCAGATGAATCACGGCAACACCCGTAAGCAACACCAACAAGAGCAAAAGGGCTTTTATTATATTCTTACTCATTTAATCTGAATCCTGTACGATTCTGTCCCCCCGCACCGCTCTGGCTTTATACCAGCGCATGGCCAGGCAATCCAAAATCCCGCGCCACAACCGGTTTCCGATCCCGTATTTAGACTCTCCGGAAAAACGCGGTCGATGGTTGATGGGAATTTCAACGACCTGATAGGACTGGGCGCGAAGAATGCCCGGCAGGAACCGGTGCATTCCGTTAAAAACCGGCACTCCCGTTAAAGCGGTTCGTCTGATGGCGCGAAAGGTGCAGCCGGCATCCGAAATATCCTCACCGGCTATAACATTGCGGAATTTATTGGCGATATAGGATGACACCCGCCGGATAGCATCATCTTCCCGGATCCTGCGAACCCCGCAGACGCAAGCCACGTCGCCGGTCAGAGCTCCCGCCATCTTTGGGATATCCGCAGGATCATTTTGCAGATCCGCATCCATGGTGATGATGATGTCCCCTTTGGCAAAACCGAATCCGGTCGCCTGCCCGGCGCTTTCGCCCGAGTTTATCGTATGACTTAATATCCGCAATTCGGGGTATGTGGGTTTAAGGGTGTTTAATATGTGCAGGCTGTCATCCGTGCTTGCGTCATTGACGCATAAAATTTCGCAGGTCTTATTCAGTTGTCTCAATACCGCGGAGAGTTCTTTCAACAGGGGTTCAAGGTTTCCTGCTTCATTGTAAACGGGAATGACCACTGACAGATCCGTCACGTCATTCATTTTACTTTTCCCGCCTTTCCCGCTTTTTGTTCAGCTCCATAATGCCATTCATTTTGCGCCTCTGTTTTCTTTTTCGAAAAAATCACGGATGGCTTTGCCTATATATTCGACTTCTTCCCGGGTCATGGCCGGATGCATGGGAAGGGATACGGTATGGGCGCAATGATGCTCGGCTTTTGGATAACTACCCGGTCCTTTGTTCAGGTATTCATAGGCCGGCAGCAGGTTGAGAGAGGAAGGGTAATGAACCCCGGTGGCAATTTTTTGATTTTTCAAATATTCCTGAAACGGCTTGCGGTCCGGTACCCTCACGGCGTAAACATGCCAAACCGGAATCGAATCGGGTAAAACGCGGGGAATTTCGATTTCGGGTATGCCCTCCAGACAGCGCCGGTAAAGCTCCGCAATATCCCGGCGTTTTTGATTCCACGCGTTTAAATGCGGCAGGGCTACATTAAGCATGGCCGCTTTGATGGTATCCAGCCGGCTGTTGAACCCTTCGAATTCATGGACAAATTTGTTTTGGCGACCGTGATCGCAAAACATCCGGATCCGTTTCAGCAGATTGGCATGGTGGGATATCACCGCTCCGCCGTCGCCCATGCCGCCGAGCGGCTTGGAGGGGAAAAAGCTGTACACGCCCACATCGCCGATTGTGCCGGCATTGTTTCCGCGGTATTGCGCGCCTAAAGCCTGGGCGCAATCTTCAACAATATAAATATTTTTTTCCCTGCCGAGTTCGATGAAGGGATTCAGATCCGCCGTCTGCCCATACAGGTGGACGACAACGACGGCTTTTGTTTTGGGGGAAAGGTGCTTTTTAGCTTCATTGACGTCAATATTGCAGGTGTCCGGGCGGATATCGGCAAAAACCACTGCAGCACCGGTCATGGTGATGGCCTCGGCGGTGGGAATGGCCGTGTGGGCCGTAGTAATCACCTCGTCTCCCGGGCCGATGCCCAGCATTCGAAGGGATGCATAAAGGCTGTCTGTCGCACAGGAAACGCCTACGGCGTCTTCAACGCCGAGCCATCGGGCCAGTGCATATTCAAATGCCCTGACATCCGGGCCGTTGATAAATGCCGTGGCGTCGAAAACCTTTTTAAAACTTTCCAGAATTTTCTCCCGGAGGGGGGCATATTGTGATTTCAGGTCAAGAAAAGGGATCGATTTCATATGAAAATGCCCTTAGCTATGGGTTATATCTATGACACCGGTCATCTGTTGCGATCACCACTTCGGTAAAATTGAATACGCAATGCGTATAGCATAAAAAACCTTATCAAAAGATTATGAACAAATTACGATTTGATAAGGTTCGCTCGGGGGTACTCAGAAGAGATATGGGCAGAAAAGAGGGCCGGACAATTACTTGGGAATGATCACAATAAAAATACTTCCATTATTCAGGGTGCTCTCAGCCGATATGCTGCCGCCTATGGATTCAACAATGGCTTTGACAAGGCTTAAGCCAAGACCCAACCCGGCATGGGTTCGGCTCCTGTCCGCCCGGTAAAACCGGTCAAAAATTTTCGGCAGATCAGACGGGGCAATGCCCGGACCGGTATCTTTAAATTCGAAGCGTATATTTTCAGCCGTTTCCGTCAGAGAGAAAAAAACTTCCCCTTTGGGCTGCGTGAACTTGATGGCATTTTCCAGAAGGTTGATGATGATCCGTTGAAATTTATGCCTGTCCCCCTGAATGCGGCATTCACCGGGAAGATCGAGATGTATCCGGACCCCGTTTTCATCGGCAACCAGAGAAAATAAGTCCATGATTTGGAGAATCACCCGGTTTAAATCGATTTCCTCTATTTCAGTTTCCCCGATGCCCGCCTCTATTTCCGTGATGTCGAGCATGGTGTTGACCATGTCGATGAGGTTATCGCATTCTTCAACGGTGCTGGCGGCCATGTCTTTATAGTCTTCAACGGATTTGTCGCTCATCAGGCTCATTTCGGCAATGCCGCGCATTCTCGTCAGCGGGCTCCTTAAATCATGGGCGATGTTGTCGGTCATTTCTTTCATGTTTGTCAGCAGTACCCGAATTTTATCCAACATATTGTTAAACGCGTTCTCAAGCTCTGTTACCTCCCTCGTGCTGCTCTTTGCCGAAACCCTTTTGTCATATGAACCCCTGGCAATATCATTGGCCGTCTCAACGACCTCCCGGATGCCCCTGACAGCGTTTTTCGAAATCAACCAACCGATGAACCCGGATAAAAAGAGGATGGCGGCCATGATGAATAAAAACATATTGCGGAATATTACCAGGTAGTTCTCATTTTCCTCAAGCGAGATGCCGGTCTGAAATATTTTATCCGGGCTGATCAGCCCGTAAATGGTTCTGATTTTATAACGGTGAACGGGCAGTTTCAGCATTTCCAGAACATACGGAGCGGAGGGGTTTAATCCGCTTAAGGCCGTTTTTGAGATGCCGACTTCTCCCCATGACCGCATATCCGAGGCAATGATCAGTTTTCCTTCCGGCGACAAAATCCGGAAAAAAACCTTGCTTAAATCCTCTTCCTCATTTTCGAGGCGAAGTTCGGCCAGGATGGCGTCAAATCCCCCTTCCTTCATAAGGGCGCAATATTCAAGATATTCGCCCACTAGTTCCTGATCGGTGTGCTGCGACCGTATGGAAGAGATTTTATAATAACAAACCCAAAGGGTTAAAAACGATGAGGCGGTAAAAACAGCGGCGTATGAAAGGGTGAGCCGGAACAATAAGGTGCGCCTGGATTCATAAAGCTTCTTTAAGCACATACCCGACTCCACGGATGGTATGGATCAGTTTTTTATCAAAATTTTTGTCGATCTTATCCCGTAGATAACAAATTCTGGATTCGACGACGTTGGTCCGCGGGTTAAAATGATAATCCCAGACATGCTCCATGATCATGGTTTTTGAAACAACATAACCGGTGTTCCGCATCAGGTATTCAAGCAAAGAAAACTCCAGGGGCTGGAGAACGATTTCCATGCCTGCCCGGTCGACTTTTCTTTTGGCGATATCCATGGTCAGATCGTCTACGGTGATCCGGGAAGGATTGGATAGATGGGTCGCCCTTCGGATCAGGGCCTGAACGCGGGCCAGAAGCTCCGAAAAGGCGAAGGGTTTGGTTAAATAGTCATCCCCGCCTATTTTAAGCCCTTTTACGCGATCATCGACGGTTCTTTTTGCACTGAGGATCAGCACCGGAATATTGATCTTGTTTTTTCTCATTTCTTCAATGATCTGAAGACCGTTCATTCCGGGCAGCATGAGGTCGATGATGGCGACATCATAGGGCTCGGTCAATCCCATATGAAGCCCGTCTTCACCGTTTGCGGTACGATCCACGGCAAATCCGGCTTCTTTAAGCCCTTTTGTTATGAAAAGAGCGATCTTATCGTCATCTTCTACCAGCAACAATCTCATGGGAAACCCTGCTATTCAGATATAAGTTATATGCATACTTACTACTATCATTAAAAAATTACGGCAAGATTATCGGCAGATTATGATTTGATAAGGTGCGGGTGCTCTCCAGTTCAACCCCGCTTTTGATGATATCTTCTATGTGCATAAAAAGATTGAATATATAACTGCTGATTATGACAGTCATAACTTGATAACAGCGTCATCTAAATAAAGCAAACTTATTTTTGGCCTGACAAACGGCAGTTATCCCCTATCCTTCCGGATTTGAAAACGATTGACTGCCTTAAGACATTGTGCTATCAAAAAAAGAGTGACTGCTCACTCTCTATTTTAACCCAAAAAATACGGAGGACTCATG
>CAYTSY010000162.1:0-4251 GCA_964440555.1 uncultured Desulfobacteraceae bacterium
GGCAACTTTTTATTCAGGGCCGGCAAACAAATTGTCTCCTGGGGAGAAATGGACTTTTTGCGGGTTATGGACCAGATCAACCCGACCGATGACCGCCGGGGGTTTGCCGACGTCGAATTCGAAACCACGGTTATACCGATCTGGCTTTTGCGCGCCGAATTCTACCCCAATGTAGCCGCGAGGGGCGGGGCGATCCAGGATCTGGGGATACAGTTCATATTCAATCCCAATGCCGACTTTATTCCCAACCAGGACATCGTCACCGGCAATGACAGGGCGGGCATCTGGGCGCCGGATTATCTTATACCCACCGACGATCTTGATCCCTCGGGGTTTCTGGCCGGCATGTTCGGTCCCAGGACACGGGTGGGGTCCATGGTGGAAGATCTTGATGAAGGCGAAGAGTGGGATTCGGATTTTTTCGAGTACGGTATGAAAGTCAATGCGGTTGTCGGCAATCATATGTTCACCCTCAACGGCTTTTACGGTCGCGCCAACAGCCCCGAGAGCGTCATTACCGGGGTGTTGATGGACCCGGCATGGGGCGACGCGATTCCTTTGTTCACGCCGGACGCCGATGGTTTGTTTCACGTCAACTTCACCACCCAGGGGTATTTCCCCAGACAAAAATTTGTCGGCGCCACATACAATTATGAATTGAAATTCTTAAAATCCAGAGCTTTGGGAGGCGTATCCCCGGTACTCCGGGCCGAGGCCATGCACGAATTCGACCATACCTTCGTCAACCAGGACTTCGAGTTTGTAAAATCAAATTACTTAAGGACCGGCCTGTCTCTGGACTGGAAAGCCAAAATCCGGCCGTTAAACGACAAGGCGTACTTCACCCTCATGCCGCAGTTTTTTTATGACCGGATCATGGATAAAAAATCCGGCTGGGACGTGGGACTGGACGAAAACAGCTATGCCCTGGGCGTATTGCTGGAAACCACTTACCTGAATGCACGGTTAAAACCATCCCTGGCCTGGCTGCATGATTTCAACGGAGAAGGGGATCTTCTGCTTCCCTCGCTGACCTATACGCGGACTTACCAGTGGGAATACACGCTGGAAGCCTTATATATTACGGCCCGGAAGAATACGGACAATCTGGATCTGTTTGAAAATAAAAACTACATCGGCTTCAAAATCAAATACAACTGGAGCTGACCCGTCCCATGGATCAACAAAAAATGCCCAAACCGGTTTAAAGGAGGTCTATAATGAAAAAATCCGCGTTGTTTATCGCCGTCCTGCTTTGTTCAGCGCTGTTGAGTTCATCCGCGTGGGCCAAAGAAGTTTTTAAAATCAGCCACTCAGATGTTGAAGCAGTGAAAAAAGTATTTGATGATCCGGCACCTTTTTACATGAATTCCCAATATCTGAAAAAATGGCTCCCCCAGGATGTCTGGGACATGCTTATTTTTGATGAAAATCAGATGAAAACCCTCTGGGCTGAAATCGTCGGGCTCAAAGCGCCTGAGGAAGTTGGAAAAATCGTCCCTGAAATAACACCCGGAACCTATACCTTAAAAGATAAAGACCGGCTGAATTTCAAGCAACTGATGCCGGAATATTTTTACAATAAATTCAATGAGCCCGGCGCTGAGCCCTACCCCAACCTGATCGGCAACTTTACGGAATTCGAAGTCGTGCCTACGCGGCAATATTACCGCTCTTTGCCCATTGCCGAAGCGACGAAAAAAAATATGGGAACGGTTAAGCAGGACGACAACGGATATCTGATCCATGACTCCTATATTGCCGGGCTTCCTTTTCCCAGACCTTCCGGCCCCCATAAAGCCATGCAGATCATATACAACTGGACCTTTGCTTTCAATCTGGCCAACTGGGATAATTCCATTGCTTTAGACAATGTCATCGGCGTCAACAAAGACTGGAAAATCGATCATGTCGGCAAAGGAACCGCTCCCCTGATTAATACCATCGGCAGGGTTCAATTCCCGCCCATTGGATGGCTTGACAAGCGCGCCCAGGACCAGAAGGAACAGCTCCTTACCCGCTATACGGTGCTTGAACCCCGCGACATTTACGGCAACATATACTGCAGCACGGCATTCATCATTCCGGAAAAAGAAACCAACATGCTTGCCTATGTGAACATCCTGCGGCGGGTTCGCAAGCTGTCATCCAGCGACACACAGGACCAGGCCGTCGGACAGGATCTCGCCATGGATGACGCCTGGGGGTTCGCTCAAAAAATATCTCCCGTGGTCTACCCGTATGAATTTAAAATCATTGAGGAACGGGAGTTCCTCGTTCCGGTCATGACGACTGTAGGAGACTCCTACATCGATTCAAAGGAAAAATTTAAATATAAAAACCTCAAATTTGAGCGCAGGCCCGTCTGGGTGGTTGAAATGAAACAAAAAGACACCAACTACATTTACAGCAAGCGGATCTGGTATGTGGACAAGGAGACCCTTGAGCCGGTGATCTGGCTGTTTTATGATCAGAAAGACCGTCTGTACCGGACCATGATCCCGTTTTGGGGATTTATTCCGTCCATGGGCGCCATTCATTTCTTTCAGTTCAACAATGAGGATATGATTGATACGCACAGTACGTTTTCCTTCAGCATCGCGTATCCAAACCCATATCTGGAAAGAAACGACGCGGGATTTAAAAGCCTGATGAAGGCGAAATAAAGGAGGCAATTATGTCAGACAAAAAATATGCAGAAGGAACGGCCTATATTTACGGGGAATATGTTCCCGTTGAAGAAGCGAAGATCCCGGTCTGGGACATGGGCTTTCTTCATGCCGATGTGTGTTACGACGTAATCAGCACCTGGAAAGGCAATTTTTTTCGTCTTGAGGATCATCTGCGACGTTTCCGGGCCAGTCTGAAGGGGTTTCACATGCACCTGGATATGGATGACGCAGCCTTAACCGATATCATGATGGCGTGCATCCGGCTTACGGGACTGCGCGACACCTATGTCTATTTCGGCGCTACACGCGGCTTTCCCGCAACCGGTGTCTATTCACGTGATCCCCGCGATTATATCCCTCAGTTCATGGTCTTTGTTGTGGAATACGTCTATATCATTCCCAGAGAGATCATGGAAGGCCGGGGCGCTCACCTGTGGATATCCAAAACAGCCAAACGGACGCCGCCGGAATCCATCAACCCGATATTTAAAAACCACGCCTGGCCGGATCTCACCGCCGGGCTGATCGAGGCCCTTGAAACCGGCGCGGACCAGGCGGCGCTTTTGGATTATGACGGCAATCTCACCGAAGGGGCCGGATTCAACGTCTTTGTGGTCAAAAACGGCGCCGTCGCCACCCCGGGCCGCGGGGTTCTGGAAGGCATCACCCGGATGTCGGTGCTGGAGCTGTGCAGAGAAATGGATGTCCCCGCCCAGGTCAGAACCATTACCGGCGATGAACTCTATGAAGCCGATGAAATGTTTATGGCCAGCACCGCCGGCGGCATCATGCCCGTTTCCCGCGTGGACAACCACATCATGTCCGGAGACAAACCAGGCCCGATTTCCGTTGCCTTAAAAAACAGGTACTGGGAAAAACGGGAGGCCGGATGGTATGCCACGCCGGTCCTCTATGATATCTGAGGCTTCCGGGTAAAAAAGGGGGGGGGTCGGCAACAGCCGATACCCCCTTTTTACTGCTTCTTCACCGGCTAATGCCTTTACGGCATAATCCTTGAACCCCTGGCTGAATCCTTTAAAATATTCATTCTTCTTATCGTACACTTCGGCATATTGAATTAAGAAATTTGTTTTCGCAATCCACGCTATCCTTTCGGCGGACGGGATAGCGTGAATCCTTAGGAGTGGTCTCAATCACACTGCAATTTCAGGGGATCAAAAAGACAGTTAGGCGTATTTCTCCTTAATAACACGCTTCAACAACTTACCGGCTGGTGTCCTTGGGAGTTCCTCTACGAAATCAATAGATTTAGGAGACTTGATATGAGATAATCGATTTTTGCAGTATTTGATAAGTTCTTCTTCCAATTCAGGACCTGCATCCTCCATATCGGTTGGTTTAACCACTGCTTTAACTTCCTCGCCAAACTCTTCATTCGGCACACCGATCACTGCAACATCCGCTACCTTTTCATGCAAAATTAAAACATCTTCCGTTTCCTGGGGATAAATATTGACGCCGCCGGATATAATCATGAAGGTTTTTCTGTCGGTTAAATATAAATAACCTTCCTCATCCAGATAGCCGACATCTCCGATGTTTGTCCATTTCCTGTCGT
>CAYTSY010000162.1:4261-6801 GCA_964440555.1 uncultured Desulfobacteraceae bacterium
CGGCAGGAGGCTGTTTTATCCGGTTCCTTATGTTAGCTGAATGCCATTCCTGATTCCATATAGATCAACCCTGATTCGTAAGGCGGCAACTCTTTTCCATCGTCGTCCATGATATGAAGTTTTGCAGTGTAGCTTTTACCTACGGACCCCTTATGGTTTAGCCATTCCTCAGAGGTGATAGCCGTTACAAGCCCCGTTTCCGAACCACCCCAGTACTCAAATAAAATGGGGCCAAACCATTCTATCATCTGCTCTTTAACCTTTACCGGACATGGAGCAGCTGCGTGAATTGCCAGTTTCAGACTGGAAATGTCATATTTGTGACGTATTTCTTCCGGCAGCTTTAACATACGGACAAACATCGTCGGTACCCATTGAGAATGGGTGACACGGTATTTTTCTATTGATTTCAGTGCCAGCTCAGGATCGAGCTTTGTCATCAAAACTGCCGTACCCCCTTTAAGGAGGGTAAACAATGCAGTTGAAGCGGGTGCAGAGTGATATAATGGTGCAGTCGACAGGTAAACTGTTTCACTAACAAATTGAAAAAAAGATACGCTTCCTTCCGTGGCCGGATCCAACGTTCCTACAGGATAGTCATCGGTCTCCAATACAATTCCCTTTGGCTGGCCGGTCGTTCCGGATGAATAAAACATCGGCCTTCCTGATATCGTGTATTTTATAGGGACACATTCATATCGGGATATGGTTTCTTCGTATGAGTCAAATCCGTTTTTTGCCGTTCCAAGCATCAAACGGTGCTTTAAATTAGGCGCATTGGAAACGGCCAGCCCGGCCAGATCAGCGTACTTTTCAGAACTTATCAGTAGTTTTGCTTCACAGTTGTTAACGATGTACTCAACTTCATTCTGTTTCAAATGCGTGCTGATGGTGGTGAATAGCAAACCTGCATCTACAGCGGCGTCGATTATTTCAATGTAATGTTCGCTGTTTTCCATGAGTATGGCAATATGGTCCTTCTCATTAAGCCTTATGTCTTTAAAATACTGCCCCAGTTGGTTCACTCTGCGGTCGTATTCTTCCCATGAAACAATCTTACCGCTTTCCGCCAGAATGATAGCCGCATCTTCCGGTTTGGATTTTGCATAGGTTGTATGATGTATCATCATCTTATCCCGCCTTTCTTTCTGAAATGTCTTTTGACTCCAAAAATTTTTTTACGATCGCCTTATGTTCCTCGGATTGCAGCATAATGGACTGATGGGAAGCTTCCCACTCCATGACCTCCTTTAACGTCATGTCGAAACTTCCTACTATTCCTTCTTTAATTAATGCCAAAGCCTGGCCTGGTTTTTTGACAAGCTTTAACGCCAGTTGAGCCACTTCATTATCAAGATCACCGTCCGGCACACACTTGTAGATCAACCCCAATTCAGCGGCAGTGGGACCATCGACTTCTTCGGCAAGAAGGGCCAGTTCCAATGCTTTGGATAGGCCTACCAGCCGGGGTAAAAAATAATGCCCGCCGCCATCTAA
Organism: uncultured Desulfobacteraceae bacterium; assembly: GCA_964440555.1. GTDB lineage: Bacteria > Desulfobacterota > Desulfobacteria > Desulfobacterales > UBA5616 > CAYTSY01. The sequence continues at coordinate 5,759 of CAYTSY010000162.1, forward strand.
TATAACGCCGATATTGGAGAACACCTCGCAAAAACGCATTGTTTCAGAAGCCACCACAAAATCACCGGCCAACGCCAGATTGGCAGCTACCCCATAGGCAACTCCCCTGACCTTACATATGATTGTCTGGGGCATTTCCCGCATCGTTATGATCAACTTTGAAAGTTCCTTCATTCCCCGCAGTATATCTGATGGACTCATTTCCTGGTCCAGCACATTCATATCCGCCCCGGATGAAAAATTTCCGCCTGCTCCCTCAAGAATCACCACTTTGGTTTCCTGGTCATTGGCAATCGATTTAAAAGCGTCAAGCAGTCCCGTGCTAAGCTCAAGATTAAAGGCATTTAACAATCGAGGACGATTCATCGTCAATTGACAGATGCCATTTCTTTTTTCTATTAGAATCGCCTCGTTTTGCTGTTCCTTGTTTTTATGGTTTACTTCCATGAGCTTTTTCTCCCTATGTTCAGGTATACTCCTCGATTCAATGACACTGAATTATGCACAATTTTATAAATGGCCAAAAAGCATAGACGGAACGGGTGGTTACCTGCTATTTGGCATGGAAACTGGCAGCAAAGCTGGTTACCGTCTTGTGTACGGTCATGGGGGTTAGCCGGTGCGGTTTTCACAATTACCTGGGCCGGTTATGGATCCCGTAGGATTGTAAAACCGGCCAAATATGCATGGACATTTTCACTCCGAAAAAATTGCTCCGGGATGAAAATGTCCATGCTACCGTCATTTAATTGCTTTTATTTATATCTTCCGACAATGGCGATGGCATTGACGTTGTTCATCGGGAGACCGCCGAGATTATGCGTCAGCCCGAATCTCGGATCTTTGAGTTGGCGCTCACCGGCCCTGCCCAGGATCTGAAGATACATCTCGTATATCATTCTCAGACCCGATGCCCCGATGGGATGGCCGAAGCATTTCAGGCCGCCGTCGATCTGGCACGGGATCTTGCCGCCGGCATCGTAAAAACCGTCCAATGTATCCTTCAGCGCACCGCCCTCGGGGGACAGATGGAGATCCTCGTA
>CAYTSY010000163.1:0-6514 GCA_964440555.1 uncultured Desulfobacteraceae bacterium
AGGAGAAGATGCAGCTACGGTCATTGGGGTCTTCGTCTCCGGAGGTGCCTGTACCTGTGCCCCTTGGGGTACCGGAGGTGCCTGTACCGGAGGTGCCTGTACCGGAGGTGCAGCCGAGGGTTTCGCTGCCTCCTGTGGAGCAGTTGGAGCAGGCGCCGGCTGCGCTGCAGGTGCCTGTACCTGTGCCCCTTGGAGTGCCGGCAGGGCCGATGCCTGGGTCGTAGGCAGAGCAGCCGCAGGTGCAGTCTGGGGCGGGACTGCAGGTATAGTCTTGGTAGTTACCTGCTGGTCAACGACGCCGCCTCGTGCATCAATCTGGCTGTTTGTAGTCACCTTGACTGTATCCTCAACGTAAGCTTTGGACGCAGGGTCAAGTACTGCCGTTTGCGTCACCACCGTCGCTGCGACCCCTTTCTTAAAGGGGCCCGCGTTCTGAATCTGTGCAGTCTCATCCGACACCTTCGTCGCAGCGGCCGGTGTAGGTGTAGTCTGAGGCGTTGCTGCGGGAGTTGCGACGGGTGCAGGGCTTGGAGCAGATGCGGCCTGAGCAGCCGGGGCCGCTGTGACAGCCACAGGTGCCGGTGTAGGCTCAGGCGTCGATAAGGGCGGAGTTGACGTCGGGGGCGTTGCGACCGATGCCTGTGCTTGTGCCCCTTGGGGTGCTTGTAGCCCTTGGGGTGCCGCAGGTAAGGTCTGTACCGGTTGTACCGGCGCTGCTGCCGTTTGTGCAAGTGCCGGCTGCGGCACTGTCTGTTGTGCTGCCGGGGCCTGAGGTGCCGCGGGTGTGCTGGGCACGGCAGGGACCGCTGACGAAGTGGGAGTGGCAGCAGGTTGAGGTGCTCCTTGCTGTACGGGGCTCGCTGCGGCTCCAGGCGGAGCTGCTACCGGTGTTCCGGGCTGTTGAGGTGCAGCAGCGGTTGTCAGAGGTACCGGTGTCGTCGGTGCGGCTGTAATCGCGGCAGGCTGCTGTACCGCCGGAGTAGCCGCGGTCTGGAGGTTTGGTTGTCCTGTCGCGGCCCCTGCTTGAGCTGGTTGAGCAGGTTGCTGCGGCTGCATGGTCATCGTCTGTTGGGGTGTCTGGACACCCGGTCCTGTTGTCTGTTGTGCACCAGTCTGCTGCATACCCGTCATGGGAATAACGGTCTGGCCCTGCATGGCCAGTGCCTGCCCCTGTGTCTGTCCCGGCGCGGCCGCAGGTGCCGGCTGGGCCTGGACCTGTGCAGGAACAGGTGTGCCCGGGGGAGTTCTTGTGACGAGCCTCGTCCTGGCTTCCTCGATAAGACTCGCAAGTTCCTTCAGGGCTGCATCCACATCGGCTCTCTTTTTGCCGAGACTGTTGTACTGGGTAGTAAGATCGTCACGGACGGTGAAATAGACGATGGCGTTGTCGTAGGCACCCTGGGCGATGTAGCCTTTTACCGCTGCTATGGCGGGGTTCGCCCTGCCGAGGATGTTCCCGAAAAGTGCGTTATCCGTATTGATGGTGTCCTGATTTTTATTCGCCACGCCTATCTGGTTGCTAAGCGTATCCTTAAGCTTCTGTCCGGCGCTGTCCATGCCCGCGGCCTGGCTGAAAAGTGGCCAGAGGTTGTTTCCAAGGGTAAAATAGGCTTCCATGATAAACCCTTCCACGCCGGGACTCTTCCTCATGGCATGGAGCGCACCGTAGAGGGCTGTAAGGTCGCGGGTGGAGATGCCCTGGATCTTGGCTGCAATGCTGCTGATATCCTCGGGCTTGATTGCGATGAAGCCTTCCTTCGCCTTTACCTCGATAAAGGCATCGGGTATGGCCGTCTCCAGGCCGAGGCCCAGCTTCTTGCTGAGATCGAGAAAATTGCTGGCCTCCAGGGCCTTCTTGATGGTGGTCCCGCTCAGACCCGGTGGAGTAGTACCCAGGGCGAAACTCCAGCGCGCCGCATCGACGCGGGACATGGCAATGGTCGACTCAAGAAGCTGGCGGGCCACTTCGAACCGGCTCCAGAGAGTACTCAAATATGAAGAATCATCTGCAACTGATGCATTCTGGATCTTCGCCTTTGTGATGTACTGTTCCAGACTCGCGGATAGGCCGGAAGCAAGCGGAATGAGTTTCTGGTATGCTTCCATCACCCCCTTGTTTCCCTTCAGATTCGTCAGGGTATTGGCAAAGTCCTGTTTCGATGACTCGGGTACTTTGCTCGGCTCCATCTTTTCGAAGGCAGAGATCGCTTCGTTTATTGCCTTCAGCGTGGTCTGGACGACATCAGCCGCGTCCTTGCTCTCCATGAATTTGATGCAGGGGAGTGTACTCGTCTCCTGGGAATTGTAGAAGGTCATCCGCATGGCGTTCGTAGCTCCCATATATTTCCAGAGGGCGTCCTTGACAGCCTTTACGGATTCGAGGAGACTCGTCGACAGGGGCTTGTCTTTGTCGAACTTGACATAATCCTTGAGGAACTTGAGGTCGATCCCTGCATAAGCCGGCGGGGCATCGGCAATCATCTTCTTGACCTGTTCTATCTCTCCTGAGGTGAGGAAATTGTAGGATCCTGAAAATTTCCCGGTACCGTGATTCTGGAGAAACTTGGAATAGATGCTTGAGGCATTGGAGGCCTGCTCCATCACCGATCCCAGGGCGATCTGAAACTTCTTCGAGTTGGCTTCAACAAACTTGTCGATGTCCTTCAACGCAGTATTGCAGGTATCGAGGTCTATCGCCGAGGTGCTGGTATACATCTGTCTGTATTTCTCATATCGGTTGTTCAGGTCGGATGACTGTTTGTAGAGGCGCTGGAGCTCAGCGTAGAGGGCATTCCTCTGGTTTCCGTCTGTAGCTGCATTATAGGCATCCTGGACCCTTTTTGTCTGGTCTGCCAGTGATTTGGCAAATTCATCATATTTCTTCTGATTTTCGATGGAGTCCTTCTCGTACCTCTGTTTCATCTCCTCGGCAAACTTGCCGACCTCGGCCTTGGCCTTTTCTACTCCTTGCCCAGCGTCGGCAGCGCCGCTCTGCACCTTGTCGAAGAACGCCCCCTTCACATCATCGAAGGTCTTCTTGCACTCATACCGGGTGAAGGCAAAATCGATTCCTGCGGCGCTGAACTGGGCTGCCTGGGCAATGAGCTGCTTGTTCGCCTCGGCGAGGCGCTTGTCGATCTCCGCCTGTGGGATGCCGTTATAGAGGGTAGCAAGTTGTGCGTCCGCCTTCTTCAGATTATTGAGCGTGTTCGTCCTGGTCGCCGCATATTTGCCTGCTGTGGGGAACCCCCTTACTGCCGCAGCGTGAAGACGGATCGTGACTTGATGGCCGATTATCTCCTTCTTGATCTCCGCGAGTTGGGCTGGATTGGCCTTGTTGAAACGAGTCTTGAGATCTTCGGACCTTGTTGGGAAATCGGCGAGGTACTTCTCTACATCGGGAAGTTTCAGGAGAGCATATTGATAAGCCCCCAGTGCCTTCTGGAGTTCAGCCTCCGATAGACCGGCACCCGTGGCACCTATCTCCTTCATCTGTTTGGCAACGATAACCCCCGATTCCCTCTTTTGTGCCACCTTGTTCATTTCGTTAAGAAGACCGGCAATATGCCCTTTGAGTCGTTTCTGTTCCTCCAGGAGCTTTGCCTCCCTTAGATAGTCGGAAGACATGGTTACCTTCTCCCAAAGACTCGGCTCCGGCCACTCCTGCCCCAGTTCCGTGGTAACGTAGGCCTTGAATATGCTTTCAAACTCCTTGTCACCATATACCATACGCCACACATGCTCGACGGCTTGCTGGTCGTGGCGGATGGGATCGCCCTGGCCCAGCTTTCTGCCAGGAGTCTTGAGGTTACTGTCGGCTTCTATCCTATAGTAGAGCCTTTCCAGGTCGAGAGCCGTCTTGCTGTCGTCCACGGCTTTGTAAGAGGCCCGGGCTATGTCGATACTCGTAACGAGCAACGTGAGAGGAAGAGCACTCACGCCCACTCCATAAATCACCACTTTCTTCGTGGTCTCATCGGCCATCTTGCTGATGACAACCTTGGTAATCGCAGAGGCCGCGTCCATAGTGGCGGTGGAATAGTCACCGTCGCTGATCTTGGCGCCTATGTCCGCCATGGACTTGAAATATCCGAATATTTCAATGCCCTTGAGGACAGCGGCAACATTCTTCACCTCTTCCTCGGGAAGCTTGTCGATTATGCCCCCGTAAAGGTCAGGGTAAAGGGGCACGAAGTAGTTGTCCAGGTTCTCGGCAATGACCTCGGCCTCCACCGCAAAGGCGACACGGGGAGAAAGGAAATTGAAGAAGGGAAAAAGTAGCACCAGAAGCAGTATTATCAGTATTCTCTTCATCTTGACCTCCTTAAATCAACTCCCATACCAGAACCTTCCCGACAGCGTCTTTGTGATCTTCGGTTTACCGCTCTCAATGGTGACTTCTTCGGAGACCCGCTGCTTCTCCTCCTGCTTCAGGTTCTTCTTCGCATTTTTGCCGGAGAGGGTAAGATCATAGCTCACCTTATACTTTCCGTCTGCTGATTTCTGTATTTGCAGACTCTGAATAGAGCACTTTATCTCGTCGAAGTTTGAGAATGCCTTGCTAAGATTGCCCCTGAGTGTAGACAGATTGGTCCCGTCGTTTGCCTGCCACTGGTTGCTGATGCACCCGGTTAATCCTGAAATATCCTTCGACTCGTAGGCCCTGCTGAACTGGCTGTAAAGGTCCCGTACCCTGGGGGTAAAGTCCTCGGCAGGTGCCTGGGGGGCGGATGCCGGAAGGGCCTTTGGCTGAGATGGAGGTGCCGACGCCACGTTCATCGGGGCTTTTGACGTCTGGGGTCCTGGTGAACCCATGCCCATGGTCTGGCCGCCCTGGCCCGCACCAGGCATACCGGCCGGCCCCTGGGGTGATGCTGCCATCTGCTGCGGGCTGCCCTGGGGACCGCCCATACCGCCAGGTGCTCCCATCTGGGGACCACTTCCCATACCTTGCCCTGCCATCTGCGGAGCGCCTGATTGTCCCATACCCTGAGGTGCCGAGCCAGGAGCCTGCGCCAGGGCCGGTCCACCGGCTGGGGCCTGAGCCATACTGCCGGGACCCGACGGAGGCTGACCCGAACCCATGCCTGAGGGGCCTGTCATTTGGGGACCTGCACTGCTTGGAGGAGCCGATCCACCTTGCTGCGGCACCATCGCTGGCCCCTGTGTCCCTCCCATCGCCTGTGGCTGACTCTGGGGTGCTGCTGCCATCATACTGGGCCCCTGAGGCTGACCGCCGGCGCTCTGCTGGGGGCTGCCCTGGGGACCGCCTGTACTACTAGGTGCTCCCATCTGCGGACCACTTGCCTGTCCCATACCTTGTCCTGTCATCTGGGGACCACCGGCCTGACCCATACCCTGAGGTGCCGAGCCAGGAGCCTGCGCCATGGCTCCACCCATACCTGCCGGCCCACCGGGCTGGCCGGAGGGCATCTGGCCACCGCCCTGACCAATCTGACCACCGGGAGGGCCCATTTGCCCTCCACCAGGACCGGCCATTCCTCCACCACCGGGAGGCATCTGGCCACCGCCCTGACCCGGGATCATCTGCCCGCCGCCGGGCCCCGAGGTTTGGCCTGTTGCTGCGCGGGTACTGATCCAGGTCTTGGCTCCATTGATGACATTCATGTTGCCTTTGGAGAAGTTCTCCATGGGCTCCTTGTCAGCCTTGGGGATATCCGCCGCTGCCAGTTTCTTGTCGAATGCCGAAACGTCAGGCTCAAGGGCCACCAGATCCTTGTACGCATTAATATCGAAGGTCGATGTTGCCTTCATATTGAGGTTCGACACCTTTATCTGCAAGGCATCCTGCTCTTTCTTCAGTTCCGCTACCCTGACCCGCTTCTCATTGTAGGGACCGAGCTTCTCGTTGATCTTCTGGATCACATTGGCTGCCCCTTCCTTGATTGAGCCGTCCCTGGCGGATTGCGAAAGCATCAGGAGGTTCCCGAAGTCGGGCTTGATCGTATCATCGCTGTTCTTGGCAAGACTCACACCCAGGTCCCATAGCACGGTCTGGTCGACTATTTGATCAAGGCTCCTCGAATTCTCCATTACCGCTGCAGCAACTCTTCCGGCTGCCGCATCGAGATCTTCGCGGACGATTATGAAGGTAGTCCCCGGTTTGCTTGTAATGGCGTAATGTTGGGGTCCAAAGGCCCCTCTATATCCTGCGAAGACCTTGTCCACGTAAGCCTTGAACCCAACATTGTAGGCCTGGTCAAATTTGTAGAGACCTCTTCTCTCGAAGTCTGCATTTATCTTCTCTATCAGCGGCGGGATTTCCTGGCCTGCGTAGATGGGCTCCAGCCTGTAGTTCAGGTACTTGCTCAACACGGTCTTTTTCACATTATTGTGGACGATATCATAGACCTTCTGCGCTTCCAGCGTTGTCCACACCGAGTCCAAGTTGGCCCTCAGCCTGCCCAGATGCTCATGGTCGTCGCGGGCGCTTGTAAGCTGGGTCTCATTCTCAGTGTTCAATTTAGTCACCACCGGTTCGACTTCGGCCACC
>CAYTSY010000164.1:0-6511 GCA_964440555.1 uncultured Desulfobacteraceae bacterium
ACACTCTTTCCCTACAGACGTGTGCTCTTCCGATCTAAAAACTTTTGGCAACGGAACAGGGCATTGTCATCAAGATCGGCGCAACAGGCGCTGTTGTAAAAACATTGCGATCTCAAGCATGTGAGAGTTGTTCGGCGAAACATTCCTGCAGTACGCAGGGAAACGACATGGAGGTTGAAGCGGTTAACCGGGCGGGCGCCAAAGAGGGGGATCGCGTTGTGCTGGAGGTCAAAACAAGCCCCTTTTTAAAAGCGACTTTTATGCTATATGTGTTCCCAATCCTCTTCCTGATTCTGGGCGCGGCGCTGGGTGAAAAGGTCGCGCCGGAATTTCAGGCGGACGGTAACGTCGTTTCCGCACTTCTTGCTTTTGTTTTTTTCATTCTTGCCATCTGGGTGGTCAAAACCCAGGGGAAAAAAATGGGAAAAAAAGCAGCATACCATCCAACGATTATTCGGGTCTTAAGGTCCCGCTGATTTGGCCCTCAACGGACTCTTGTTCCAAAGGCCTCTCTGCAATGAAACGAATTGAAAGCAGGCCTTACTTCTTTGATCGCGGCATCAAGTTTGAGTGCCTTCAATGCGGCGGATGCTGCACGGGTGATCCCGGTGTTGTTTATGTGACCGGGCATGAGAATGAAAAAATTGCCGAATTTCTATCCTTACCGCCAATCCATTTTATCCGGAAATACCTCTATCCGCACAAGGACGGTTATTCGATTGATGAGGACGACTCAGGGCGCTGCCTGTTCTATCAGGGCAAGTGCCTTATTTATCCCGTGCGGCCCCTCCAGTGTCGAACCTTTCCGTTCTGGCTGGATAATTTGAGGTCCGAAAAAAAATGGCGGCAGATCGAAAACGTGTGCCCGGGAATGGGAGGAGGAAAAGTGTTTACAAAGGGTGAGATTCTGGAGATTTTATGGCATTCCGGAACGGCTCGGTCTTATGATGGCGTCTCCGTTGAAGCAAAATGAAATCCGTGGGACGCATTGATTCAATTCCGGGGTGAAATCCCATCGCCGATCAGTTTCAGACCCTCGAGGGTTAGATTCGGTTCAAGCACTTCAATCGTTTCGGAAACATTGAACATTATCCGGGACAGCCCCCCTGTCGCGATGATTTTCGGGTTGGCCTGCATTTCCCTTTTCATCCGGCCGACCATCCCGTCCACAAGACCGGCGTAACCATAGATAATGCCCGATCGGATGCTGCCGGTGGTATCCTTTCCGATGACGGTCTCAGGCGGCTGAGAAAATTCGACCCGGGGAAGTTTTGACGCTTTCGCGTAAAGGGCCTCGGCTGAAATTCCGATGCCGGGACTGATGGCTCCTCCAAGATATTCCCCTTTCGCTGAAACCGCGTCAAACGTCGTGGCCGTTCCAAAATCGATCACAATCAGACTGGTCCGATGCTTATGAAAGGCGATGGCGGCATTGACGATCCGATCCGCACCCAATTGGCCGGGATAGGTATACCGGATGTCCATGTGGGGAAATGATTCCGGGCCGGCCCAATGGGGAGAACATCCGATATATTTTTGACAAAATGATTCAATGAGACCGGTCATCGGCGGAACGACGCTGGCCCCCACCACCTTTTGAATTCTTGAAAAATCGATCCGGACTTCCGAAAACATCCAACGGACAAAGACGCAAAATTCGTCCCGGGTCATATGAGGGTCCGTGCGGATCCGCCAGTCTCCAACCAAATCCGTTTCGTCGTAAATCCCCAGGACGATATTGGTATTTCCTACATCGATGACCAACAGCATGCTGTATATCCTCCTGATTTGTCCTTTCTTTTTGCATCATTGATCCGGAGACGCCTTGATGGCATCCACGATTCTTAAGGTCGCGACTGTATTTTCAACATGGTGGACTCTTACGATATGAGCGCCCTTCAACGCCGCTGCCGCAACCGTCGCCTGGGTGCCGATTTCAACCTCGGGGGCTTGGGGGTGAATTTCTGTTCCGGTTTCTCTTTTGAGCAGCGTTCGAATAAAAGCCTTCCGGGAAGTCCCAACCAAAACCGGAACTCCCAGATCATGGAACCGGTCCAGGTTTTTTATCAGGGTCAGATTATGGACAAGTGTTTTGCCGAATCCGATCCCCGGGTCGATGATGAGACGTGATCGGTCGATTCCGTTTCTTTGGGCATAATCAAGGGCATCTCTCAAAAACAGGAAAATTTCCTTTACAACGTCGCTGTACACGGGTTCGACCTGCATATTTTCCGGGTTCCCCTTCATGTGCATCAAGATCACCGTTGCCTTTCGTTTTGCCGCAAGACCGGCCATTTCCGGATCAGAATAAAGTGCGCTGACATCGTTGATTATGCAAGCGCCGGCGGCCAAGGCACGCTCCGCGACTTCGGCCTTCCGTGTATCCACGGAAATGGGAATCGACACTTTCCGGGAAAGTTGTTCTATAACCGGAACAACCCGCCTGATTTCCTCCTCAACGGGCACCTTTTCCGCGAACGGGCGCGTCGACTCGCCGCCGATATCCAGAAGGTCCGCCCCGGCACGGTAGATCTCAATGCCGCGGCGTACGGCATGATCAGGTGAAAAGAAATCCCCGCCGTCGGAAAATGAATCGGGGGTCACGTTAACCACGCCCATGATCAAGGTCCGTTTCCCCAGTTCAAGCGTAGCGGCGCCGCATGGCAAATGAAATGTTTTGATCATGTTTGCTCAGGATTAGACTGCCCGGATGAGGGGTTTTCGGTTGAAGAGGCTTTGCCTTGGATGGGTTCCTTGTCCTCTTCGATATGATATGATGTGAGTTTTATCCCCGGACGCATCCCATAAATCAACTCATCGAGTTCCTTTCCCAAAACGGTTTCCTTTTCGAGCAACAACTCGGCGAGTTTATGCAGAATATCCATGTTGTTCTTCAAAATTTTTTCCGCATCGTCGTAACTTTTCTTGATCAGACGATGAATTTCTTCGTCGATTTTTCGTGCTGTTGCTTCCGAATAGTCCCGGTGCTGGGATATTTCCCTGCCAAGGAAAATCTGCTCTTCATGCTGTTCATAGGACAATGGCCCGATCGCTTCGCTCATACCCCAGGACCGTACCATCTTTTGGGCAAGCTCGGTGGCTTGCTTGATGTCGTTTGAAGCTCCGGTGCTGATTCTCTGAAATACCAGATTTTCGGCTGCTCTGCCGCCGAATGCGATCGCCAGATCGCTTTCGAGCTGATCCTTGTATTTAAAATCCCTTTCCTCAGGTAAAAACCAGGTGACGCCGGCGGCCCTGCCTCTGGGGATAATGGTGATCTTGTTGACCGCGTCGGTATTGGGCAGAAAGCGTGCAACCAGTGCATGGCCGCCTTCATGATAGGCCGTGGTCTTTTTATCTTCCTCTTTCATCACCTTGGATTTTCGCTCCAATCCCATATAAACCTTGTCTTTTGCATCTTCAAAGTCCGTCATGCTCACTTTTTCCTTATCTCGCTTTGCTGCCAGCAAAGCCGCTTCTTTGACAAGGTTTTCAAGATCCGCCCCGGAAAATCCGGGTGTTCCCTTGGCAAGCACCCGCGTACTTACATCGTCTGCTACAGGCGTTCTTCTCATATGAACCTTCAGGATCTTTTCTCTTCCGGCGATATCGGGCAATGGTACAACCACCTGCCGGTCAAAGCGCCCGGGGCGCAACAATGCCGGGTCAAGAACATCAGGACGGTTGGTTGCAGAAATCAGAATAACCCCTTCGTTGGACTCAAAACCGTCCATCTCCACGAGAAGCTGATTCAGTGTCTGCTCGCGCTCGTCATGGCCGCCGCCTAATCCTGCACCCCGATGTCTGCCTACCGCATCGATTTCGTCGATAAAAATGATGCACGGCGCCTGCTTTTTGCCCTGAACGAACAGATCACGCACACGGGATGCACCAACCCCCACAAACATTTCGACAAAATCGGAGCCGCTGATACTGAAAAACGGGACACCCGCTTCTCCTGCTATGGCTCTTGCCAGCAAGGTTTTGCCTGAGCCCGGCGGGCCCATCAGCAACACGCCTTTAGGAATCCTGCCGCCCAGCCGGGTGAATTTTTTGGGTTCCCTCAAAAACGCAACGATTTCGTTCAGCTCCTCCTTGGCTTCATCGATGCCGGCAACATCCTCAAAGGTAACTTTTTCCTGCTGGTCTGAAAGCAGTCTGGCCCGGCTCTTGCCAAAGGACATGGCTTTGCCGCCGCCGGACTGCATTTGTCTCATAAAAAAGACCCATACCCCAATCAGCACAATCATGGGAAACCATGAGATGAGGACGGACATGTACCAGGGGGATTCCGCAGGGGGCTTGGCAGAAATCTTTACGCCCTTTTCCCTTAGAATTTTGATCAGATCGGCATCGGATGGGGCATACACTTTGAAACGATTTCGATTCATATCGGTGACAAACAATTCCTGCCCCTGGATAACGACTTCCGAAATCGTGTCCTTTTCCACCATCGCAAGGAACTCTGAGTAACTGATGGTGGACTCCGCCAGGTGTTGCTGGCTGAAAAGGTTGTACAGCATGATCATGATCAGCGTAATGACCAGCCATAAGGCTAAATTTTTATAAAAGGGATTCAAATAATTACCTCCTCAGTTCACGCGTCCGGCCGTAATGGCCGGAAAGAATATTACTGCTCAGGTGTGGCCCTGAAAATGGTGTTTCAAAACGAATTTCTATGGTTTTGTCTGGCGTTGACACGTCTTGGCCACGAGAACCCTCCGGGTTGTTGAAGTTATCCTTACCGACGTGTCGATCCGATACCCAGCAATCCAGATCACCCGGTCCCTATCTGTCAAAACAGGCACCTTTTGCCGATATTCCTCCGGAACCTTCTGATTTTTCAAAAATTTTGTCACGGACTGCGAACCGGTCATGCCCAGAGGGACAAACCGGTCTTCGGATTTAAAATTTCTTAATATCAACGGATATTTAATATTTATTATATCAATAAAAGCCACATGTTGTCCAGCAGAACAAATTTCCGGGGTATTTTCAATATCCTTTTCATAAAATGTGATGACCGATCCGGTTTCCCGGACTAAAACCGTTTCAGGCGGAGTCACAAGATATAAAAAGTCATCCAAACCATGCGTTGCCACGCGGCCTCTAATTTGCCTGAGCGCGACATTTATTTTTGAAATTATAACCTGGTCATTTCGGCGCAATATCAACACGCGGTCCGGAAGGTCAAGTCTTCCCCTGACTGGCCCCATTTCCATCAAATGGATAATCCCATCGATATGGCCCAGGGTTATCCTTTTCAGGTTGCCCTTTATTTGTGATATCGCCATCCGTAATACCCTCCGTTTTGCAGCGGGATGAATTCGACCTAACCGGGCAATGGAAAGGATCAGTGCATCTTTTTCCCGGTACAGAACGGCTTTTTCAAAAACCGGCCGAAGGACTTCCTCTATCCATTCTTCCTCGGAGCGTAAAATCCCGGAAAGGCGATTGAGTGATTCGGTTATTTTCGGGTTATATCCATTCCTCAATAAAGGCAGCAATTGGCTTCTGATTCTATTTCTAACATAATCTGTGTTAAAATTGGATTGATCGACGACATATGTCAATCCCTTCTCAGTCAAATATTTTTGGAGATCAGACCGGGGCAATTCGATGAGCGGTCTGATAATGACGCCGTCCCGTATCGGGGGAATTCCTGAAATGCCCAAAGGTCCGCTTCCTCGGCACAACGCCATTAAAATCATCTCGGCGTTGTCATCTTTCTGATGGCCCAGAGCAATTTTGCCATACCCGTGGCAAGCCGAGGTGCGAAGAAAAAAAGAATAGCGCACGCGCCTGGCAGTGTGTTCCAAGGACAGTTTAAACTGTTTCCGGCAAGCCTTGACATTGATTTTTTCGCAGTAACACGGGATGTCTAATTTTCTGGCAAGTGCCGTAACAAACGCCTCGTCTCTATCCGCGGCTTTTCCGCGGAGCCCGTGATTCAAATGGGCAATCCCCAGGCTGAGAGAAAATTCCTTTTTAAATTGTATGAGAATATCGAGAAGCGCGACGGAATCGGGCCCGCCGGAAACACCGATCAGCACGGCGTCGTTTGGTTTGAGCATATTATACTTCAAAATCGTGTTTTCAACGAGTTTGAGTATATTTTTTTCGATGTCTTTATTTTGATCGGTCATTGGCGCCGGCACGATTAAGGGATTCAAATCATATGGATTTAACAATACATTCAATAATTAAGCCTATGCCAGGAAGTTACGGGTTGTCAACATTTATAGACCCCGGTAAAGAAAAATAAAATTTGTCCTTGAAATATTGCCCCGCTCAATTATATTAGTCATCGGTTGTGCTAGGCGGGGAGCTAGCGGTGCCCTTTTCCCGAAATCCGCTTTATGCGGGGCTGAATTCCCTCTAAAGGGTTTTAAAATGAAAAAGAACCGTTCTGTCCGGCCGCCGCGCAACAAACGATCACGAACCTCGTCAGGTCCGGAAGGAAGCAGCGATAAGTGATAAAGTTTGTGTCGCGGATCGTTCCCGGTCATGT
>CAYTSY010000165.1:0-6445 GCA_964440555.1 uncultured Desulfobacteraceae bacterium
TGAGACCAATGGTTCCGGTTCCCGGATTAACGGCATTGTCCAGGAAAGTCAGTCTTCCCGACTCAGGGGCATTTTCTTCCCCCGGAGCTGCTGCCGTCACGCCGAGTTCTTCCGCGGCCATTTTTTTTTGAATATCGGCAAAAAACTGTTCCGGAACAGAGAATTTTACATAGATGGGCTGCAGTTGGTGAATCACCATCAGGGGTTTACCGTCATTGGACTTTACCATATTGCCCGGGTTGATCAGGACTTCGCCTGCACGGCCGCTGATCGGGGCCTTTATTTCGCACCAGGAGACATTGAGCCTGGCATTTTCCAGGGCGGCTTCATCTCCTCTGACGATGGCCTCAAGAGATTTCGCGTCTGTTTGCGCCTGTTCCGTCTGCATCTTCGTGACATAGTCTTTTTTCAAAAGATCGGCGTATCGCAGGGCATCTTTTTCGGCTTTTTCCAGACGTATCCGGTCCCGCAACAGGTTGGCATAAGCGGATTGTAAATTGGCCTGGAAAGGACGGTTGTCGATGCTGAAAAGCAATTGGTCTTTTTGAACCTGCTGGCCTTCTTTCACATGAACGGCAATCATCTGCCCGTCCACCCGGGAGGTGATGTTGACAACCGAATAGGCTTCGACCGTGCCGTTTTCGAAAAGCCGGACCGGGACATCCGTAAGCGTCGACACGGCCGTCTTGACCGGTGCTTCAGGTTTGGGAGGGCTCTGTTCTTTTTTTGAACACCCCGCGGCAGTCAGCAGAACCGCCAGCAAAAAAACGGGAATACCACGGGAGAGACGATAACAAAAAGATCCGGGAGCAAAACGATGTCTGATGCAAACATTATTCATGGTTGACGTTCCTTTGTCGTTGGATTGGGGAAAAGGTCAAAAACACCCCCGGTTTTCGCGGTATCGGACTGCCAGAGCATGCCGGTGTCCTCGGCAAGCCGGGCATATGAAATATACCAGTCGGCCAGGGCCTCAATCCTTTTTGCCCTGGCGTTTTCCAGCGCGCTTTGCGCTGCCAGAAGGTCGAGAAATCCACCGACCCCCTCTTTGTAGCGCCCTAAAGCCACGTCATGGGATTGTGTGGCGCTTGTCAGGAGGTCCCCGCTGGTGTTCAGCCTTTGTTCGGAAGTTTTAAGGTTGAAATAGCTTGACCAGACCTGGAGAGCGATGTTCTGCTCCAGGCTGTTCATCTGGTTCTTTTGATTTTCCGCATCATGTTGGGCTTTTACAACATCATAATGTCTTGAATTCCCTTTAAACAGCGGGATGTTCACCATCAGTGCCGTGGTGTCCCGGCTTTCCCAATCCGAAGCGCCGCGATCGATCGATGAATTCAGCCGGCTGTCGAGTACAAGACTCGGGTATAATGCCGAGCGTACGGTGCGGATGTGGGCCATGGCCTGTTCCACCCGGCTTCTTTGCGCCGCCAGATCCGGACGGTTGACCTGGGCTTGTTGAATGCAGGTTTCAACCTGGTCCATGAATCGACGGATCGGCGGATTTATCGGCAAATCGTCGATGTCATAAGGGGTGTTTGCCGGAAGTCCCATGGCCGTTGCAAGTACGCCGCGAATGGTGTCGACTCTGCCCTGAAATTCAACCAGGGTAAGACGTGCCTGGGAAAGTGCGGTTTTTGCCTGAAGCACGTCGGCAATGGTGGCCACGCCGTTTTCATGTCGCTGGCGGGCGGATTCAAGCGTAACTTCGGCCTCCCTTATGGAGGCTTGCGATGCCTGCACCAGTGCTTTTTCGCCGGCATATTGGAAATACGTCTGCAAAACAATGGACACGGCTTTCTGAATTTCAGCGTTATGCGTGAAATCGGCCGCGATCAGCGCCTGATATTTTTCCTTTGCGGCAAAATCCCGACCGCCAAAGTCAAAGACAAGCCAACTCAGTTCCAAAGCCGTATCGAAACTGCTTGCGGACGGGCCCATTTTCGTTTTCGTATAGGCGTTCAGGTTCTCGGCCCGCGAGATGCCGGCACCGGCATCTATTTTCGGGTAATACTCTCCCTTTTTGCTGAACCAATCGGCGGCAGACGCCTTTGCCGCATGCCAGGTCGCACGGGTTTTCGGGTTGTTGCGCAACGCCACTTCAATGATGTCCGTCAGTTTCCACTTACGGCCGGATTGTAACAGTTCCGCGGGAATATCGGACTCTTTGCTTTCCGGAGGCTTCTCAGCCATCGGCTTGCCCGGGGGAACCCATAACCGGTCGGCGGAAGGCGCGACCCAGGTGTTGAGTTCCGGGGCATTGCCGTGATGGGCGCATCCCGCGGAAAAAGCCCCATGTGCCGCAATGGCAATAAAAAACAAAAGGATTAAGCCGGTCGATTTAAAAGGATTCATTTCCTGATCCTGCACCTCCATACCTGTGGTTCAGATCGTTTCAATTTTCTGCCTAACGAAAAAACTTACGTATCTATACCCGTACCAGGCATTTTGTCAAGGCTGCCAACAGGGGATGCGGGAATCGAAAAAATAAAATAGATGTTGATTTGACGGCCATTTTGGTGTTTATTCCCATGGTGTTGATACCCGATGGTTAGCACAACGCATCGAACCCACCTGAAATCATAAATATTTTTATTTTATTAAAGGCATCATGAAACGACTGGAAGAAGTTTCCCTTCTTTATGAAATCAGCGAAGCGCTCAACGAGCACCTGGATTTAAAGCAGTCCCTATACAAAGTCCTGGAGACCTTGTCCAATTCCATCGGGATGGCGCATGGGACCATCACGATTCTAAACCCGTTCAGCAATGAAATCGGCATCGAGGTGGCCCACGGAATCTCCTCTTCCACCATGGAAAGCGTCAAGTACAAGATTGGTGAAGGCATAACCGGGCGGGTGATCGAGACCGGAAAACCCATTGTCATTCCTAAAATCAGCGAAGAGCCGCTTTTTCTCAACCGGACGGCTTCGCGCAAGACCAAACAGGAGCGGGAGCTTTCCTTTATCTGCAACCCCATAAAAAAAGGCAACCAGGTCATCGGCGCCATCAGCGTGGACAAGCCTCTGGATACAAGCTATTCCCTGGAAACAGCCCAGCAGTTGATGGCCGTTATTTCGACCATGATCGCCCGGCATGTCGGGAACCTGGAGACGATTCGGCTGGAAGAACTGCGTTTGCGGAAGGAAAACGAGCGGCTTCAAAACGAGTTGAAAAATAAATATAAGATTACGGATATCATCGGCAACAGCAATAAGATGAGAGAAGTTTTCCAGATGATCTCCCAGGTATCCAAAAGCAACGCCACGGTTCTGATCCGCGGAGAAAGCGGGACCGGCAAGGAGCTTGTGGCCAATTCCATTCATTACAACAGCCTTCGCGCGGCAAGCCCCTTTGTCAAGGTCAACTGTGCGGCCATGCCGGCCAACCTCATTGAAAGCGAATTTTTCGGCCATGAAAAAGGCGCCTTTACCGGCGCCATCCGTCAGAAGCTGGGTAAATTCGAAATGGCGAACAAAGGCAGTATTTTTCTGGATGAAATCGGTTCCATTGATCTGGAAGTACAGGTCAAGTTGCTCCGGGTTCTCCAGGAAAAAGAATTCGAGCGCGTTGGCGGGCATAAGACCATTCAATCGGATGTGCGCATTATGGCCGCCACCAATAAGAACCTTGAACAGGCGGTCGAGGACGGCGGTTTCAGAAACGACCTGTACTACCGGCTCAATGTATTTCCCATTTACATGCCGCCGCTCCGGGAACGCAAGACCGACATCCTTCTCCTGGCCGACCATTTTCTGGAAAAATACACAAAGGAGAACAACAAGGACATCCGACGTTTTTCCACTCCCGCCATTGATATGCTGATGGACTACCATTGGCCCGGAAATGTCAGGGAACTGGAAAACTGCATCGAACGGGCCGTTCTTCTCTGCGAGGAAGGCGCCGTACACAGCTACCATCTGCCGCCGACGCTTCAGACAGGATCGGAATCCGATACCTTGCCGGCCCTGTCGATGGAGGACGCGGTGGCCAATCTCGAAAAGGAAATGGTCATTGATGCCCTGAAAAACACCCGCGGCAATGCCACCAAAGCTGCCTGGCTGCTGAAAACCACGGTAAGGAAGTTTAATTACAAAGCCAAGCAGTTCAATATCGATTACAGAATTTACCGCTGACCTCCCATGAAGCAGAATAAAATTTATGCCAATGCGAGCGGTATTGTCTCTTCACGTACCCGTTCAGGTACACGAAAAAAACCGGAAACGTGTACGTGAGCGGGTGCGTGTACGAGTAAAAGTCACTTATACGCACTGACCTATACGACCCACACCGCATGCTTCTATATGACGGGCCGGGCTTTCGATTTCACCTGTCAGTTCGACATGATCAGTTCATTGAGCTCTTCGGCGGTCTTCGGGGGAACGAATTCGTTTCCCCTTTTCTTTAATTTTATGGCTTCCGTCGGGCAGTGGGGAACGCAATTGCCGCAGCCGAGGCAGCGCAGGAGATTGACGACGGCGATACCCTGATCCTCATTGACGGCGACGGCGTCCAGTTGGCATGCCTCGGCACATTCACCACAGCCGGTGCAGTCGTCCGCATCTACGGCTGCCTGAAAATTGGTGGTCCAATGGTTGACGCCGTCAGGCATCATTTTATGCATCTGAATCAGCCCGCAGCAGCAGGCGCAACAGGAACACATATAATCGATTTCCTGGGTGTTGGCCGGTTGCAGGACAAGACCGTCTTCAGCGTTCTTTCTCAGGATTTCCAATGCCTCTTCCCGTGATATCTCTCGAGCTCCGGCGAATTCGATGGCATTTTTTGCCGTATTGTTGAACGCCATACAGGTGTCTGTCCGGGATGTCTTTTTGCACGGGTGCTTGGCATGTTTGGCGTTTTCCCGGCAGATGCAGGGATATACGGAAAACGGACCCGGTGATTTTTCAATAAGATCCTTCAATGCATCATACGCACCGACACGAAGCTCCGGGGTGATGCTCTGCTCAATGGGGATGGTCCGCATCTGGGAAACCCTGGAGTTTAGAAATTTTTGCAAAAATTGACCGTCCGCCATATATTCCATAACCGCCGCTGACCATTCAGGGGTTGCGCCTTTATACATGCCCGCTTCAGCCATACCGATTAAATAATGCAGGGTTCCATACACCTTGACGCCGTCTTTTTTCCGATGGGTGATCACACCGTACCTGGCGCATTCATCCAGATGGCGTTCCAGTTCTTCAGCCGAGTATCCGCCGGGTTCCACTCTTTTGGCGATCGTTTCAATGGGTTCGAGCTTGTACGTCAGATACATCGCAGCCTTGGCTTGCTCCGGTGTAAACAGGTGTTTCAAAAGGGTTATTTCGCATCCGGATGCAGTTGCCGGAAACCCTACGGTTTCTTTGTCAAGGTGTTTTTGAAGTTGTCGGTAAATCTGGTCCTGGTTTTCCATTGTTTTTCCTCCTTTTGATTATGGCATACGTTTCGTGATTAAGATTGATCGTATTGAAAACATTGTCGATGGTGTTGTCCTTGATAAAACGGAAACTATAAACGATTTGGAACACAGGCTTTCACCTGTCTGAAAGTTAAAATTATGCCTATCATATAAAAATCAAAATGTCATTCATCTGTTTTATGGTCAATCATTTTAGAAAGGGAATTTCCGTAGAAAAGGGAAAATTGTCAGACGGATGTTAAAGGTTCGGTGTAAAATAACCTTGCTTTGTCTGCCGTTCCGGCCTATTTTTGATAGAGGTCACAACCCCCTTTTGCTGACGCTGAGCGGGGGGTACTTTTTTGGGGGGGGTGCGGTTTTTTTGATTTTGGCGGTTTTTATGAATGCGGAGGGGTTTATGATGAAATTATTTCAGAAATATCTTGTTGTAATTGTGTGCGCGTTATTCTTGCAATCCTGTTTTTTTTATGCGGCCTATGGCGTTTACCGGACCATCCGCGATATTAACAGTGCGCTTTCAGTGGTCAACAACACCATGACCAATATCCGGACGGTTCTTGAGGAAGGAAAGGATCTGAAGCGGGCAGCGGAAGACGGCAGATTGATCAGTTCCCTTGCTGATAAAATTCCGACGCTGATTCAGGATCAGGTGGAACGGAAAGTACAGGATAAAATAAACATCCTCTCAGGTGAACTCAAAACATCAGCCATAGACTTTACCCGCAATGCGGTGGCGGAAAATTTGATCGACGCCCGCCGCTCCTATAACGATATGGCTGACACCTATAACCGGTTTGCCGATCTGATGAGCGATATGTCCGATACTGCTGCAATGAAAAACTAAAAAAAAGTTGAAAGTCGAAAGGGGAAAGGAAGAAAATCAACGCCGAATAATCAGGTATAACAGCCATCAACTTTGATGGTCTCGTAAAAAGTGGCCATTATGCCTAAATTTTTATAAACCACGAAGATCACGAAGTACACGAAGCTGAAAATATTATATATTCTTATGCCCTTTCGTGCTCTT
>CAYTSY010000166.1:0-6267 GCA_964440555.1 uncultured Desulfobacteraceae bacterium
TCATGAAACTGCTTTTCTATAGATTTCCAAGGTTTCGTCCGCTATTCTTTCCCAGTTAAACAGTTCATGAATCATGTTTATCTGCTTTTCTCTGTCTTGTCTATCCCATTGTTTATTCGAAAATTCACGCATCTTTGATGAAATAGATTTAACATCACCAGCCATAAAATATTTTTCTACTCATAACCGGATACCTTTATTAGCCGGAATATCGCTTGCAATACATGGCAACCCATAACTCATTGCTTCAAGCAAAGCTATAGGCAGGCCCTCATAATATGAAGGCAGGACAAAAAGAGCTGCGTGGCTATACAACTCACGCAGCGGCTGGTCTGATACCAATCCTGTAAGGACAACATTTTTACATTTACCAGCCTGTTCTTTTAAATCCCGGCTATAATTGTCTTCATGGTCCGCGTCGCCTGCAATAACAAGTTTATAATCTTTAAAGTCCAGGCTGCTGAAGGCCGTTATCAGATTATGAAATCCTTTTTCCGGCACAAATCTGCCGACCGCAAGAAAGTATTTCCTCTCGTGTAAATTATATTTCTCAAGAATTTTCCTGGTCTCAGCAGGCTGAGGTATCTCTACGCCATTCGGGATAACTTTCACATCCCTGCCATAATTCCTTTTGATATCCTCTGCAATATTGTTTGAAATGGCAATTACCTCATTAGCAAAAATCATCCCAATCCGTTCACATAATCTCAGAAATGCTTTTGCATGGAAAGACCATTTTTCCCTTTTATAATCAGGGCCGTGACTCGTAACTACCACTTTCATGCGCAAAGCTCTTGCAATAGGAGTGAAAAAAGACGGGCCTATTGCGTGTATATGTACTATGTCGGGCTTCAGTTTGCGCGCCCTTAGAACACATATAAAAGTATGAACGATTGCCTCGAAAAATTTACTTCGGGGACAGCCAACTGGTATTAATGTTACCCCTTTATATTTCGTTATCTGTAGAGAAGTATATGGTTTTCTCGTAAATACACTAATATCACAACATCCTTTTTCAGCTAAGTGTGTATACAGTTTTTCACAATGCTTCTCTACGCCCCCCTGTACCCCTGGAAATCCGCGCGTACCAACAACTGCTATTTTCATTCAAAAAACTCTCCTCTTAAAAACCACCTTCTCAATTTTATTACTTTTGAATTTTAATCATGGCATTCCGATAAATTCCCATTAATTTTTCATAATGTTTATCCGAATTCAATTCTTTTTTTGTAAGCGATCTGCCATTTTCCCCCATTTTTATAATTTCATCAGGATGTGTGATCAAGTATTCAATTTTTGAAATCAAATCATCCGCATTTCCCGGTTCAAAAGTCAAACCAGTTTTTTTATCTATTACCAACTCGGGAATACCTCCAATCCTTGAACCAATAACAGGTTTGCCGCATGCAAATGCTTCTAATACCGCATAAGGAAAGTTCTCATACCATTCTGACGGCAAAACCACAAATTTACATTTTTTGAGCAATTCCATTACTTCCGGTCTTTTCCTGTAACCCAAAAATTCTATTGTGTCGTTCGCATTTATTGTTGACTCGACATATGACATCAGTTCTTCCTTCAAGGGACCAACGCCTACGATTTTAAGCTTATGTGATTTAATTCCACTTGCAGCATCAATAAGTGTTTTTACCCCCTTTTCTTCAGATATTCTCCCTATATAAAGATAATATTCGTCTCCTGCCGCACTTCCATTAGGGCATAGCTCATCAATAAAATGCTTGAGATAATATAATTTATTTTCGTTAAATCCGTACTCGATAAATTTATCTCTAAGGAACATGCTCGGACAGATAAAGGCATCTACCAAATCATATACTCCGGAAATCATTTGGACTGAGTGTTCAATAGCCGCCATTGTGCTCGCCAAACAGGAATTTTTCTTGCATCTTACAATCGGGGGCCAGAAATATTTTCTTTTCCTGCAACGTTCACAAACTTTTCCATGACACAAAAAAGAAATGTTAGGGCAAATAAGCTGGTAATCATGCAATGTCCAGACTATGGGAATATTACATTTTTTAACAGCATAGATTATGGAGGGAGTTATGTGGTGGCGTATGTTATTAAGATGCACTATATCAGGCTTTGCATTCCTGAGTGGGCTTTCAATTGTGTTCTTAGCCTCTAACGAATAAATACTCCTCGACAAAACTTTAAGACCTGAAAAAAAATTCTTTTTTCTTATTTCTTCAGCATAGTTTATATAGCTCACAAAATATCCGGCATTTTCAGACTCAAAATTCTCCGGATGCTGCATTGAAAAAACTGCAACGTTATGCCCCTTGCTTTCCAGGAGTTTTTTCAGGGAGAACAGATATGTGCAATCTCCCCCCCGATTATAATAAAAATTATTGACAAGAAGAATCTTCACTTCCAGATCATTTCAGCGAATATGTAAATATTTCCTGACAGCTCATTATCATTTTCTGCAAAGTGAATTTATCTTTCACAATTTCTTCCCCCGCTTCACCCATCTTCCTGGCGAGCTCCCTGTTTCTATTCTGGTAGAACTCATGTAATAGTCATTGGCAAATTCATTTACGAAAAACGTATATTCATTTGCTATTCTTGTCTGCAGCAGACTTATAGTCCAGGTCTCATCTTAACTCAGAAAAAGGTGAAACCGTATATATTAATCCGCCCCCATTTGGAGCAGCCCATATAATTCCAGGTCCTTTCCAACCGTACTCGAAATCATATATCCGATAACTTGATCCTATAGTTTTGAAAAGATCTCCGGATATTCGAAAAAAATAGTTCCCGCCGTCTACCGACTTGTATATGCCTTCACTGTACTGTTCCAGAGGTCCCCCGCCTGAAAATGACGCAACATACACTGCATCTGAATTGCCGGGTTCAACAAGAATTGCACTGGCGAAGACGCCGTCAATTCGTTTCTCCCAACTCATTCCCGCATCAATGCTCCTGTACACCGCCCTCCCTGAACCCACCCATAATATATCAGGATTATTTGGGTCAATCTCGAAGCTTTTGCGTCGCGGCCATAAACCTTCCAGACCCCGGTTAAGAGAAACCCAGTTTTCTCCGCCGTCCGTACTTCTGAAGATGCCCCCTTTACCCCTTTTTTCCGAGGCGATGCCGACATATATATAGCCCCTTTTATCCGATTCAAGAAACTGAATATATGCAATTTCTTCCGGTTGTGGAAGACCAGAGCTCTTATTTATCCAACTCTTGCCGTCGTCAACGCTCTTCCATATCCCTACATTCGGTTCTCCCACGTACATAACGGGAAACTTCTCCCCGCCGGTAAGACAAAATCCGTTCATAGGCTGGTATTTGTCTTTCTTCTCCTTCCACCTTTTCAAAACACTCCAGGTCTCACCAGCATCCGGACTCTTCGCAATATAAGGGTAAGGATAAAAGAAGAATGCATACAATATTTTTGCTGTAACATCATCTGGTGAGAAGCGCAACTCATCGCATTCTTCGTACGGATTTTCAATAATCACGTTTCGCCATGAGTCGCCTCCGTCAGAGCTTGCAATCAGTCCGTGATCAAGATCGGAAGCTATAACCCTGCTTGGATCTTTCGGATTCACTTTTACAAACCAATATGCCTGCTCCCGTAATCCATCTACGATATAATGCCATGTGCCTCCATTATCATCGCTTCTGTATGCAGACAGCATGTCCGTCATATACCATCTCCCTGTTTCACGGGGATCTGCGTATATAGAGAGCGGGCCATCCGGCTTTCCTTTCAATTCATTGTATATAAAAGCATCATTTCTCCTGCCTTCAATCTGTGAACCCGACCATGTTTTGCCTCCATCTAGACTCCTTATCGGTCCTTGAGCAGTCAAGAGTACCAGTGTTCCGTCTTTGCCTACATCTATCCTGCGCCTTCCCCTGCTGAGAATAATTTTTTTAAAATTATGTATAACTTCCCATGTTGAACCGCTGTCCCGGCTTTGAAATAAGTCTGCTGTAACTTCATAACGAGTATATTGATCTGCAGGGACAGGGTGTTTGCTGACGAGAGCATAAAGAATATCCCTATTAACCGGATGAGCAGCCATGGTCAGAAGATGCCCACCTCCCGAAGACAACGTTTTACTCCAAGTATATCCTTCATCCATGCTTAGATAAATGCCGTCCGCCGCGAAGGCGGAAACAACTTTTTTCCCATAAACAGGGATAACGTTAATGACTGAACTATTCCCTCCTACTGATACTCGACTCCATGTCCGGCCTTTACTCCGGCTGACAATAACATCGCCTGCTTCAGTGCATACATAAACAACACCTGTTGAACTTATGCCTATTGACTGCCCAGGAGTTCCGAATATCGATTTTCGAAGAGGCCAGAAACTTTCATTGTTCACGCCCCTGAAGCCATTGCCTTTACTGTAGACCAGATGCCAATGTTTTGCCTTATCCGTGGACTGATAGATTCCTTTTGGCCCCACAACATAGATCAAATCCGGATTATCGGGATCAACGGCGATGCCGCCTAACTGGTTTGACGCCCCATAACTGCTCCATCTCCAGTGATCACCTGAATCATCACTTACAAAAACTCCCACCATATCGGAAGTAAGGTAAACCCGATTTTGATCCACAGGATCAAATCCGAAGGCCTGCACTGCGCCGCCACCCCCTGGTCCCGTTTGTCTCCATTCTGCATAACTGCCCCAACTCTCGGGCCTGCCACCTATAAGCAGTACCCAGAAAAAAATAAAGGTTTTTACACCGCGGAAAGTAACAATCATTACTGAGCTTTGGTTTCCTTCTTGAAAATTTCCATTAATTTTGAATAATGATCTTCAGCACTGCATCTGTCAGGTCATAATGTGAGTAAATAATTCATCATACTCATTAATCATTCGTTGAATTGCAAACATCTCCTCTGCCCTTCTCCTGCCAGCTTCTCCCATTTTCTTTGCAAGACGTTCATCTTTCAGAAGTCTTATCAATGCATCAGCCATTGCCTCATAATTTTCACGTGGAACTACAAAGCCCGTAACGGTATCGACAACTAATTCCGCGTTACTACCCGCATCGGTTGAAACAACAGGCTTTGAAGCCGCCATATATTCCAGTATAGTATTAGAACAGGTTTCCATAACTGACGATGAAACTCCTATATCCATCAATGAAACAAGCTGAGGAACGTCTTTTCTTGTCCCTAAAAAATGTACATTCGTCTCAATTTTCAGTGCCCTTGCTTCTTCGTGTAATTTGTTTGTCTCTTTTCCATCGCCAGCAATGAAAAAATGCGTCCGGGGAATTGAATCGAGAACTATTCTCGCAGCCCTTAAAAAAGTCATAATTCTTTTTTCCGGTTCCAGCCTGGCGACCATCCCGACAATAAAATCTCCGGGAGGGATGTTCAATAATCGTTCTGCCGCAACTATTTCAGCCCCTTTCTTAAATTTTTCCATGTTAACGGCATTGTATATTACAAATATTTTCTTCGCGTCAAAACCGCTGCAATTAATCAGGTAATCCCTGTGTGAATACGACTGCGCGACAACCTTATCAACAAAGTTAAGTGTCAGTGAAGTGATTATTTTACGCCTTCGCGGGACACGATAATTGGGTTGCATAGTGGTTGACCTTGTTATGATGGCCCGAACATCTGCAAACATTTTGCAAAAAGTGCCCCAGAACAAAGTCACGGGAGTAAGCACGATATATAGGATATCGATTTTTTCATTCCTAACTATGCGAATAAGCTCCCGGAACCCTAACAGGTCGAGATTATTCCTCATCACATTGTGATAAGTCTTAATGCCGCTTTCCGAGATCATTTTTCCCACAGCTCCCAATTCAAATAAACATAAGACAGTAAAATTGTACTTAGTATTATTTATGTTTGTAATGAGGTTGTATACATGGTTCTCAGCACCGCCGATATGGAGAGAATGTGTAAGGATCAATACATTAATTTTTTTCATGCTGAATATCGCCACTCCTCTGGTTCAGCCCGACGACTATGCCGGCAATCATGAAAACCAGGCTGTTCGGAAAGAGGAAATAGCGCATCTCAATAGTCTGAATATTAACCAGAAAAATAAGAATTGTTCCGCCAAGTATGACCGGCAGATCTTTCCCAAGGAAGCATTTGTCCGGCAATTTCGTATACAGAACCCTGCAACCCCAGAAAATATAAAATACCATGAAGAAGAACAGAATAAAACCGACCAGTCCCAAATCTACCAGAATAGACAGCGGAGTATTATGAGACTGCGCGGCCTTCTGAATGTACATATCACTGGA
>CAYTSY010000167.1:0-3917 GCA_964440555.1 uncultured Desulfobacteraceae bacterium
CGGGTCAATTGCACCGTTTTTTTGCTTTTTGTTTTTGAGGCCACAACAATTATCATGCCATTGGAGGGGATGCGGATAACTCCCGGGCCTCGTAGGAGATATCGTGCGCGCACCCCTCAATTTTGCGTTCGCTTCAACAATTTGACATATTGATGTCATGATGCTATCATGTCACTGTGTTCAAACAGCAAACAGGAGTGGGCAAAATGACAGCATTATCAAAAAGATCAACCATATATTTGGATTCTGCATTGCACCAAGCGCTACGAATCAAGTCTCTTGAAACGTCCAGGTCAATGTCCGAACTTATAAACGAAGCTGTTAGGCAGGCCTTGTCGGAGGACGCCGAGGATATTTTGGCCTTTGAGGAGAGAGCCCATGAACCCGTAATCAGTTACGAACAAATGGTCAAAAGGCTAAAAAAAGATGGCCGAATATAAAGTTCTGTTCAAGAATTCGGTTTGGAAGGATTTTGAGTCCATTCCGAAAGCACAATTAAAAAAAATTCTTGAAAAGGTCGAATCGCTGTCAATAAATCCAAGGCCAAATGGTTCACAAAAACTGAGTGGCCAAGAACGGTATCGTCTTCGCCAAGGCCGTTACCGTATTTTATATTCAATTCAAGATAATGAGCTTACAGTTTGGGTAGTAAAGGTAGCTCACAGAAAAGAAGCCTATCGCTGAAGCGAACCCCGCATTGAAATGGAGATAGTGTCAGTTTGCACCATTTTTTTGTTTTTGCTTTTGAGGGCATAACAATTATCAGGCCAGTCCACCTGACCTATGGTCCGCTGCGCTTCATACCGTCAGGTGACTTCAACTTTATCATGAAATGTCATTTGTGTGGATGCCTATTAAGTACGAAGTTGCCAAAGCTCCCTGATTTTAAGTCAATACGGCAAGGGGAATCGAGGGCCGTGAGATATTTTTGACTCACGCCGATTTCAATTGACCAAAAAACATGATAACTGGTGATGGCGTCAGAGAAATCCCACTCGGAATAAATACCCTTGGAAAGGTTCGATTATGGCATCGCAGGTAATCATCATCCATCCCCTGGACAATGTGGCCATTGCCCTGAGAGACCTCAAAAAAGGTGAGGAACTGGCCTTACCGGACGGCAGGACCCTGACGGTACGGACGGATATCGCCTACAGTCACAAGGTCAGCCTGGCGGATATCCCGGCGGGTGCGCCGGTCGTCAAATACGGAGAAATTATTGGGGAGGCCAAAGAGCCTGTCCGGAAAGGCGACTGGGTCCATTTGCACAACCTTGATATCGAAGAAAGGAAGGGGTGATCATGATGGAAACTTTTTGGGGTTACGAGAGACCGGATGGTTCCGCCGGGATTCGCAATCATGTGATCGTCATCCCTTCCGTAGCCTGTGCCAATGGCGTTGTGGCGGCCATTGCGCGTGCGGTTCCCCAGGTTGTCCCTTTATATCACGGGCACGGCTGCGGCAGGGCGGTTGAAGCCATGATGCATGCCCGGGTTCTGGCGAATCTTGGAAAACATCCGAACGTGGCGGCTGTCCTCATTGTGGGATTGGGGTGTGAGGTCATCAAAGCAGCGGATCTGGCCGCAGCCATCCATGCTTCCCGAAAACCCGTTGAATATTTCAATATTCAGGATGTCGGCGGGACAAAAAAGTCAACGGAAAAGGGCATCGGCATCGTCAACGGGATGCTTTCGGAATCAGCCCGGCTGGAGCGCCGGCCCCTGCCCATGGACAAGATCATCCTGGGCCTGCAATGCGGCGGTTCGGATGCCTTTTCGGGAATAACAGCCAATCCGAGCGTCGGCCTGGTATCTGACTGGCTGGTGGATCTGGGCGGCACGGTCATTTTGACCGAGGATACGGAAATGATCGGGACCAGCCATATTCTGGAGAGAAGAGCCTGCAATCCGGAAGTCGCAAAACAGACGGCCAGGATGATCGCCGATGCGGAAGCCCTGACACGCAACCTGATGGGACCTCTTGCCGCTTATGTCATTTCCCCCGGGAATATGGATGGGGGCATGACCTCCATAAGGGAAAAATCCCTGGGATGTATCGTCAAGGCGGGAAGCCGTCCCATCAACGAAGTCATCGGGTACGGGGAAACGCCGTCCCAAAAAGGAGTTGTGCTGATGGATGGGCCGGGGTATGATCTGGAGTCCATGACAGGTGTTGCCTCCGCGGGAAGCCAGCTTATGATTTTTACAACCGGGCGGGGCAATCCCATCGGTTATCCCATTGTACCCGTGATCAAGGTGGCCAGTACAGGCCGGATGTATGATCGGATGGCCGATGATATGGACGTAAACGCCGGCGTAATCCTCGACGGAGCCCCGATGCAGACGGTGGGAAAGGAAATCATCGACATCATGAGAAACGTATTGGACGGCGAGCCGACAAAGGCGGAATTGAATCAGCAGGAAGGCATCGTTTGCCTTTATACGTCGCATCCGGCCATGTAATCCAACCCATAAGGAACCCCATGAAAGTTGATTTCGATCAGGCCATTGACCGCCGGAACACCAACAGCGCGAAATGGGATCTCGTTAAAACCCTCTTCGGGGATGAAGACATCTTGCCCATGTGGGTGGCGGATATGGATTTCAACACGGCGCCCTGCGTTGTCGAGGCCCTTAAAAAGCAGGCAGAGATCGGAATCTTCGGATATGCCACCCGGCCCCAATCCTATCATGACGCGATTGTGGACTGGGTTTTGCGCCGTCATGGGTGGCACATCCGGCCTGAGTGGCTGACCTACAGCCCCGGCGTGGTCACCGCGCTGAACCTGTGCATCCTGACCTTCAGCCGGCCTGGAGACCGGATTATTATCCAGCCGCCGGTGTATTATCCGTTTGCAAGGAGCATTATCAGCAACGGCAGGCGGGTGGAAAACAACCCGCTCATATGGGACGGCCGACGGTACCGGATGAATACCGAAAATCTTGGGAAAAAGGCTGTTGACCGGACACCCCTGATGATCCTGTGCAGCCCGCATAATCCCGTGGGCCGCGTGTGGGAGAAAGAGGAACTGGTCCGGGTGGGCGAGTTTTGCATCAAAAATGACATCATTCTCGTATCCGACGAAATTCACTCGGATCTGGTTTTTAAGGGTTCCAAACACGTCCCAACAGCCTCGATATCGGAAGAAATCGCGCAAAGAACGATTACCTGCATTGCCCCGAGCAAAACATTCAATCTGGCCGGTCTCAAAACCTCGGTGATTATCATCCCCGATCGAAAAATACGGGAGAGATACAACACCCTGCTGCAAAACCTGGCTTTGGGCGCAGACAATACCTTCGGACTCGTCGCACTCGAAGCTGCCTACCGGCAGGGGGACGAATGGCTGGACGCGCTTTTGGTCTACCTTAATGCCAACATTGATTTTGCCGTCGAATACTTCCGGGAAAAAATACCGAAAATCAAGGTCATTCGGCCGGAAGGGACGTACCTGATGTGGCTGGATTGCCGGGCGCTTGGACTGGAAAGCAAGGCCCTCGATGCCTTTATGCGTCAAGAGGCCAGAATCTGGCTGGACGACGGTCCTATGTTCGGGCCGGGCGGGGAGGGCTTTCAGCGGATGAATATCGCCTGCCCCCGGTCGACGCTTATACAGGCGCTTGAGCGGATTAAAACAGCGGTGAACCTTGTGGAAAGGGCCCGGGCAGAAAACAGTGCATGAAAATTATGAAGATACGCATAATAAAAGACGGGCTGGTCAAAAGGGAGCCATGGGAATTTGTGTTATGGATGGGCGCCACGCTTGGGCTTTATACATTCTACGTGGTTCCTCAACTGGCCGAAGGCGTCAATCGCCTTATACAAAAAAACAAATATAATGCCGTGCATGTATTCTGGATCGGCGTCGTCACCCTCGGTTTGGGCCTGTCTGTTTTCGAAGTCCTTTTTGCCTATGA
>CAYTSY010000167.1:3927-6227 GCA_964440555.1 uncultured Desulfobacteraceae bacterium
TGCACCCACGGCAAGTGGAATAACAGGCGTCTGGGCATACTGGTTTTGATTTTAAACCTGCTGACTTGGATATTGGCCTTTGTGCCATGGACCGAGGCATTTATCGGAAGCATGGTGCTCGGCGTATCCGCGACTTTATTGATTCAGCATGAGATCAATCAACACGTGGATGTGAATAAAAATAAAATATAAAGGAATCCTCCTATGAGAAGAAGTGAAAAGGAAGTAAAGGAAAAAACCGAAATCGAAGCGATTATCCGCGAGGCCGTTGTATGCCGCCTGGCCATGTCGGAAAACGGCCGGCCGTACATCGTCCCCTTAAACTTTGGATATAAGGACAATACCTTATTTTTTCACGGGGCCAAAGAAGGGAAAAAGGTCGATATCCTCAAAAAGAACCCCAACGTGTGCTTTGAGTTCGACATCGGGGCTGCGACGGTTCAAGCCGAAGATGCATGCTTTTGGGGAATGAAGTTTAAAAGCGTCATCGGATTCGGAAAGGCTTCTTTTGTCGAGGATGAAAAGGAAAAAGAAAAAGCCTTGACCATTATCATGGCCCAGTATTCGGACGCCGTGTATTCGTTTGATGAAAACTTCATCCGGGCCACGGCAGTCGTGAAAGTTGAGATCGAGAGCATGACCGGTAAACGGTCTGATGAAGCATTATAACAAGCCGAAATCAAAACGGCAAACAACGCGAATGACGGTGTTGTTTGCCGTTTTTAAAAAACGCCCTTAGGACCTGCCTTACCAGCCCCAAACAAGGTATTGATGAATGGCGTCGGCCGCTTTTCTCCCGGCCCCCATGGCCAGAATAACCGTGGCCGAACCGGTGACGATGTCTCCCCCGGCCCAGACCCCTTTTTTGGTGGTTTTGCCGGTTTCCGGATCAGCGATGATGTAGCCGCTTTTGTTGAGGTTCAACCCATCAGTAGTCTGGGTCAGCAAGGGATTTGCGCCCGCGCCTACAGCCACAACCGCCAGGTCGCAGTCCAGTTGAAATTCCGAGCCCTTGACGGGAACGGGTCTTCGCCGGCCGGATTCGTCCGGCTCGCCCAGTTCCATTTTCAGGCACTCCACGCCGGTCAGCCGGCCGCTTTCATTGCCGATAAACCGGGTGGGATTGGTCAGCAGAAAAAACTCGATCCCCTCTTCCTGGGCATGATGGATTTCCGCCCCTCTTGCCGGCATTTCCTCTCTGGACCGGCGATACACGATGCGGACCCGGTCAGCCCCCAGCCGCATGGCCGTTCTGGCGGAATCCATGGCCACGTTGCCGGCGCCGAACACCACCACATCTTTGGCTTTGGGCGCCGGTGTGTCGTATTCCGGATAACGATACGCTTTCATCAGGTTTATCCGCGTCAAATACTCATTGGCCGATAAAATGCCGATAAGGTTTTCTCCGGGAATATTTAAAAACCGGGGAAGGCCGGCGCCTACGCCCAGAAAAACCGCATCAAATCCTTCTGCAAAAAGCTCATCCACGGAGACGATTCTTCCCACCACCGCGTTTAATTGCAGTTTTACGCCGAGCTTTTCCAGAAACCCCACTTCATTGAAAACGATTTCCTTTGGCAGACGAAACTCCGGAATGCCGTAAACCAGAACACCGCCGGGACGATGAAACGCTTCGAACAGGTGGACCTCGTGGCCTTTGGCGATCAGATCCCCGGAAACGGTAAGACCGGAAGGCCCGGACCCGACGACGGCGACTTTCTTTCCTGTGGACTTCGCCATGGGGGGAAGCTCGCCGGTTCCATGCACGCGTTCATAGTCGGCTGCAAATCTTTCCAGGTTTCCAATGGCCACCGGTTCTCCGGATTTACCCAGAATGCATTCGCCTTCGCACTGAATTTCCTGGGGGCAAACCCTGCCGCAAACCGCGGGCAAACTGTTTTTAGTCCACAGATTCCGGGCCGCGCCTTTGAAATCCTCTTCTTTGATCAGTCTGATAAATCCCGGGATATCAACGCCCACGGGACAGCCCGTCACACAGCCCGGCTTTTTGCACTGAATGCACCGCTGAGCCTCCAGCATTGCCGCATCGGTGCTCAGGCCGAGAGGAACTTCATCAAAATTTCGCTTCCGAACATCGGGTTTTTGCTCCGGCATGGGTTGCCGGGGTATTTTTTCTTTTTTATCTGATTTTTCAGCCATCATTGCCTCCGAATATACGTCAAAAGTTTATCCGCCGCCGGCATCGGGCAAACACGGCGCAGCGGCAAAAAACCAAAAGGGCCGGGTTTATCTGGGCAGCCTGCAATAACCTTCATAGCAGGCTTTTTCATCCGTCGCAT
>CAYTSY010000168.1:0-6182 GCA_964440555.1 uncultured Desulfobacteraceae bacterium
CACGCCACGGATATTTTCTCCGATCTGGGGCTGCATAAAAAACCATCGCGACACATGGGACGTCACCGAACCCCAGAAGGTTGTGGGAATATGCATGTCTGCAATCACCAGGCGTCCTCCGGTCTTCAGTACCCGACAGGCTTCGGAAAGGGCTCTTTTTTTCAGATCAAGCTGAATATGGTGAAAAAACATACTGGATACGGCCGAATCAAAGGATTCATCTTCAAACGGCAAATCTTCGGCAGCCGCCGCCTCAAACCGGCAGGTTGCGCTCCCCCTTTTTTTTCGGGCGCCTTCCACCATTTTGCCGGCAGCATCAATGCCCATGGCGTATCCCCCGGCATTCGGGTCAAGCCGTTTTGCGACCGCTTCCGTTACGATTCCGGTTCCGCATCCGATATCCAGGACCCGATGAAATTTCTCAATTTCCAGGAGGTCCGCCAAAAGCGTGTTGATCTCCTCCTGTTTGCCCAGCATCAGCAGCGGTTCCAGTAAATCATAAACCGGCGCCGCATAATTGAGCGTTCTTCCCCGGGTGGGGATGGATTCTATGGTCATATCATTTTCCTCCGGCAATTTACTCACCCAGGGCCTCTTTTATGTATTCGGCTTTTTTCAGAATATCCTTAACCGAATCCGTGAAATGCGCTGCCACCGCCTTGAACTCATCGGCGATTTCCACAAAGGCATCCACAACATCGGGATCGAAGTGGATCCCCCAGCCTTCCTTGATAATCTGAACCGCTTTTTCGTGAGGCATGGGGTCCTTATAGACGCGACGGCATATAAGGGCATAATAGAAATCGGCAAAGGCCATCAACCTGGCCGAGATTGGGATTTCATCGCCGATTCCCTCAGGGTATCCGCTGCAATCCCATTTTTCCTGATGGGAATAGACGAGTTCCTTGGCAAGGCACAGGAACGAGTTCGGCTCATCGAGGAGCTTTTCGGCCGCTTCAATAGCATTTTTCCCCAGAGTGGTGTGGCTTTTCATGATCTCAAATTCCTCAGGGGTAAAACGGCCGGGTTTAAGAAGAATTCGGTCCGGCACGCCTACCTTGCCGATATCATGGAGCGGCGCCGACTTGTAGAGGAGTTCTATATTTTCATCGGTAAGGAACTGTCTGAAACGGGGATGGTTCTGGAGCTTCCTGGCCAGGATCTTCACATAGTTCTGGGTGCGGCGGATATGATTGCCGGTGTCGCTGTCCCGTGTTTCCGCCAAAGACGCCATGGCGATGATGGTCATGTCCTGGGCAGTCTATAGTTCCTTCATTCGTCGCCGGACCTCTTCTTCCAGGTATTCATTTTTATTCTTAAGGAAATCCTGGGCACTTTTAAGAACCAGATGGGTCTTCACCCGAGCCAAAACAATCGGCGGGCTGATGGGTTTTGTGATATAATCAATCGCCCCCAGTTCAAACCCTTTCTGCTCATCTTCCACTTCGGCCTTGGCGGTAAGGAAGATAACCGGTATATCCGCTGTCTCCGGGCTGGCCTTCAGCTTCTGGATCACTTCATATCCGTCCATTTCCGGCATATTGATGTCGAGCAGGATCAGATCGGGCCTGGGTGTGGTGGCCGCTACCTTCAAGGCCCGTTCTCCGCGATTGGCAACTTTTACCATGTATTCATCTTTTAACAGACTGCTCACCAGCGCAAGATTCTCCGGCGTGTCGTCCACCACCAGAACTATAGGCTTTGTTTCAATAAAAATATTATCGACCATGGCGTCCTCATTTAATTGGGTTTTAGGCTCTGTTTATAGTCTTAATTTCCGATATTTTCCAGGGCTCTTCGGCAGAAATTGGCCGCCTCATCAAAATCATAGTTTTCAATAGCCCTCGCAACCTGAACCAGGTCCGCGGCTGAGATGGCCGCCGATAAATCTTCCCTGGAATTTTCAAAAATTTCCCCAGCCTCGGAGTCCGAGTTTTCCAGGCGGCCCCGGAGTTTTCTCCGCACCGGTGTCTCGGGGGGGGGGGCCCGGGCGGGGGGGGGGGGGGGGGGGGGTGTTGTACCTCCCAGGGCCATGCTGAGCGACCGGATCAGTTCACCCAGGGTATTTTCAAAACGTGAAAGGATCTCACTGGTCTTTTCCGGAGAATCATTATGTCTGATAGAATGTTCAAGCTCAGCCGCTACCCCTTGGACACTTGTAGCACCGATATTTCCTGAGACCCCTTTAATGCTGTGGGCCAGCCGCTCCGCTGTCTCCCGGTCATCGGCTGCCAGGCTCTGATGTATCTGGATCGGCACCGCCACCTGTTTCTCGGCAAACTTTCTCAACATATCGAAATAGAAGGTTTTCTTGCCAAGGAACCGCTTTAAACCAAGGGCCGTGTCAAGACCGGGAATATCGGGCGGACTGTCCTGACTTGCCGGTTTTGGTTCTTCCTTTTCTGTTTGCAAAGGCATCCCTGTAGCCTCTCGGACCTCCCCAGCCTGACGGGGTTTCACCCACTTGAGCAACTTTCCGAACAGGTCATCGGGGTCTATGGGTTTGCCGATATGATCCCACATTCCCGCTTCACGGCATTTTTCAAGGTCAGATTCCATGACGTTCGCCGTCATGGCTATAATGGGCAAGTCCTTAAAGCGTTCATCTTTACGTATTTCACGGGTGGCTGTAACACCGTCCATGACCGGCATCTGCATATCCATAAGGACGAGATCATAGACATGTTTTTCCAGCATCTCAATCGATTTCTGACCATTTTCCGCCACATCTACCTTGAACCCGGTATCGCCGAGAAGCTCGCAGGCAAGCTGCTGGTTAAACTCATTATCTTCGACAAGCAAAATGGATGAACCCTTAATTGCGGCAAGATTTTCAATTAACGGCAGGGGCGATTGATCCTCTTCCGGTCTTTCTTGGCGACGCCCGCCCAGAACCTGTACCAGCGTGTCGAACATCGTCGAAGAGCTGACCGGTTTGATGAGCACTTCTTCGAGTCCTGCCAGGGCCGCTTCCTTCAATACCTCCTCGCGGCCAAAAGCCGTGACCATGATCATGTGGGGGAGCCTGCCCAACGGCAGTTCCCTGATGGCCCTGGCCGTTTCAATGCCGTCCATTTCCGGCATTTGCCAGTCCAACAATACGATCTCGTAAGGCTTGCCTTCATCAACTGCTGAACGGATCTCCTGCAGCGCCGCCTTGCCGGAATCCACATCATTAACCGTGAAAGACATGCCGGCAAGCATATCGGAGAGGACATCACGGCTCATCTGGTTGTCATCCACCACCAGCATCCGCCGCCCGCGCAGGTCGGGATCAGGCAGAAAATTTTTCGCTTTGGCAATGCCCTTGCCCAGTCGCGCCGTAAACCAGAAGGTGCTGCCTTTGCCGTGTATGCTTTCCACCCCCACATCGCCGCCCATAAGGCCGGCAAGCTTCTTTGAGATGGCAAGTCCCAGCCCGGTCCCGCCGTATTTTCTTGACGTGGAGGTGTCGGCCTGCTGAAAGGACTGGAACAGTTTGCCTCTCTGCTCTTCCGTCAGTCCAATGCCCGTGTCCCGGACGGCAAAACGGATGAGCTCATCGTTGCCCGTTTCCTCAACAACCTCGGCGGAAACGACGACCTCTCCATGATCGGTGAATTTGACGGCGTTATTTGCATAATTAACCAGGATTTGTCCCAACCTCAGGGGATCGCCCACCAGGCAATTGGGTATTCCTTTTCCAACGCGGAACACCAGCTCAAGCCCTTTTGCCGATGTTTTTTCAGAAATGAGATTGGATACATTATTCAGTACTTTTTCCAGCTCAAATTCTGTCTGTTCCACAGACAGCTTGCCCGCCTCGATCTTCGAGAAATCGAGTATGTCGTTAATGATGCCGAGGAGATGCTGCCCCGATTGCTGAATCTTCTGAAGGTAGTCTCGCTGCTTGCGGTTCAGCTCTGTTTTCATCGCCAAACTTGAAAATCCGATGATGGCGTTCATGGGGGTGCGGATCTCGTGGCTCATATTAGCTAAAAAGTCCGTCTTGGCTTGAGCCGCAGAGTCGGCCGCCTGCCTGGCTTCATCAAGATCCTCTAGAATGTTCAACATCGCCTTCCGGGACCTGGAAAGCTCGTCAACACGGTCCTGAAGTTCTTTATCCATCTCCTTACGTTTAGTGATATCTTCTTTCACAGCCACAAAGTATTTGACTTCGCCATCGAAGTTGCGGACAGGCGATATGCTGGTGGATTCCCAGAAAATCGTGCCATCCTTACGCAGATTGCAGAATTCCCCGTGCCATTGCTGTCCTGACAGGATTGTTTTCCACATGGATTCATAAAACTCTTTAGGATGGACTCCCGACTTTAGAATACGGGGATTTTCGCCCAGTACATCATCGGCATGGAAGCCTGTATTCTCAAAAAACTTGGGGTTCACATACTCGATTCGCCCACTTTCATCCGTTATCATAATCGAAACAGGGCTGTGGGTAACGGCCTGGCTGAGTTTGGTCATTTCCAGGGCCTTTGCCTCCATTTCTTCGTTTTTTCCCTTCAGAATATTCAGAACCTCATTTCTGGAAGGACGGGCAAGCATCGCTTTCTGTTCTTCTATAAGTTCAGAAGATAACTGTTGGCCTGATTCAGGAAGAAATTTGAGAGTTGAGAGACGTGTTAACTCGCCGTTGGCTTTCTTCACCTTAAAGTCATCAAAGAACCTGGCGATACTGTTTATGTTTTCAATCCTCTCAGAACTGTGAAAGTCCAGGAATAGAGCCGTGCGTGAGCCTATGGGCGTTAATCCGGCTTCAATCTGCATGCTTTTGCCCTGGCGACACCCCAATCTACAGATTTCATACACAATCGTTTCAAGCCGTGTTGCATGTATTTTAGTAAAACCGAGATTATCGGCAAGCCGCCGAATCTTCTTTCGCGTTTCTACGGCCCCGTCAGAATCTGCCAGGGACATGTATCCAAGCGTAATCATGTCAAATACCTCAATGCTATGCATGATGCATCGTCGTCCTTTTTGCCGAATTGCTTGAGTAATCCATGGGCAATGGATTCTGCAGTTTCGTTGAACAGTCCGGCACATTCAAGGGGATCAAAGTGAGCTCTGATCCCGTCTGAGTACATCACCAGAATGTCATTTACATAAAGCCTCCGGTGCTGTTCACGAGGAGTGGGCATCACCCAGCCGATGACGCCGTCCCGGGGTACGAAAGTGAAAGCTCTTGGCCCCAGAATTTTTACGCATATATTGCCTGTCCCCACATACATAAGATCACCGGTATTGATATCCAGGCGGCATAGCGCGGCGACCCCCCCCCTTGTTCCCTTCATATGCGCGTGGAGCCCCTGCATCATAACGACAAGGTCATCGTCAATTTTTCCCTCAAGGTAATCGCAGGCCATACGAGCGACTTTATGGGCATCCTTCCCGTGACCCAGGGCATCGATAAGCCCGAGGAAGCAATGATTGTTATATACTTTGACGACACCGACATCACCGCACTCGTCAGCATCTCCCAGGAGCGCACGGAAAACCAGATGATAATCAACTCTTCTCACGTTTCCTCCATTTGAGGACCGTGATCCGCGTTCCCTTTCCGGGTGAGGTTTCAATTTTAAAATCGTCCATTATCCTTCTGACGCTTGGCAAGCCCAGCCCCAGGCTGCCTTTGGTTGTGGTGTAGCTGTCTTCCATGGCTTTTTCCACATCCGTTATCCCGGGGCCTTTATCAACGGCGATTATTTCTATTCCTATGCGATCCATATTCCTGACGATTCGCAGAAAAAGCTCGCCTTTTCCGGCATAGCGCAATATGTTAGTGGATAGTTCTGCTGCGGCAGTGGAGATCATCGCCTGATCTGTTTTACTAAATCCCATCCCGGCGGCGAACGTTCTCGTTTCTATAATAGCGTGCTCACTGTCCCAGGATTCCGTAAGAACGATATGCCTTTCATCATGCTTTTCATTCATCTGGTTTATCGTCATCCAACGCTTTATTTTGCCCGTCATTTTCCGGATTCAAAGGATCATCTTTCTCATCGTCCGTGTCGTCCTTGGGGGAAAAGACGCCGGCCGTCAGATGTTCGACTGCTTCTTCAATGGTACGATACGACTTCACCGTTGCCTCATCAATATCCAAGTCTACAAGTGCGGAAACAACTCCCGGCTGAAACCCTACAAAAACGGCCGCAACCCCGAGAAGAAGCGTCATCTTGCTTGTAGCC
>CAYTSY010000169.1:0-769 GCA_964440555.1 uncultured Desulfobacteraceae bacterium
TCCAGAGAAAAATAGCCCCGGCATTCTTTACTTTATTTTTCAACTCTATAGGATTTTCTGCATATATCACCAGATGCTCTGGAGCAATCTCATTCACTAACTCTACCCCAGAATCCATATCATTTACCAGAATTATCAGCCCATCTTTCAGTTCTTTGCCAAGCTCCTTAACCTCCTCTGCCAATTTAAGACTATCTGTGATAAGAAGAGCAAGATAGCCTTTTCAATGCTCGGATTGAGCAAGAAGCTCATTGACGACAAGATTATGGTTGCTTACAGAGTCTGCTATTACCACTACCTCTGATGGACCTGCGAGCAGGTCTATGCCCACATCTCCATAAACCTGTCTCTTGGCCAGGGCAACATAGATATTACCAGGACCTGCAATCATATCTACCTTTTTCA
This sequence comes from uncultured Desulfobacteraceae bacterium, assembly GCA_964440555.1. Classification (GTDB taxonomy): domain Bacteria; phylum Desulfobacterota; class Desulfobacteria; order Desulfobacterales; family UBA5616; genus CAYTSY01. The sequence continues at coordinate 406 of CAYTSY010000169.1, forward strand.
CGCTCTCTGTGCCATAGGCGAGAGCAGCAATTGCCTGAGCACCACCCATCTGATACACCTCCTCAATTCCCAATAGACCGCAGATGCCAAGAATGTATTGGTTTATTGGTGGAGGCGAGCAGATAGCTATTTCTCTTGCACCAGCAACCTGGGCAGGAATAGCTGTCATTAGCAATGTAGATATGAGCGGAAAGTTTCCGCCAGGAATGTATAGGCCCACCCTTTCTATAGGAATAACCTCCTCCCCAATTATCTTGCCATCAGTCTCAGTTGTCCAGGAAGAAGAAATGGCATCTTTTTGGAAAGCCCTTATATTCTCACAAGCCTTTTCTATATAAGCTAAATCCTTCTTATCCAACTTAGA
>CAYTSY010000169.1:779-4213 GCA_964440555.1 uncultured Desulfobacteraceae bacterium
ATCTAACCTTACTCCATCAAACCTCTCTGTCCAGTCAATGATAGCCTTATCCCCTTTGCTTTGGACAGAAGAGATTATCTCAGAGACAATCCTTCCTTCCTCATCAAAAGACGGTTTTTTAAGATGAGAGTCTATTTCAATCCTATCTTTCGAAAAGCTCAATATTTTCATGTCTTAAGAATCACGAAAATACGAAAAGTAAATTAAAAGATTTTTTGTAATTTCTAAATTTCGTGCTTTCGTGATAAATATTTCTTGTAAAACTTGCGTTATGTCAACAAATAAACCAGAATTCCTCTTTGGACAACAAGCCTATTCCCTGCCTGAGAAAAGACAATGGAATTTTGACCTTCAATCGCAGAATCTATTATCTCTTCTCCCCTGTGTGCTGGAAGGCAGTGCATAATCAGGCAATCTTTCTTTGTCAAAGAGAGGAGCTTCTCATTTATCTGAAAATTACTGAATGCTTTGAGCCTTTCTTCTTTCTCTGTTTCTTGTCCCATACTTGTCCAGACATCTGTATAGAGCACATCAGAAGATCTGACTGCTTCCTCCGGGTCACTTGTAACCTTTATCAGAACACCATTTGTCTTGGCATACCTTGCTGCCTTAGCTAACACATCTTCTCTTGGGCAATACCCGGAAGGTGAGGCAATGGTGACATTCACACCCATCATAGAGCAAGCAAGTATAAGGGATGAAGCTACATTATTGCTCCCATCACCGATAAAAGAGAGAGAAATATCCATAAGCTCACCCTTTTTCTTCCAGATAGTGTATAGGTCAGAGAGCACCTGGCAGGGGTGACTGTCATCTGAAAGCCCATTGATTACAGGAATAGTAGAATATTGTGCCAGTTCAATCAATTTGTGATGAGAAAATACCCGTGCGATAATGCAGTCAACATAGGAGGACAAAACCCTGGCCACATCCTTTACCTCTTCTCGAACACCAAGCCCTATCTCTAAATCGCTCAGAAATAGGCAGGAACCCCCTAATTGATTGATAGCCACCTCAAAGGAAACCTTTGTTCTTAGCGACGGCTTCTCAAAGAAAAGAAGAATATTCTTATTCTGCAAAGGCTTTTGATCATACCTTTCCATAAGCTCATCCGAGAGCTTGAATATCTTCCAGATTGAGGCAGACTCAAGATCAGATACACAAAGCAGGTCTTTCTTCATTGTTATTTTTACGCTACAAAACACACGGCCGTATGAGCTATAGATGACTTTTCTTCATCTTCTCTTGTAATTACGACACTTTTGGGTATTTGGTCTCTGCGGATTATCACAAGCACCCCGCCAGTCTAACATACAGCTATCACAAAGAAATAATGCAGTGTCTTTTTTGAACAATCCTTTTATAATCGAGATAATCCTATCTATAAATTCCACAAAGCTATATTAAAAGAGATTATTGGATTTCGTCAACAAAAGATTACAAAAATTCTTTGAGAGAAAATTTATTTGTTGTATCTCGTTCAAACTTCTTTAGCCTGTTTTCAGAAATAAACTGGTGCGGAAGGTAAGGCAAAGGGATTAGAAAGAGGTGCTGGGGTGCAGAGGGTATGCCAGAAAGCCCAATTACAATAAATACTGGAATCTTCTCTTTTTCCCAAAACCTATTGTAGTTGCGTATCTTGTACTTTGGCGCCCATAAGATTCCATACTCTTCTTTTCCTTTCCAGAGGTTTGATCGGAACTTGCATTCAATGGCAAATAGTCTGTTTTCCCCTTTGTGTCTCATCACAAAGTCAGGTTCTGAATCTTGTTCAACCTTTCTGCCAAGTTTTCTTGATAGATCGCCAGCTGTCTTGGCAATTGTCCATTCTTCTTCGGAAAACAGGTTCTGAATATATCTTTCAAAATTTGCACCCATCTCATAGGTTATATCCCTTCCTGCTTTATATCTTCTATATAATAGATTAGCAGAAATTACGACAAGAATAATTCCAATAACTATAAATCTATTCAGCCTACTCTCCTTTTTAATATCCTCTGGCTTTGCCTTTATCTCCATATCAAACCCATCCCTTTTTTTATAGAAAATGCCCTTTACGCTTATTTTATCTTCTTCTTTGAAAGGAAGGTGGGTGTAGCTAAAGATGTGGATAGCTCCATCGTCTAATGAGAATGTGGTGTATTTGCTGCCTTTTTTGGATACCGAAAATCTTATATCTTTTGCCCTGCCTGTTATAGTCACCCATTTTTTATCATAAAGGGTTGGGTCTTTTTCTATCTGGCTTGTGGATAATGAAAAAGCTATCTGAGAAATGGCAACTATCAAAACTATCTTTCTCATTTTAGGTTGCTGTGTTGTGTATTTTGTTATCTGACAAAACTTAGGGGTTGAAAAGAAATAATATTGACATTCTGAAGAACTAAGTTTGAGACGATTGAGAGCCGTGAGGAAGGCACCTACTGAATAAGTAGGAAGGTGACAAACTTTCGATAGAATAGGCCAAAATTAGTTCTCCCGAAGGGCAAAGGGTCTTTTGACTCATGGTATCGCTAGTCATCGCTTACATACTTTCGTGCCTTGCCCTAAGTCAAAATACCCTTTGTCAGAATGTCAATATTATTTCTTTTTAACCTTTTAGGTCAAGTAAAATTTATTTCACCAGATAAAATAATATTGGACAAAGGGGTCTTTTGGGGCTTATACTTTATGGATAAAGGGGGTGGATCATGAAAAAAATCCTTCTCTTGCTTCTAATAACCGCTTTTGCTTTCTGTGAAGAGAGTATAAGATTAGTAAGCTACGATACTCAATCATTTATAATATCAAGCTGGCTTGCCAAAGAAAATCTCCTTCCGATGAAAGAAACAGCCTCTATTCTTGAGGCGAAGGTTGATTATAATCTCATCACAAAAGAAGGAACGTTTTCTAAAGGGAAGAGCAGCGTAAAGTTTTGGGTAGATATGAGCGAGGCTATTCTTGATGGAGAAAAGGTGCTTCTTGATCATTATCCAAAGGTGGTTAACGGAAGGGTTTATCTGCCATTAGAACTAATAGAGCGGTTTTGCAATAAATCTGGAGTCAATCTTTGCTTAAATCCCGAGAAAGAAGAGCTTATTTTTACAAAAGAAGCGGCCTGCCCCATTTCCATTTCACTCAATAATCTCGGGAGCAAAGAAGGGTTTTGGCATAAGGTTAGTAAGGGTGAAAACCTATGGCGGATAGCTCAGCAGTATAGCCTCTCCATTCCTACGCTTACAAGCCTTAACAACATCTCTGACCCAACCAAGGTTAAGGTAGGGGATAAAATCTTCATTCCGCAGATTGGCTTTCCGCAAACCGGGTCAAGTAAGAGTCAGGGGTCAGAAGACAAAAGTGAAAAGTTAGGAGACAAGAGTCAGGAATCTTTAATTAAATCGCCGCTCTTAAGCCAAGATGAACAAATAGCTGGAAAGATTCTCATTACCAACAAAGAT
>CAYTSY010000169.1:4223-6117 GCA_964440555.1 uncultured Desulfobacteraceae bacterium
GTGGATGGAAAGGATATTGCCACAGAGAGCAAGGGCGTTCAAGTAACCAACAAGGATATTCAGTCTGATAAAAAAATTCCTGCAACAAATAAAGAGGCTAAAATAGCCAAGATCGATTCTCTGATAGAAAAAAAGGGTTCTCCCATTTCCAGATTTGGAATAAAAAAGATAGTGATAGATCCAGGTCATGGAGGAAAGGATCCAGGTGCTTGTGGAAAGACGCTTAAAGAAAAGGATGCCGTCTTTGAAATAGCCAAGAGATTAAAGGAGAAGATTGAAGAAAGCAGTGGAATTGAGGTGATTCTTACGCGGGATGATGATTACTTTGTTCCCTTGCCTGAGAGGACAGCATTGGCTAATTATAAGAAGGCTGATCTCTTCATTTCTATCCATGCCAACGCTGCTTTTTCCAAAGGTGCAACAGGCTTTGAGGTCTTCCATCTTTCTGCTATGGCTTCAGATAAAGAGGCAGCGGCTTTGGCTGAATTAGAGAATAAGTCCATAAAGCTTGATGGCAAAGATGGAGCCAAGGATTATACCCAACAAATTTTGGCTGATATAGCTCAGAGTGGATTTGTCAAAGAGTCCATTGAGCTTGCTTCTGCTATTCAAAAAGAGGTAGTAAATAGGCTTGGTATGAAAGCAAGGGGAGTAAAGTCAGCTAATTTCTATGTCTTAAAAGATGCCCTTATGCCTGCTGTCCTTGTGGAGACGGGTTTTATCTCTAATGGCTATGAAGAAAGCAGGCTCAAAGACGAAAAATTCCTTGAGGGGATGACAAATAGCCTCTGTGATGCTATTCTTAGATACAAAGAGTCTTATGAAACGGCATTAAAAGAGTGATGAAGGAGAAGAAGGGGAAAGAATTTGGGTTTCTTTTCTTTCTGGTTATAATTATTGGTCTGGTTTTTTTACTCTTTCCAAAACCTGAGGGTGAGCAGGGTCTTTCTTACAACAAAGAAAAGAAAAAGGTCAAAATATTCTTTGTGGATAAAGAGGAAGGGCTTCTTATTTCAGAAGAAAGGTCTATCACCAAGAGCAAGAAGGTTGAGGAAGAGGCAAGGGAGATTATAAAAGAGCTGCTTACAGGACCTACCTGCTCCTGGCTCGAGTCAGCCATTCCAGAAAATGTCCAGCTTTGCGAACTTTACATCTATAAACAGATTGTTTATGTTGACCTTTCAAGGGAGGTTTCAGATAATCATCCTGGTGGGTCGCAGGCTGAGCTTTGCACCATTTACTCTTTAGTCAACTCTATATGTTCTACCCTTCCTGTTTCTGGGGTAAAGATATTGGTTGAGGGAAAGAGCCCAGAGACATTAGCCGGACATATTGCTTTAGATGAGCCATTTATTTTTAATAAAGAGATGGTAAAGAGATAATCGTTTAGGTATCAGCCATCAGCAATCAGCTTAATTGAATGCTGATGCATAAGCTGAATGCTGATACCTGACGGCTGAATGCTTAAAAAAATGATAGATTTTACAAAAACAGACGAGATTCTCTCTTCTTTTAAGGACAAATCCGACCTTATCCCTATCTTGCAAAAATTGCAAGAAGAAAATGGGTATCTTTCTATCCCTGTTTTACAAAAGATAGAGGAGAAGACAGGGATGAGTGGTGCAGAGATCTTTGGGGTGGCTACATTCTATGCTCAGTTCAGGTTCAAACCACAGGGGAAAAATCTTATTAAGGTTTGTCATGGCACAGCTTGTCATGTGAGTGGTGCAGAGAGGATAGAGGATGGGTTAAGGCAGGAGTTGAAGGTAAAGGGCGATGAACCCACAGAGGACGGTCTATTCAGCTTAGAAAAGATTGCCTGCCTTGGATGCTGTGCCCTTGCCCCGGTGATTATAATAAACAAAAAGTGCTATGGAAAACTTGAACAAAAAGG
>CAYTSY010000170.1:0-6110 GCA_964440555.1 uncultured Desulfobacteraceae bacterium
TGAAGTTAGCCCTAAAGGATTCGTCAGTTCTTCATAAAGTTTAAACTTGTTTTCAACCAAAGGATTGATTCTCGGAAACTGACGAATTAACGCAATCGTTTGTTTAAGTTTTGCTTGTGTGTCACATACCGCTTGTACTTTTTTCTCCAGCTCTTCTGCTTCTAATGTAACTTTCTTAATACCGTCAGCGATCTCACGAGATGATGAATAGAGGATGTCCGGTTTAGACTTTGAAGCTTCTGAGATAAGCCTTTGTATTTTCTTGTCGAAAGAATAATCAATAGAAGGAACACCCAGAACACCCCAAGCTGTCGCTCCATAAAGAGATGATAGCTTGTCCCTGATGGCTTGCTCATATTTCTTGAGGTACTTAGTCTCATTTTTGAGATATGCTGCATTGTCTTGTTGTCTTTTGTTCTCCACTTGATGTCTTCGTTCCTCGTCTCGACGATCCTGTTCTCGCTGTTGCTGTCTTAGCTTTTCTTCCTGTTTTTGCTGTTGCTGTATTTTCCTTTGTTTAGACTGCCTTTGAACTTTTGCTATTTGGGAAGCAAGTTTCTCTGCAAGCGTATAATCTAATACTGCTTTGAGTATATCGCATGGAATTACAAATATGGCTGTACAACAGCTATCACAAGTTTTAAAAGTCGGAAAATAAAAAACACAGGGGTTTATAAACGCATCAAACACAGTCCCGCCGCCGGATTGAGGATTAATTGAGCAGCCACATGCAAATTCATCCTTACCGCTTTTACCAAAAACAAATCCGGCTTCAGCACTTTGAGTGTAAAAAAGACAGAGAGCTGATGTGAGTGCTGCATGTGGGGCATATTTTAAAAGAGCAGGCTGATATTTCCTTAGCCGCCTCATGCTTTGGGAGATCTGCTGCCGGATCATCAGTGGTAACCCAGCGACAAGAATGTTTTCTATAATCTCCCGATGATGCATCAATTCCAGAGATGGAATAATATCTCTGATTTCCGTCAGGCTTTGTATGATAAGATTTGTAACCTGATTGCCAGTACTATACTTAAGTTCTCCACTCTCGGCATACACAGCCAACAGGGCATTGAACTCACGCTTAACTATGTCATCTGACAAATCCACGCAACAGTCAACAAGATAGATTATCCTGCCAAGACAAACACCTATTCGGGTAAGCACATCACAGTTTTGTGGTTTATGTGCGATAATTGCCGTTGCCCTGAGCAGTTTGCTCAGGAATATTTCAGTTGGCCGCGCATACTCAATTATTTCAGATAATCTCCTTTGTTCAATTGCGTGCTGGGTATGAAGTGTATCATGAACAAGCGTGTCTGGAATTCCATATGAAGAAAGAATGTCGCTTGCCTGTTTTGTTGCCGGTTTAAGTAGTTTTTCCAGCATGTCCTGAAATGTGGAGTTCCCCTCTTGTTGTTTATCCTTTATCTTTATAGCTCGGAAGTAAACGGCGAGAGCCGCAGAGATTTGAGCAGCAGGATCGTCCGGAGCACATACATCTCTTTTTTTTGGTTATAGCGCACATCTTCGCCTCGCCACAGTCTGCGGTTCATCACTCTGTGCAGCGATTAGCAGTCCGAAAAAGGCAGCATCATAAGAGGTCAATATCCGTGATACATAGCCGAAGTGATAATGCAATGACACACATTGGCCACAGTAATATTGAGTATAAGAATGCCTTGCTTCAGCACTAAGGAATTTTGTTGCAGGTCTTAATAATCCGTACATGGTTATGACCTCATTATGTTTTATATGCTCTCATTTTGTAGTCGAGAGCTTTATAATCGTCAAGACTTATGCAAAATAAGCCGTTTGGAATTAAGCGTTTTATATTTTGGTGAGGTGTATCAAGCTCATCATACCAAGATTGAGAAGCTTGCTGAGGTAATTTAGTTTGCACCGTTTCAGAAAATACTTGCATCGCATTTGCATAATGAATATTGCTTATATTTTTGATGGTAGCATTCGTCGTTATTCTCAACAGTTTTTCTAAAAATGCAAGAACTTCTCCAATGTTATGATTATCCGGCAATTTGAGTGATAGCAAATTATCAATTTCAGGATTATTTACAAAATTGACTGCGTATGTAATTTGCTTGACAACCAATTGCGGAGCAAGCTTCATAAAATATTCAGTCGTCCATTTATCAATATCAAATATTTCAAAATCTGTTGCCCATAGCTTATTTAGATCGGTGATGGATTTACCAAAAACCACATTCTCGATATCTTTGATAAGGTACAATTTATGCTTAATATAGAGCTTCTTGGAGAGTTTATTTTCTGAATAGGCCTTCTCTACGATTGGTGCGATGGATTTTGAGTAATAAGCCTCATTTCCGTCCTCCATGAAATATGGTAAAAGTGCATGGTATTCCGACTGATTATAGTTGTCTTTTAAAATTTGGGTAATAACCGCATCATAGTTTGAGCCGCAATATTTTTTCAGCCAATAGTTAGCTTCCGCCCCGAATTTTGACACATCAAGAACATCCGATATGAATGATTGATTGTTGATATTGTCAGTAAATATTTTAATAAAATCGTCTTTAGAGTAAGATTTGTCACCCTTTTTGAAACTAAACGGGCTTCCTTTCTCAAGTGCATAAGCGATAGTGACTTCGTCATACATATCCAGGTTCCGCCATTTTTCCACCTGTTTTTTTATTTCATGGAATTCTGAGCCCTCTATCCAGAGAGATATCCTCGATTCCGTGTCCTTGAGCTCGTTGATTAGGTATTGCTGATCTTTGTATTTCAGCAGTTCTTCCGGGGAAAAGAACACCTCTCCGCCAAACTTGAACGATTCCCTTCCCCGTAGTTCCAAAATAATCGTATTAAGTGCTTTCTTTGCCGAAAAAGTCTTGAAGTACTTTCTAAAGGTATCAGCTTCCTTTTTTGCGTCGTGTGCTTCGAGGTAAAGGTAAAAAGGATGATTTGGCATAGATAATAATGTCAGGTAAAGGCTAAAATCTTCCTCAAGAGCATCAGCCAGTTCCTCTGCTGTCCTGGCCTCTTTCCCCGCTTGAATATATGCTTCATCCGGATTCAGAATATATATTGCTTTTTGTATCCCCGCATCTTCATCTTTAGGATAATCATCCTCTCTAATCCTGTCCAACTCGACAGCCAACCCCTGATTAAACAGGTTTACCCATGCCGATAACTTTCCACTGTATAAGTGCTTTTTCCCCTTATTCATATTCTTTTTCAGAATATCGGCCAGTTCCTCTGGTGTTGTGGCTGCCTCAGTGGGACTAAACTGATATGGCGGATAGGTGATTTCCTTTATTTGGAAATGTACCGGAACATCCTCTCCCTTCAGCCAACGCTGTATCTCAGCGTATCCCCAACGTTTAGTGTAATCCACCGTAATCAAACCTTTGACAAGTTTTTGAATCTCCTTGGGCATATCTTCCGGTATGTGAACCTTGCCGCAGTTGGTCAGGTTGGATATTGCATGCATGTTAAAACCATCAAAGGGACTCTTTCCATCCCATATGTGGATGATTGAAATGCCCAAAGCATAGTAGTCCACTTCCTTACCAATATAGACCTTACCGCCTACACAATACATCTCTGGGGCAGCATAACCGACAGTGAGACTCTGTGAAGTAAGGTGCCGGGACATGCCGGATTCCAACAAGGTAGATATCCCGAAATCGCCAATAAGGATGTCAGTGCCGTCAGCATTCCTGTAGTAGAGATTCTGAGGTTTGATATCCTTGTGGATAATACCATTAGCATGGCAGAACTTGTATGCGTTGATAGTCTCGGCAATGATCTGTTTGATGCGATTCACATCTTTGATAGGTAAGTACTTCTCTAACGTTCCCCCTTCAGCATAGTCCATGATTTCATAGAAGCGGTCATGATGGTAACCATAGTCGTGGACATTGATAATGTCTCCGTGTCTGAGTTGTTTAAGCTGTTTGACAACATCTTCCTTGGGCTTGAAGTTGGGATAGTAGAGCTTAAAAATACATTTCTTGTTGTTACGGGAAAGGAGAAATATCTCTGCCTCACCGGTAGATTTGGAAATGACCCCTTGATACTGATAGGTGACTGTATTGATGACAAGAGGATCACCAATATTGAGAGAGAAGAAGGAAGATGCAGGGGTATGACCATAACCGGATGCGATGTCAGACCCACCAACATGTGCAGTGCCGGAAGGCGTCGGGCCAAAACCGGAGGGGATATCTCCTCCACCTGCATGGACTGTCCCGCCTACTCCTGATGATATCGTTGAACCGTCTTCACGAATTGTTTCTGACATGTTAATCCTCCTGATATTAAATACTCATCATCTAATGAGCCAAACACCGCCGCGAGAGGGGTCGGCGCAATCGCTTGGTAAATCATGCACGCAGTCGTAGGCATTACAACGCCAACCAAGACCTCTATTTGTTATCTTTTTTGCAACTTCCTCAGGAAGTCCGGCGATTATGTTCATGAAAAACCTTCGGGCTTCTTGATTTGAGGAAAAGGTCTTACCTCTAAACTTGCACATTGCGTCATTAAGCTGCTCCTGCAACAGACGTTGTCGTTCTTCTTCTTCTTGTCGGCGTCGTTCTTCGGCTTCTCTTCGTTTTCGCTCTTCTTCCTGTTTCCGCCGTTCTTCCTCTATCCTCCGTCTTTCCTCTTCTTGAACGACCTCTTCATTCAAATGACTGATGCGTTCTTTCTGCTCACTGGAAAAGAAAGCTTTTGGTGCTGACTTTGGTTTGTGCTCGACAGCAGGCTTGTGCAGAGATTCACGATATGACTTCAGTTGCAGTGCCCGATCATCTTGAACTGTTTTATCGGAAACATGGTCAATCGCGATATGCGACGAGTCATTTGCCGAAACTTGTGAAGAATCACCAGTATTGGACAATTGCTCAAAGAGCGATACCATCTCTTGGAATGCAGGATCATTGGCTGTTTCATGTGCTATTTCCTTGGCCTGTATAGAAAGTGGAATACCACACGATTTACAAAAATCGAAAATGCTGAGCTTTCCGCAATGCGGGCAAACAATTCCCGCTGCTGGATTCCCACATTCTCCACAAAAGACCTCGCCATTGTCTATAGGGGAATAGCAAAATTTGCATTGCCCCGTGAGCAGCCATTCACCGCATACCTCGCAGATATCGGCACGAGGGCGAGTAATCGTGTTGCACTTCGGGCAGGTGGCTGCCTGCTGCAAAGTAGCACCACACTCCGCACAATATAACGCGCCTTCTTCGTTTGTATGATTACAATGCAAACACGAAAGTTCAGACGAGCTTTCAACTAATGGACTGCTCTCAGACTTTCCATTCGCTTGCGAAGAAATAATATTCTTTTTAGCATCCACTGCCTACGTTTCCTCCCTACTCATCTTGCCTCGCCCAATCTATCTTGCATAAACCTTCCCAACCTCAGAATATTTTCCCGACCTGCACTTCGGGCAACTACTCAAGTTTTGATATATTTAAATTCCGCCAGAGCATTTATGACACCTTCTCCCGCTCTACCTTTACGCTTTTCTCATATAAAAATTCGGGATCCATATCTAAATGATTTGCCCATTCTATTGTGTCAAATTTCACTGTTACTGAGTTGAACACAGCTATATTACGCAATTCGCTGAATTTGCCGGTACTAAGATAAGGCGACACATCAAATATTCTTTCTTCCCTGTCGCCGAAGGTAAGCAGCAATTTGTAATCACTTAATGGCTGAACTTTCTTTACCGGTAAATACATCTTTTTCCTCCTTATTTTAACGGTTCGATGGGAAACGGAAGTTCGCCTTTTGACGCCAAATCCCAATCGGCCAGCAACTCGTCTTTGTGTATCTCAGCCCATGCCAAAACAAGCTTTAATTGTCTGGTAGGTAAATCGCCCTCCGACAATTCGCTCGACCGTATGTCAATAACTGATTTGTAGTCCTGATAGTAGGCATGTATGTGAGGCGGATTGTGCTCACCAGGAGAACAATACATACGAATGATAATTCCATAAAACATCGAGATTGTCGGCATAACCTCTCCACCTACTTCATACTTAAAGTCTAAATCGTTATATTTTGAGCCTCTTGCAAAAGTCATAAAACGAGGTAATTTTTTAAGGATATAAGACTCT
>CAYTSY010000171.1:0-6020 GCA_964440555.1 uncultured Desulfobacteraceae bacterium
CAATAGGTTATGTTTAAAATTGGGTTCAGAGGGCGGCGGGATGATGGATAAAACGCTGTTGAACTGAGCCGCCGATTGTGGGGGGGAATTTACCAATATATATGGGGATTGTAAAGCATATCTTTGGTTTCAAGTACGCTTTCCGGGGCTTTCGCTTTATCTTGGTATCAGTTTTTTGCCGATAATTTTCCATAAAACAGAACGAAGATACGATAAAAATTAGGTAAATTTAATATGTTAGCCTATAATATACGCAGGTGTCGGGTCAAGCGATGCCAAAGCGTTTCTCTCCAATGAAAAAGCGTTTGCCGCTCAGATTTTACCTGCCTGCCCGGCTGCCTCACCCAAACACTTCGGCAGGTGCAAGCGCTTCATGAATAGCCTCTCTGCCATTGATCTTCCCCATTATGGCCACCCTCATCATTGATCCCTGGCCGCATGCCGGACAAAGGCTGATGTCCTTGCCGGTCAGCTCCAGCATCATTTCCCTGATGGATTTTTGAGCCTTTTCCGGCAGTTCACGGGGCAGCCCCAGCAGGGCTCTAATCATGCCAAGCTTTTCCTTCTTGCAGCGGTTGGCCAAATAACCGTAATGCCGGATTTTCATGAACCCTGAAGGCAGCACGTGGAGCATGAACCGCCGGATGAATTCGACCCCGTCGAGGGTCAAGGTCTCTTTTGTCCCGGTCTTGCGGTTGCGCCAGCCAAAGGTCACTTTGCCCTCTTTCAGTGAAATAATCCGTTCGTTTGAAATCGCCACGCGATGGGTGTACCGGCCGATATATTCGAGAACATCGTCGGGGCCGCTGAAGGGCGGTTTGGCGTAGACAACCCAATTTTTGGACCACAGATTGCGGGTCATCGCCTTAAATTCATCTGCTTGTTCCATATTGTGACTGAACGCCGCTGCCAGACGCTCCATAAATTTTGCCCTGAACACAATGCTTAAGGCTTTGACCGGGAACAGATATTTGCCGTTGCCGGTTGTGCATTGTGACGAATCCGGAGAAATAGCCGCCGATGGGACCATGCAGTGAAGATGCATGTGGCAATTCAGTTTCTGATCCCAGGTGTGAAGAATGGAGATGAATCCCATTTTCCCGTTTACTCTCCTGCCCGAATTTTTCCCGAATTGCTTGAGCGTTTCACTGACCGATTGGAATAATATACCGTAAACGGCTTTTTTGTTGCACAACGCCAAGCCGTTTTTGTCATGGGGCAGCGTAAACACCATATGAAAATACTTTACCGGCAACAGCTCGGTCTTCCTGGCCTCAAGCCATTGTTCCTTGGGCAAAGTCTGGCACTTCGGGCAATGGCGGTTGCGGCAGGAATGGTATAATATCTGGATGAAGCCGCATGAATTGCAAAGTTCCAGATGGCCTCCCATGACAGAGGTGCGGCAATCCATGATGTCGCGGGCGATCTTTTTCTGCGAGGCACTTGCGGCATATTGGTCTATGTATGCATCGAAATGCGTATTGAAAATGTCCGCCAGTTCACATGATCTCTGCTTTGTCTCCATCATCTGCCTCCTTCTCCCAAGGGTTTTTCCTGTTGTCGTCAAACTCCGGAAGATCAAGCGGACTTGTAATGGATGAAATGCCCTTTCGGGTCACATGCAGATATGTCATGGTCGTGGACAGGGCGCGATGCCCCATCAGAATCTGGATTCTGCGCACGTCATATCCGGCCTCCAGCAAATGCGTGGCAAAACAGTGCCGAAGCACATGAATGCCTTTTCCTTTTTGGATGCCGGCCTGTTTTTTGGCCTTGTAATAAATCTTTTGGGCTGAACTGATATCGATGTGTTTTTCCGGCGACCAAGAGGATGGGAACAACCATTGTTTGGGCCTGTATATTTTCCAGTACTGACGAAGCTCGCCTAAAAGACGGTTCGATAAAAGGGTATAGCGGTCCTTGTTCCCTTTTGCCTGTTCCACACGGATCATCATCCGTTCACTTTCAATGTGCTCCGGCTTCAGCGACACCACTTCGCTGACCCGAAGCCCGGCTGAGTATGTCGTCATCAGGAGAATCCGATGCTTCATGTTCTCCGCCGCATCGATGATCCGCATGACCTGACCCTGGCTTAAGACGGCAGGAACCTTGAATTGGCTGTTTCTGGGTGGAAGATCGACTCCGGCCCAGTCCGCTTTTAGCGTTTCGCTGAAAAAGAACCTTATCCCGGACAACGCTACGTTGCAGGTGCTCCAGGAAAGTTTAAGCCCGTTCTTCAGATGAAGAAGATAATCTTCAATCTCCTCCCGCCCGATTTGATCCGGCGCCTTCTTATGGTGCCTGACCAAACCTGCCACCGCACTGACATACGCACGTTTGGTGCTGTCGGAAAAATTTCGTAGGTCCATCTCTCGAATCATTTTTTGGCGAAGTTCTGACATGACAATGCCTCCTTTAAGTGAAGTTAATCGAAAGGCTTATAAAGCCTGCTTCCAGAAGGCATTGTGCTGGATGTGAAGAAATAACGAAAGAAAGATTGCAGCTTTTCGTGGGGTTTTATTGCTGGATCATAGGGTGTAATGGCTTGATATTACTACTGCGAAGCGGTTTAGTTCAACATTGTTGGATAGATGGACAATTTTCCATCTATTACGCTATTAAAGTGGCAAACATGGAAAATATCATATTGTTTTTTCCATGTTTGCATGTCAATATCCAATATGATGGAAAACAAAAATAAACCCAAATTCAAACCCGATCCAAAATTAAAACTGATGGACTAAATCCGCCAGGTGTTGCGATACCATCATTATGCCTATCGCACCGAACAAACCTACTGTGGCTGGATCATACGGTTTATCAGGGTTCATGTCGGCAAAACCCCATTTACCCGTTTCCTCAGCTTCCCGGAACATTTAAAATTCACGACCTTCCTGGCCCGCAACATCATTTGTTCATCTGTTTCGGGGTTCCTGCCACGGCGTTCATCCTTTTGATGCACACTGAATTTCCCGAATCCGGAGAACAAAACATCCTCATCATTTTCAAGGGTGCCGGTGATCAGCCCTATGATCGTTTCCAACAATTCAACACTTCTTTGTTTCGAAAAACCCAGGGTGTCTTGAATACGCTTTGTGATTTCAGCCTTGGTTAGAGTCATTTGAGATGGGGCCTTTTAATGTATTTTTCGGGAATTTACATGAATAAACTGATTTTTTCAAATTAAAATGGCGCTGCTGTTATAAAGAAAGAGCTTTATGCAATAATAATAGGATGTTTGGATAAGATTCTCATGGACGGTCGAATTCCAGTTTTTTTCTTGAAACCGTTCCATTTGGTATGTTTTTTATTCTCCTGAGGATGGCAATCAATTTGATTTTACTGAGCCATTACGACTTTATCAAAAAAAGCTGAATAAATCTCGGGTCCAGGTGTTTCCCGGAGACCCCGGCGTATTCGCTTTCAATCTCCAGAAACAGATCTTCAAGAATCCCACCGGCCTGATGCGTGATTTCAAAATCTTTAAGACCTGTTTTTTGGGCTAAAAAGTCCAAAAAGGATGTTTTCATTGATCCGCGGATCTTTCGGTGTTTGCCTTTGCCTTCCCAGAGTTTTGTAAAAAAATCCGTAAATTGATCCAGGGAGGGCAACGCCGGTTCGCCGGAGAGCCCAAGGAAGTTTTTCGTCCATGCGGTCAGCACCATATTTTTCCAGGACAACCGCTTACGTGTAAGATCCGGGGGAATATCGATACCCATCAGGGAAAGCAGCCTGTCGCAGGTGATGATATCGGTTATTATTTTTTCGGAGCCTTGAAGCTCCTCCATGGATTCAAAGTCCCGGTACAAAACGCCGGTTCGGTAGTTGTCGAAAAAGAGCGGCCGCTTAAGCAGCACCCCCCCCAACACGCCGAGCCATTCTTCGCCCCAGAAAGACAGGGGCAGTTTTTTTCCGCCAAACCAACTGTCTTTCACCCAGCGGTTTGCGCGTCGTTTCATCTCCCATATACGTCCGTAGCCGACCTGGAACAGGCGGGAGACCGGGTGTTGCAACAATAGATCCGCAGTGTCCGCAAAAGAAGCGCCGTCGTCAATGATCCGTTCCATACCGATGGAAATATACCCGCAGACTTTTTTAACGACAGGTCTTAAATCTTCCTTTTTTTTAACCTCTTTTTGATCGGCCACGATGATTTGATTGCACAGGGCGGCAAATTCCTCCTGTAGCCTCATTCTAAGGGTTTCATCCAAAATACTTGTCAGGGCATGCGTGAAAACACTGTCCGTCCGGATCAGCGCAAATGGCGCCATCGGAACCGGATGGACCGGGTCCTGAGCATGCCGCGGCGGATCTGTTTTGCGGCCTTTTGGGATGAGTTCCCCGGGTTCAAGCGGCCGGTAAATAGCGATGGCTTCATCAAAGGGAAGAAAACCTTTCTCTTCCAGCCGAACATTCCTGCAGCGAAACGCCTCTTCTTCGGTTTCAGCAGGCAGAACCTGGGCCGACTCAAAAAGGATGTTCTGATAGACGGAATAGTCCGAAAACGAAATGCCTTTCAGCAACTTCATCAGAACATCACGGCGTTTTTCATCCTGAATCTGCCGCGACTCGGAATCCGGGGAAGCACTCCCTGGATCCGGGCCTTCCTCAATGATCCGGATATACAAGACATTGTCAAAGGTAAAAAAATCCTCGGTGAAGTCGGATCGCTCCTGGTCGTGTTCCCGGGCCTTCATCTCAATATTCCGGTGCAGGTAAAATTCCAGCAAATCGATTTTTTCCCGGGCCAGCCAAGTGACAAATCTTGTGGGATCAGCCTGCATCATCAGGTCAAACCAGCGGGTGAGCGTCTGGTTGTCCATTCGATCCTTGCGCCAGATTTCACGGTCCAAAATAAAGTCCAACTGTCTGGCCGATGCCAGAGACAACAGGGGCAGGGCGTCTTCAGGACCGATATCGTGGATCAGAAAATATAAATCTTCTTCCGGCAAGGAATGGACGAGCGCTGCGGGCTGATGGTAATCGAGGATGTGGTTTAATGCATCCTGGGGCGGCAGGGAAGATATGTCGCGCCGCTCTTTTCTCAGGGCTGTGATGCGCGCGACGTCTGTTTGGGATAATGGGGTGTTGTTCATCCGGTCCCTTTTGTTTTTACGGCAGTTGATGGCGTATTGTTCCAAGGCGCGAATTTTCGCAATAAAAACAAGCCGGGGAGGGCGATGAGCGCGCAAAAGATGAAAAAAGACTCCCATCCGGCATGCTTGGCCATATATCCGGTCAAAGCGGATGCGATGGCTCTGGGAATTCCAATGAGGCTGGATAACAGGGCGTACTGGGTGGCGGTAAATTTTTTATGGGTCAGGCCGGCCATAAAGGCGACGAGGGCCGCGGTTCCCATGCCGCCGCTGATATTTTCAAACGCAATCACGCCGGACAGCAGGGCAAGATTGTAGCCGATTGCCGCCAGCAAGGCAAAACCGACCGTTGAAAGAGCCTGTAAAATACCAAAAATCCACAGGCAGCGGTTTATTCCCATTCGCAGCAAAGCAACGCCCCCTAAAAAAGCGCCGGCCAGGGTTGCTCCCGTACCGAAGATTTTTACCACCGCTCCCACGTCGGTTTTTGAAAACCCGATATCCAGATAAAAAGGCATGGTGATGGCCGCGGCCATGGTATCCCCGATTTTATACAGCAATATAAAGACCAGCATCCATACGGCGTTGTTTCGGCTGAAATACTCCGAAAGGGGATTTATCACCGCTTCTTTCAGAGTTTTGGGGGCCTTTTCAGTCACATGGGGTTCGGGTGAAAAAAGCGTGGTGAAAACGGCCGTGGCCAGACAGGCTGCCATGATAAAATAAACCCGGGAAAAAGGCATGTGATCCGCCAGAATCAATCCCCCGCCCGAGGCGAGAAGCATTCCCATTCGATACCCGTAAATATACATCGTTGAACCCAGCCCGAGTTCTTCATCCGGCAGATCTTCCCGCCGGTAGGCATCGATAACGATGTCCTGGGTAGCGCTGAAAAAAGCGACGCACATAGTGGCGGCGACCATC
>CAYTSY010000172.1:0-3233 GCA_964440555.1 uncultured Desulfobacteraceae bacterium
ACCCGGCCAGGGAGCCGCCTTTACCGTTAAACTGCCCGGAAGCATCAGCGCCGGGCCAACCCCCTGAGATCATCAGGCGCCATCAACCGGCAAACAATACGCGTCCCCATGATAAAGAAAGAGATTCTTAAACAGGCGATCGACGAGATTGCCGCCAAAGATAAGGAGATCGGCTATTCCCTGGCAGAACTGTTCGGTACCGGCCGTATCGACATTGCCGGAGAAATGGAACACGGCGCCCACAGGGAGCTTTACTATTATACTTTCGATCGCCGGCAAGTGCCGGTAAAAAAAATCAATTATTTTATCGAAGGGCCTGCAGCTCTGGAACAGAGCCTTTTGATCCAGTATGGCGAGATGGCGCAAAAGCAGTCCCTGGCATTTTCAAACAGTCCTGTGAATTATGTCAGGGCCGGCCAGTCGATCCGCACCGCCGGCCTGATGCGTCTTTTGCGGTATGAAATAGACAGGGCCATCGGCAAACTTGAAACCGATTCTCATGACGGCCGGAACAGACCTTTTAAGCGGAGTGATCCGGAAGCCGGGGCCTTGATCCTGCTGGGCAGACTTCGCGATGATGCGCCCATGGAAGATTTTCCAACGGATGCCGATGATCCGCGGGTTCTATATGCCGGGGCAGTGAATGCCGACACGCCTGCTTTTTTTATTTCTTTTCCCTATACGCAAAAAGCCCTGATGCAGGTGGCCGACCTGGATCTGACATTTTTCAGCATCCGGTTCGTCCTGCGCTGTCTGAGAGACGGAACCGCTCAAAACCTTTTTGCCTGTCTGGTCGATGGCGTCATCGTGGGGATGGTTTATCTTCGCTGGCGTCAGAGCTTTATGTACAAAGGCATAGAGATCAAGTACATCGCCACATCCAGAGATGCGCGCCCGGATTGGGCCGCCAGACACCCCGTTCATAGGGGGGTCGGCACGTTTCTGGTTGGCGGGGTGTGGTTGCTCTGGAAAAATTGGATGCCCGGTGTAAGGGAAATTTTCCTTGATGCCGAGCTTCAGGCCATGGGATTTTATGAACAGATCGGTTTTGAAAAAAGGCGTCCCTACGTCTATGTGCTGGTTCGGCCAGCCGGTTATCTGCTGAATGCCATAGCGGTTATGATTGACCGCAGCCGATCGATTCAAGCGAAGGTTATCAATGAAATCCTGGGGTTGATTCAAACCCAGGTGCGCCTCCTGGCTCGCAGAAAAGGTGGGGATGCGCACCGCGGCCAGGCCCTGGCCTTTATCAAATTATGCCTGCTGTCCCAGTCTCAGCCGCAATTGGCGCGTACGGCGGCCGAGTGCCTGCTCAAACATAAAGCACGCATGGCCGGGGCTGAAAGTTTGCTTCAATGGGGTGCCGGTCATGGCCGTATCCGCATGGTCGATGAGGCCGCGCCGCAGCAACTTCCGCTCCTTGTTTTCAAAAACGCTGATTTACAACTGCATCTGCAAGGCATTTTTCATCTCGAGAACGCCAACCGCCTCAAGGCAGTCGATGCCCTTCTATCTGACCCGACGCTGTCCGGAAAATGGGCCGAGGTGAGTTCCCGCAGGGCTGAGACTGAAGAGCTGGAATGGGTTCATACCAAAGCGCACATTGCACGGATTGCCGGAACAGCGGGCAAACCCCTCTCTTCCATTGACCTGGATACCCAGACCACAAAAGATTCCTATGACACAGCGCGCCTGGCCGTCGGTGGGGTTTTCAGTCTGCTCGATGCTGTTCTTTCAACGGACGCGCGACGGGGATTCGCCGCGGTGCGCCCGCCGGGACACCATGCCGAACCGGACAAAGCCATGGGTTTTTGTCTGTTTAACAACACTGCTTTGGGGGCCTGTTACCTGATTCATGCCCGGGGGATGAAAAAAGTAATGATCATCGATATCGACGCCCATCACGGAAATGGAACTCAGGCGGCTTTTTACAGCTCCGACAAAGTCCTTTTTATTTCTATGCACCAGTTCCCCTGTTATCCGGGCAGCGGCAATTTCGGTGAGATCGGCCAGGGGCCGGGAGAGGGATACAGCGTCAATGTGCCTTTGGAAAAAGGCATGGGCGACCGGGAATTCGTACAGGTTGCCGACCGGCTGGTGGGCCCGCTGGCCGCTGCCTTTGAACCGGAAATGATTCTGGTCTCCTGCGGATTCGACCTTTACCAACACGACCGCCTGGCAAACTTAAACGGCACTCCCGGCGGTTATGCCGTTTTAACCCATCTTCTCTGCCGCATAGCCGACAGGGTCTGCAACGGCAAAATCGCTTTTATTATGGAAGGCGGATACAGCATTCAAGGAATTCACGACTGCGGCCTGAGGGTGGTTCAGGAACTGTGTCATATTCCCTCCCAAACGAAAACACGTCTGGAAAAGATGCTGTCAGGATCGCCCTCCTCCTTCCCTGCCCTCGAAAAGACAATCGCCATACACAAAAAATATTGGTCCATCCTGAATCGTTAACAGTGCCCATCCGGTTCCGGATGGGCGCCTATTCGCCGGGAGTGTAATGATTGTATACGACCGGTGTCTTATGGCAGGAGACACTCGTTGATTCAGAAGCGGTTCCCGTATTTCTCAATACATTGTATCATGCTGTATTTATATGAAAATAAACATGACAAAAAAATTTGGGATTATTTTTTACCATGGCATGCTTTTTGATAGAAATAATTTATAAAAAACGCGTTTCTTCGGAACGCCTAAATGTAAACAAAAAAAAGCGCGGCAAAACCCATGACGACAACCGATAAGAACCGGATTTCAGGAAGCCCGCCGCCGGGTATGAGCGGCGGACGCAAAGAACAGTACCGAAAAATTTTTCGCCGTTTTGTGTTCCTGACCCTTGCGAGTTCCCTGGCCCCCCTCCTGTTGGTCGGCTGGGGCATCAATATCCATTATACCCGATTCGCCAAGGACCGCATGACGGATAAATTCAACAAAGAAGTCGATCACCACCGCAAAATGATTGAACTCTTCCTTAAGGAGGTCAGCTCCAAACTCCAACTGATTGCACAAACCCACAGCAAGGACTATCTGGGCCAGTCATCCAACCTGATCAAGGTGTTCGAAATGATCAACCGGGACTACGCCTCTCTGACCGACCTGGGTGTAATCGATCACACCGGCCGGCATCTGGCGTATATCGGCCCTTATGATTTGATGGATAAAAATTATGCCGAAGCGTTCTGGTTCAAGAAAGTGTTGGAAAAGGGAATTTTTATCAGCGATAT
>CAYTSY010000172.1:3243-3856 GCA_964440555.1 uncultured Desulfobacteraceae bacterium
TTGTTCACGGGTTTTCGAAAGGAACCTCATTTCATAATCGCTGTCGCCTCCGCAGACAGCGGCACCCCCTGGATTCTAAGGGCCACCGTAGATACGGAAGCCTTCCGGTCATTGGTGGAAAATGTTCACATCGGCAAAACCGGCGAAGTGTATCTG
Organism: uncultured Desulfobacteraceae bacterium; assembly: GCA_964440555.1. Taxonomy (GTDB): domain Bacteria; phylum Desulfobacterota; class Desulfobacteria; order Desulfobacterales; family UBA5616; genus CAYTSY01. Next base: position 3,400 of record CAYTSY010000172.1, read on the forward strand.
CTCAATAAGGAGGGGATATACCAGACCTCCCCCCGATTCCACGGCAGCATTATGCAAAAATCCGGTCTGCCGATGATCGATGCACATGAGGGCATCAATATCCGGTTTCTCGACGGCGCGTCGAATGCGGAAGGCAAAACCGGAAGACGCGAGATCATCAGCAGCGTCTGGCTGAAGGAACCACGATGGCTTCTGGTGGTCAAACAGGATTATAATGAGGCGTTTAACGCCGTTAATCATGCCAATTGGGCCGTACTGATTTTTCTTCATATCAGTGCCGCGAGCATACTGATTGTGGTCCTGCTGATGACCCGCCATATGATTTCGATGATACGCCGGCACGACGAAGAAAGCGACCGGTTAAACGAGCAGTTGATGCAAACCAGCAAGCTCGCCTCGATCGGCGAGCTATCCGCTGGCGTGGCTCACGAGATTAACAATCCGCTCGCCATCATGC
>CAYTSY010000172.1:3866-5987 GCA_964440555.1 uncultured Desulfobacteraceae bacterium
CAGCGGTGCAAGCGCATCACCCACAACCTTCTGCGCTTTTCAAGGCGAACCACCTCGGTGATGGAGTTATTGAATTTGAATGCCTTTATTCAGGAAGTGGTTGATCTGATGGAGCGGGAAGCGCGGGCCAACGGGATAAAATTTGCTACCGAACTGTCCCCTGATCTGCCGTCCATGGTCTCCGACGCCTCCCAGTTGCAGCAGGTTTTTTTAAATCTGATCACCAATTCCATTGACGCGCATAAGGATAAACCCTATGGGCGGATCTATATTGCAACTTCATTGACCCAAGATGGTCAGGGCGTGCACCTGTGCATCAGCGATACCGGATCGGGCATTGCCGCCGAACATCTCGGAAAAATTTTTGATCCGTTTTTTACAACTAAACCCGTCGGTAAGGGAACCGGACTGGGCCTCTCCATATGCTACAGTATTATTCAGCGCCTGGGAGGACGGATTACAGTTGAAAGCAAAGTCGGAGAGGGAACTCATTTTGACATTTTTCTACCGCTGCTTCCGCCGGCCGAACCGGCGCAAGACCAACACGCCTGATGCTGCCGGGTCGGTCCGGCCGATAAAAGGAGGGATGCGCAATGATTGGTTCAAAAATTCTCCTGGTGGATGACGAAGAGGTTTTTGTCCGTAACATGGCCAAACTGCTTACGACGCGCGGGTATGCGGTAAGAACGGCGAATAGCGGCGATGCAGCCATCCGGGCGCTGGAAGAGCACCCCGTGGAGGTAATCGTCCTCGACCTGAAAATGCCGGGGATGGACGGGTTGACCACACTTAAAGAGATCCGGAAATTGGGACTTTTTACCCAGACGCTGATGCTCACAGGACACGGTTCCATCGATTCAGCGCTGGAAGCGATCAAGTTCGGCGCTTACGACTACCTGACCAAGCCATGCGAAATCGATGAATTGGTGGCAAAAATCGAAGGGGCTTGGGAGAAAAAAGAGGATGCCGGGAAAAAGGAACTGCCGGGAAAAATTCAAAAAGCGGAGGAGCCGCCCAAATCCGTTTTTGAAGTTTTTCCTGCAAGAAAAACATAGCCGGAACAGTTCAACGCGAATATTCGATGATACAGGCAACTATCGTCTGACAGGAGGAGGCCGTCATGAAGGGGAGCAAAATATTGTTTGTGGATGACGAAGTCGTTTTCGCCAACAATATGGCAAAGCTGTTGAATAACCGGGGCTATTGGGTAACGGCCGTCAACAGCGGAGACAGTGCAATCGAAAAATTTAAAAAACAGGACTTCGACGTGATGGTGCTCGATCTGAAAATGCCCGGCATGGACGGCATTACGACGTTAAGGGAAATCAAGAAGCGCAATATTGCTGTCCAGACGCTCATCCTGACCGGACATGGATCTATTGACACCGCATTGGAGGCTTTAAAGCTCGGCGCGTATGATTACCTGACAAAACCCTGTGAAATAAATGACCTGGTTGAAAAAATAGAAGGCGCATGGAGAAACAGGGATGAAACGGTGAAGTAAAAATAGTGAGCAGACGCTCTTTTTACATAGAAAAACCTATTGGCCGGTTGCTGGAAAGCACATTATTTAACTGAAAAAAACAAAAATGGAGGTAACTATGACGCGTTCAAAGAGGAAACTGCGGAAATTCGGAATTCTGACTGTTGTGTGCCTGTTGCTGTTGACAAGCCCTGTATTCGCGGAAAATGATTTTGTCTATCGGCCGGAGTTTGATATGATCGGCCCGATCACCGATACCCTGAAATGGATCGCGATTATTGATCCGCGGATAAATAATGACGCCGAAGCAGCCGATGAAATCGGTCTGAGCGCCGGCGTGTCATGGCTTCCGGCCAAATGGGCCACCGTAACGGCTGATTATAAGTACATCACCAAAGGCGGGACCGACGAGAAAAATGAGGGCCGTCCAAGATTTGCCGTGGAGCTTTCCGCGCCGCTGGGCAAATTCAGCGTGGCCCTCAGAGGGCGTGCGGAATATCGCATGAAGGAAAACCAGGATGAATACTGGCGATATCGGGGCCGCATTAAGATCAAATTCCCCAAAATCGGGAAGGTCACACCATTTATTTATGAGGAAATCATGTATGAGGCCGGGGATATCGATGAAACGGACCGAA
>CAYTSY010000173.1:0-5979 GCA_964440555.1 uncultured Desulfobacteraceae bacterium
CTTAAACAAACGATTGCGTTAATTCGTCAGTTTCCGATAATCAATCCTTTGGTTGAAAACCAGTTTAAACTTTATGAAGAACTGACGAATCCTTTAGGGCTAACTTCACTGATACGCGATCAACGATTTGAAGATTATAATGCGATTGCCGAGAAGATTATTGCTGAAGTTTCAACGCTGGTGAGGGAGAAATAGCGATGAATAACATATGCACTTCATGTTCAACAACAAACCGTTCAGTGGCCCGCTACTGTAAAAAATGCGGCTCACGGTTATCCACCGGCAAGGCGGAAGGGTTGGATGAACTTATTGGGATGGCGGACATTAAGAAGGTCATGAATGATCTTGAATCTGTGATGGCAACAATCAAAAATGATGGCCTGAGCTATAGCGACCGCCTGCACACTATCCTTATGGGCAATACCGGCACAGGCAAAACCAAGATAGTAAATATCCTTGCCTCGCTATATCACAAATACGGCGTTACTAAACAGGACACACCGATCATCTACGATGCTGTAGAGTTTGCTGATTTCAGCAAGAACTTTCAGGACAATTACAAAAAGGCAAAGGGGAATATACTCTGCATTGAAAATGTTCAGAAGTTGATTCCTGCCGGCTATTCGCAGAGCGTAGAACAGCTCGACCGCATTTTCCGTGAGATGTCCAAGCAGGAAAATAGGCTTGATCCGATCATCATTCTATCCGGCCAGCCACAAGGTCTGCGGGAATATTTGAACGCAAACGATGGGGTTAAAAGCAAGTTCCGTTATGTCTTCAGCATTTCTGATTTCGATTCGACGCAACTTACTCAACTGACCGAAGCGGAACTACTGAAGCATGACTTCAAGGTTCCAGACGATGCCAAAGACAAGCTGACCAAGGTGTTTAAGTTCATTCTGAAACAGAGTAGGATGCCAGATTATGAACCAGAGGCCAGAAATGCCTGGCTTGCCTTGAAAATGGCAGAAAACATAAAGACCTATTATTACCTCAGAGTTACCGGCAGCGGGCCAAGCGAACGGGTAATTTCGATTGATGACGTTAAAGGAGACATAGACATGGAAAAAACCCTTGATCAGATTCTCGCTGAGATTGATGCATTCATCGGGATGCACACCATCAAAAAAGCGATTAGAAACCTTATTGACGAGATTACTGTCCAGAAAGAACGGGCTGCATCCGGTGTAGGCAATGAAAAGACAATCGCTTTCCATATTGTGTTGACGGGAAACCCCGGCACCGGTAAGACCACTGTTGCCCGCAAACTTGGAGAGATATTCAAGGCCATCGGCGTGCTTGAGCTTGGGCATGTTATCGAGGTTGACCGAAGCAAAATGGTTGCCCAATTTGTGGGACAGACTGCGCCGCAAGTGAATGGTCTCTGTGACAAGGCAATGGGTGGGATTCTTTTCGTTGATGAAGCTTACACTCTCAAACAGAATGATGGAGACACCTTCGGACAGGAAGCGATAGACACTTTGCTCAAGCGGATGGAGGATGACCGTGGCAAGTTCGTCGTTGTCATCGCTGGGTATCCGAAGGAGATAACCTCTTTTCTCAACTCGAACCCCGGCCTGCAATCCCGCTTTGGGGATGAACGGTATCGTTTCCATCTCGACGACTATACTCCGGACGAACTATTGGCCATATTCAAAAAGATTGCAGCCGAGGAAAAATATAACATGGATGCTGGAACCGAAAAGACAGTGAAAAAGCATTTCATTAGTCTCTGTTCGCAAAAGGACAAAAACTTTGGCAATGGCAGAGAAGCCCGTAATCTGTTCGAGGCTTGTCGGTCGCTGCATTCCCAGAGATTAGCCTCCCTGCAGAAGAGTGTGGGTTTTGATAAGGCTGAATTGACCTGTTTTCGTGCTCAGGACGTCCCGACAAAAAAAACAGACCATAAAGATGTGAGCACAATGCTCCAGGAAATAGACACGTTGATAGGTCTTGATATCGTCAAGAAAGAGATACATAGTCTTATCAGCTATCTACAGGTTGAGAAATTGCGTGCGGAACAAGGGGGAAAGGAGACCAAGCTCAACCTGCACTTTGTCTTTAGGGGTAACCCAGGAACAGGAAAGACAACTGTAGCCAGGAAAATTGCAGAGGTCTTCAAATCAATGGGTCTACTCTCTAAAGGACATCTGATAGAGGTGGACCGGGCAGGATTGGTGGCACAGTATGTCGGTCAAACAGCCCCAAAAACCAACGGAATTATTGATACGGCAATGGGTGGAGTTCTATTCATAGACGAGGCATATACACTTTCAGGGGACATCTTCGGCAAGGAAGCCATTGACACCCTACTTAAGAGAATGGAGGATGACAAAGGAAAGTTTATTGTTATTGCCGCAGGCTATTTCAAAGAGATGGAAGATTTTTTGAATTCAAATTCAGGCCTGACCTCACGTTTTACCAAGTTTATTGACTTTGAGGATTATAACTCTGACGAGATGTTAGCTATTTTCAAGTTTATGTTCTCTGATAAAGGTTTGCTCCTCGACGAAGATGCTGAGAAGAGACTGAAGAGCCTTTTCATGGCCATCCATAAAAACCGTGACAAAAATTTCGCAAACGGCAGAACGGTCAGAAATATCTTTGAGAGAAGTTTGCAGAACCAGTCTGTACGAATCGGGCCGCTTGTTACGGAGGGTTCTGTTGCTACCGATATTCTTAATACTATAACAGCGGAAGATATACCGGATAGGATCTGAAATTATGCAATGTGCATTCTGTAAAGAACTGATAGATGACGACTCCTTTTATTGTGATATGTGCGGAGAGGAGATTAAAGCGTGTTCTGTATGCCAAAAGCCTGGCAAGGGCAAGGTATGCACTTCGTGCGGCACACCTTTGACTACACTCAAGTCGCGGGCAGGATTGTCTGGTGAAAACGAAACTGTTGCGGATAAGACTGCTCCACCTACACCGGCCGGCAAAGTGCCAGAACCAGACAGTCCTATCACAACAGGTACTCACCGTCTGCCTGATAATGCACCAGTCACGCCAGCCATGCCTCAACTGCGTCTGCTCAACAAGAACATAAACGTTGACCTTAAAATTGATGACAATTCCGTCATTGGAAGGGAAACGGGGCAGTATGTTGCCATATTTGGCGGGTTCCAACAGGTCTCAGGCAAGCATTGCCGTTTCAACTATGATCCTGCAAAAGGGTGGTGCGTCACTGATCTCGGTTCGACCAACAAGACAAGATATAATAATCAGGAACTTACACCGAATATACCACAAGCATTAGGAAATCAGACTTATCTGAAAATAGCAAATATCGAATTTTTCGTACGGATTATTCCGGGATAAATGAGGAACTAAACATGAAATTAAGAATAACTGCTGTATGCGATAAGGGCTGTGTGCGTGAAAACAATGAAGACATGGTTCTTGTGGGGAAAAAACTGCTCCGTGATAATAGACTTCAGGGAGCCATTGAGTCCAACAAAGAGCATCCCATATTTATAGTGGCAGTAGCCGATGGGATGGGAGGAGCAAATGCTGGAGAAGTTGCCAGTCAAATGGTGTTGGAGATGATTAGAGATGGGATTTACAGGCTATCTTCAGACTTAGATGTCGAAGCTCTGAAATCTGCTATCACATCACTGTGTCTTGAAGCACACCAGAAAGTCTTGAATCAAGGACTTGCTGATCCAGTAAAGCAGGGAATGGGGACTACTTTGGTCGGTCTGCTATATTACGAAGGTCGCCTTATACTCATTAATGCTGGTGATAGCCGTCTTTATCGTTTTCGGAATGGTACACTCATGCAAGTATCACGCGATCACTCCCTTCGTGAATTAAGCGGTAATATCGTTGTGCCATCTAATGTCATTGTCAATTCATTCGGAGGTGGAAATAATTTCTATGTGGATGTTGAGCCAGCGGGTAAGAAGGTATTAGACGGCGATATTTTTTTCTTATGTTCAGATGGTGTGTCTGATATGCTAAACGATGAGGAGATAGAGGAAATTCTCGGTAAAGAAGAATTTGATGATAAATTGCTGGAAGCCGCCAAGGACAAAGGTGGAAAGGATAACATATCGTATGTGGTAGTTGAGGTTAGTGGAGTGGAGGAGTAATAGGTTGTGAACGCAGAGGGAAAACAACATTCGAAGAAGAATAGACAATACCATGACCTTAGACTTAAAGATATAGATAGAATCCAGAGGGAATATGAGTATAGAATTGATACATTATAAAGTAAGAGAAGAAATCTTAAAAAAGGTAGATGTTTTTTCAGGAAAGAATAAAGAAGACTTATTTTGGAAAGAGTGTAAAGAGAAAGATACGATAGAAAGTTACACAGAATATATCAATAAGTATCCCAATGGTATTTATATTGCTTACGCTTATAACCAAAGAGGAATTTACTTCGCTTTAGAGATGCAAGACGATAAAGCAATAGCAGATTTCACAGACTCATTAAGAATTGAACCAAATGCTGTTGTCTATGCTAATCGTGCAAACCTTTATAAAGAAAAGAGCGAATATAAAAAAGCAATTATAGAGTTTACAGAAGCTATTCGTCTCGATCCAGAGAATAAAGATGCATATTATTATCGTGGGTGGTGCTACGTTAATGAAAGCGAAGATAAAAAAGCAATTATAGACTATACAGAAGCAATTCGTCTCGATCCAGAAAATCTTGACCCCAAAAATAAATATGCGTATTTGACCCGAGGATTTTGCTATAAGAGATTGAAACTGTATAAAGAAGCAGAACAAGATTTTCTTGGAGCATTAAAATTGAAGCCTGATTTTAAAGAAGCAAAGAAGGCATTAAATGAATTGCGACAAATAATGAAAGCCGATAGCTCCGAGACAATCGTTACTACTGATATTACTATTAAAGATAATAGCGGCACCATATCATCCGGAGTGACCCCTGACGGTTCAGGCACAGTCCATGCAAGTGGAGGAGATATCCCCTCCGGCTTTAGCCCGACACCTTCCGGCACTGCACATGTTGGTGGCACTGACATCACCTCCGGCTACGGCACTTCACCAGTCTCTACTGCCATCTCCCTCAACCCGGGCGATTCTATTGTCATCAACTCCATCACTTATCAGTATTATGGGGTTATCTCACAGTCTACCGGAGAGGCGGAGATATTTCTTCTTACTTGTAACAACAAGAGATGCGTATTCAAGCTCTACTATCCCAACTTCAAGCCCAAGGAAGATGTTGTCAAACAGCTTAAACATCTCAAACACGAAGACATCATCAACGTCCACGACTACGGTTACTATCATGACCGCTTTTTTGAGATCATGGACTATGCAGAAGGGGGAACGCTCGACAAATATCTCCCGATCAAGGATATATCACGAGTTAAAAAGATCATTGCCGAGACTGTAAATGCCTACAAGTTCTGCCATTCCAATGGCGTGATTCACAAAGACATCAAACCTCAGAACCTCTACTATAAGAATGCCGATGGCACCGACATCCTCATTGGCGATTTCGGTATCTCTACCTTGCTGGAATCCGGCATGTCCCGGCACCTTACTTCACAGAGTCTCACTGTTGGCTATGCAGCTCCTGAAATGTATGGCATTGACGGTAAGGTCTATATTGGTAAGGAAGTGGACTACTATGCTTTGGGCATTACAATTATCCACATTTGGGATGGAAAGAGCCCATTTGACGGATTGGGCATCCATGCCATATCTAACCTGACCACCTGCGGCAAGGTTCACATACCGGAAGATATGCCCAAAGAGGTTCAAAAACTTGTCAAAGGCTTGATTACAGTGGATTACACCAAACGATGGGGATACGATGAGATACAACGATGGCTGAAGGGCGAAGACGTTCCAATACACTTTCAGATAAAGGAGATTAGCTACCGTCCCTATCAGTTCGGTCCCACTGAATCAGCTACGACAACTGAGGAATTAGCAGTTGTAATCTCTCACATACCTTCGTAATATAACCAGCCTTATATTCCACAATAATCC
>CAYTSY010000174.1:0-5877 GCA_964440555.1 uncultured Desulfobacteraceae bacterium
AAGTACACGAAGCTGAAAATATTATATATTCTTATGCCCTTTCGTGCTCTTCGTGGTGAAAATCAGACTTTTTACGACGACGTCAACTTTCAACTTTCCTATCTCCCATCGTCTTAAGCTGATACGGAACAGCATGTCGGCTGCCAGGATATTTGAAGACCAAGGTTTTTTGCATGCATCACCGCTTCTTCCGACGGCAGCGCCATTTTATTCACCCCGGCGTCAAGGGCCAATATTTCCATTCGCCGGTTTCCCCTTTCCCTGGCGCATCCCAGGCTGATAGCGGCTTGGGGCATGGCCAGGCGGGCGTGGGCGATGATGTCGGCGACATCCGCGGCCTCGGGCCGTTTAAAATTCTCGGCCGGAGCCCCGGGGATTTTCATCAAAGAAACGACCACGACCTGCTTGACGGGAAAACGGGAAATGATGTCAACGGCGTTTTTTTCCCCTTTCATCTCTCCGAAGTGAAGCCCGCACACCACATGGGGCGCTATGTCCAGCCCGGCGCCGGCCAGGGCCTCCAGCGTCGACATAATTCGGGATATGCCAAACGATACATGGCAAATCCGCTGCAGGGTATCATCATCGCCGATAACGTCGACCAGGGCCTGGTCCACGCCCGCCGCCTTGAGGTCAAAAGCCGTGCGGTCATCCAAAAGACCACAATGAACCGAAATATGCAGCTTTGTCCGTTGTTTGATTTCCCAGATCGCCGGGATGAACTTGGCCCATGGCAAACGCCCGAACGCGTCGCATCCGCCGCTTAACAAAACGCCCATACACCCTTTTTCATGAAGCGCCACGCATTGGCGGACCAATTCGTCGGCGGTGGTGGCCCAGATCATGGTTTCCAGAAGTTTCCCGGCGCAGTGGTCGCATTGCAGCACGCAGTATCCGCCCGTGCTGGAAATTGCCTGGTATTTCCCCGTGATCTGATCCACTCGAAACATTCCGGGAACGTAAAACGTTATTGTCTTTCCAAACGTATCCCGGGTACTTTCCCTGGCCTGTCTGAGTTTCTCCTCAAAATTCGTCATGGCATTGCCTGTTCACGTCATACAGGATCATATTGCCTCTCGATGCCCGTTATCCACATCACCTGTCAACGTCCCCCGCATCAATTTTGTCAAATACCATGTCCAGGGGCCGGATAAAATCTTCTGCCGTCATTCCGGGAATATAAATAGACCGGTCTTGAAAATATTTTTCAGCGACGGCTTTAACTCGGGTACGGTCCAGCGCACACCCCCTGATCCGTGCTTCCAGATTGTACAGGGGCGTTGTGGGAAAAGACAAAAAATCACCGGTAATGCAAATGTCTTTCACCCGCTTACCCGGACGATCGATCACCAGGGTAAACGCAACCATTCCGGCTTGGGATTTATACGCGGCACGGACCGTATCCTTTTTCTCTGTTTTCGGCCTGACGCTGTCGATCCATTCCGCAGACTCAAACCATGTCAGATTTTTTTCAAGCACCCGGGTTTCCTCGTTCGTCAATCCTTCGGTCGCAAGCCTGATATCCAAACAATTTTCAAATTCTCGAACCACCGCGTCCTTGATCTCTTGAATGTGTGGTGCATGGCCCAGCTCCTGTTTTAAGCAGGTAACCCGGTTTTTGATAGAATCGATTTCCCTGGCTTTTAATTTCTCGGCCGCCACATTGAGGCATTGGAGCATCCTGTCCGTATTAATATCCACCAGAATGTTCCCATGAAAAAACAATGCCTCATACAACTCGGTGCCACCGGTGCCGGAAATCTTGCGCCCATTGATCTCGATGTCGTTTCTCGGCCGGAATCCGGCAGGTACACCCAGTCGATTAAGGGCTTTGACCACCGGCTCGCACAGGCGCGCAAACACTTTTTCCGTTACGATGTGAACGCCCATAAACTTTTTGTCGCAGACGATTTCCCAGCCCAACTGCATGGAATCAAGAAATATGGCCCCTCCTCCGGAAATCCGGCGGTTGATATCGATGCCATTCTCCCGGCAGTATGCCACATGCACCTCCTCGGCGACACACTGATGATATCCCACCAACACCGCCGGAGGACAAAACTGCATAAAACGGATGGTGTTTTGCGCCCTGCCCTCCCCTTTAAGCTCCAACAAGGTCTGGCCCAGGGCCATGTTCTGAACCGCGGTCATGGGCGGCATGTCCAAAAGCCTGAATGTTTCCATGGGGTTTATCCTTCTCTCTTCGCTCTTCGCTCTTCGCTCTTCACCCTTTAACCTATCTTAGTCTGCGCACCCTGTCAATCGCATCAAAAAATCATGCACAGGGAAACCGCATTTGTTTTTAGCCGTCTCAGAATTCATGATTTGTAGTATTTTATTGGATTTAGTCAAACTATAACCCGACAGATTTCCAATTCCCCCATTTAGGGGGGCAGGGGGGTGTTCGGAATTATAAAAAGCCTGCTCACGGAAACACCCCCCTGCCCCCCTCAATGGGGGAATCAGAGGAGTCGATGGGGGAATTAAAGAGGCTGTTTATTTCAAATGCGGTTTCCCTGAAAATCATGCAGCAACCCTATTGACAAACACTGAAAACCTTAATAAGAGTTGTTGAATAGGGTTCTTTTCAATAAATGCTATTCATCTTTTAAGCCAGTGCATTATGATCCGCATTGCAGGACGTTTCCCGCCCTAAACGCGAATAAAGCACGAATGATGAAAAGATTCAGGCATACGCTTGGGTTCGAATGGGCAATATTCGGCTTTGCCGCGTCGCCGTCTTTACTTCAAATGGAATAAAACGACTTATCGTTATCGGTTCAAATACATTCAGGCAATGGTTTAGTTTGGTAATCGAAGAATTATAAACAGGAAGGAGCATAAAAAAACAGTGGATAAGAAAATTATCGATTTTGTCATGCGATTCCGTGTATTCACATTGGTTGTCTTGCTGGCAATAACCGGCGTGTTTATTTACGGTATTACAAAAATGGAATTTTATACGGAATTTATGCAGTTGTTTCCCGCAAAGCACCCGTATGTCAAGATCCACAAACAATTCATGGATTATTTCGGGGGCGCCAATGTCGCTACGCTGGTCCTTGAAGTCAAGGAAGGCGATATCTACACCCAAAAGACCTTGAACAAGATGATTCAAATCCAGGAAGCGGTGGAGCTGATTCCCGGCGTCAACCCGTATCAGATATTTTCCATCGCAAGCCCCCGGGTCATGGACGCGGCGGAGATTGCCGGCGGTTTCAGCATGACCCGTTTGATGAAAGATGTTCCCACGAACCCTCAGGACATGTTTGACCTTAAAGCCAGGGTCTTCACCAACGAGGCTTACGGCGCCTGGGTATCCACGGATTTGAAAGCCTTGCGCCTGCAGGCGACGTTTATCGAAGGACGGATAGACTACAATACGCTTTTTAACGCTTTCCTGAAAATCCGGGCCACGGAGGAAGACGACAATCACAAAATCTATCTGGCCGGCGAACCGATCCTGTATGGGTGGGTGTATCACTACTTACATCAGACAGTCATTCTTTTTATTGTGAGCGTTGTTATCCTGGTGATGCTTCTGTTCTTTTTCATGGGGCGCCAGCCGATCTGGTGGCTTCCCCTGCTCAGCGCCGCAATGAGCGGTATTTGGGGGTTGGGACTTTCCGGATTTTTGGGCTACCAGTTCGACCCCTTGATCGTGGTCATCCCTTTTTTGCTTATTGCAAGGTCCATGAGTCACGGCGTTCAATGGCTCAACCGGTTCAGCCAGGAACTGCAGCGGACCCAGAATGTAAAGGAAGCCGCCTATGTGACAGGCGTTCAACTGTTCATTCCCTGCGTTGTCGGAGTTGTCAGCGATGCCATGGGGATACTGATCGTCGCCTTGATTCCCATTCCCATTCTCCAACACCTGGCCTACCTGGGATTTTTATGGGGGATAAGCATCATTGCCACGGTTTCCCTGTTTCTCCCTGTTTTCGTGTCTTTTTTACCCTTGAAACCTGATTCGATCAGGGAAAAACTCCACTGGAACTTCATCACCCGGATAATGGGCGGCTTGGCGAAATTTGCCATCACCACCAACGGGAAATGGGTTATTATCACGATCAGTTCGATAATGCTCGTACTCGGAATTAAATCGTTTTTCGCCGTGCCCGTGGGCGATGCCAATCCCGGATCACCGATTCTGTGGCAGGACTCGGACTACAATAAAGGCGTAGACGCCATCAACAAGCGGTTTCTGGGAATGGAACAGATGTATGTGCAGGTCCACGGCAATGCCAACGCCCGGTTTCATATCACCATGCCGGAAACCATGAAGGGCATGGACGCCTTGTTGGACTACCTGGTAGCCAGAGGGGATGTGGCATTCGGGTTTTCATCCGCTGACTTTGTCCGTTCCATCAACAGCCTTCTTCATGGAAATGATCCCAAGTTCGACATCATTCCCGCTACCATGGAAGAAATTTTCATGCTGATGGCCATTTATCAGATGGGCGCGGCACCCGAGGATATGGACAAATACATGACCCCGAACATGTCCGATGCCAACGTCCGGCTGTTTTTGAGGGATCACAAAGGAACCACCCTAAAAAAAGTCATCGCCGAAATCAAGGAGTGGACGGCCACCGCGCCGGAAGCGAAAATCCTGGGCGCCCAAATGGATGATCCCTCCAAAATGATTCAGGTCATCGACTGGAAACCGGCCGGCGGGCTGGGCGGCATCCTGGCGGCGGCCATCGAACTGATTGAAGCGACCAATTACCCGCTCGTAATAGGCATTTTGGCATTTACCTCCATATGCTGCGGGATTGCGTACCGTTCAGGCTTTGCCGCCTTTATTTTTGTCATATCGCTGATCCTGGCCAATTTTACATCTTACATCTACCAGGACTTCAAGCAGGTCGGCTTAAATATCAACACGATCCCGGTTGTCACCCTGGCTATCGGACTTGGTGAGGATTACGGCCTGTACATCGTCAGCCAGATCAAGGAGATTCTTGGTGCCGGGGCTTCCTGGGATAAAGCGATTGTCGAAGGGGTGCGATCCACCGGGCGGGCTGTGTTTTACCAGGCGGTCATGATGAGCGCCAGCGTATTTTTCTGGTGGTTTTCGCCGCTTCGTTTCCAGGCGGAAATGGGATTGCTGCTGGCCATCCTCATGTCGGTCAATATGCTCGTAGGTGTTCTGCTGCTTCCGGCTCTGATCCATATGTTCAAGCCCAAGTTCATGACCCGGGACATTCAGGTTGCAGCCTGAAAACCGGCTTTTATAAACAGAATAATTGTGTAAAAACTACAGTGTCCGTCCGAAGTGGGAATGGCGGAACATGCCGTTCCCACTGACCTTTTCCCTTGCCGGAAAAGACTTGGCCCACAGCGGATCCCGCATGCCCTGAAAAGGAGCGCATGAAGCTTGCCGGTCACGTAAAATCCATTCTGAAATTCTGGAAATCCTCGGTCAGCCGAAGAATGACCTTTTACTTCATGATCTTCGGCATCCTTATCTTTTATGCCGCATCCGTGTTGTACCTCATGGCATTCCGTCAGAGTCTGGTAACGTCCATCAACACCCTGATTCATACCCAGTTCAGGCAGCTCGAAAGCAAAAATGAACGCGATTTCATCTGGCACAGCATCAATACCTATCGACCCGATATGTTCGGCATCTTGAAGACACTGATCAATGTCGCTCCGGATCTGTATTCCATTCATGACATTTCCATTTATTGCCGTGTGGCTGAAACCGAAAAATGGCATCGGCTGTACTTTCAAAAAGATCAGGTGATTCATGTTGAGCAGGCCTCGGATGAATTTCTTGAAAAGCATTATCGGTCAATCGGCTTGCCGCTGATCATTTCGAATTTTCATTTTTTCATCGCCCGGGAAAACCTTTCGCTGTTTTACGATATT
>CAYTSY010000175.1:0-5835 GCA_964440555.1 uncultured Desulfobacteraceae bacterium
TCGCCGCGGAAACCTGAAACGTCTGGGCATTCCGGGCGCCAGGGTTGATCTTGCCCCATTCAAGAACGCCGATCCTGACCGGCTCCGCCCCCAGATAGTTCATAAGCTCCACCCGGGTGAAGCCTAGGTGGCCGCGCTCAATCTCGAACTTGAGCATCCCGGACTTTGGATTGAGGTTCGTCAAGACAACCTCAACGACCATTTCCACTTCTCCGCCGCTCTCTGCCCGACTAACTTGCTGGACCAAGCGGAACAGATCATCCTCGAAGTGTGCGTGGGTCGCCGCCTCGCTGGCTGAGACGATGACCGGTTGCATCCAGTCTGCCCCACTGACCAAGGCGAGTGTCGTCCAGTCGGAGGTGGTCACGATCCGGAGGCGAGCGCGATACGGAAGAGATGAAAAGGGCGGAGTAGGTGTCGGCGGCACCAGGGTGGAAGTGGGAGGCACAGCGGTGGGCGTGGGACGCGCCGGGCTGGAAGTGACCGCCGCCATAGCCAGCGAGGTGGGCGTCGCGACATTGGTCGTCGTGGCCTCGGGTGTGGAGGATGGCTTGCCTCCCTGAGCGGCAAAGAAAAGCCCTCCAGCCGCAATCAGCAAGACGAACACTCCAATCACACCCCAGGCCCAGCCAGGCAGGCGCTTCTTGACCCCTGGCGGCGCTTTCGGAACTGCCGTTGGCGCTTCGACAGCCACTGTTGGAGTGGGCTCGGTCACACCTGCCACATGTGCGACCGTCGGCGCGGGCGTAATCTCCGGCGGTCTCGCAATCGTCGGCGCCTCGGCCATGGCCCTGTCCAGGCCCTCCACCATCTCCCCCGCCGCCTGGTAGCGATCGTCCGGATTTTTGGCTAGGGCCTTCAAGATCACTCGCTCCACCGCTTCCGGGAGGTCCGGTTTCACGCTCCGGGGCAGAGGCAGAGGCGCAGTGATGTGCTTGAGCACGACCGCCATGGGGGTCTCAGCATCGTAGGGCACATGGCCGGTCACCATCTCGTACAACATCACGCCCAGCGAATACACGTCGCTGCGCGCGTCCACCTCAAGCCCCTGCCCTTGCTCCGGCGACATGTACGCGGGTGTGCCGACCCCGACACCGGTCTTGGTGAGCTGCACCGAGCTCTCCATCATTCGCGCCAGCCCGAAGTCTGTCAACAGCGCCCATCTCCCTTCGGCCATCAATACGTTGGAGGGTTTCACGTCGCGGTGCACGACCCCCTGCTGGTGTGCGTAGTGCAGCGCCCCGCCGACCTGCTGCAGGATATCGGCGGTGAGCTTCAGGTCGAGGGGCTGCCCCAGCATCTCCCTCAGCGTGCCCGCCTGCACGTAGCGCATGGCAATGTAAGTCAGCCCCGCTTCCTGCCCATAGCTGTAGATGGGCAGGATGTTGGGGTGGTCGAGTTTGGCGATGGCTTTGGCTTCCCGTTCGAAGCGGGCGACGAACTCAGGATCGTGAGCGAAGTATTGGGGCAGGACTTTGACCGCCACGTAACGGTCCAGGGCCGGCTCGTAGGCCTTGTAGACGATGGCCATCCCTCCCCGCCCGATTTGTTCGACGATGCGATAGGCTCCGAGCGTCCGCCCTATCAAATCCGTTTCCATCAACATCGGCATGCTCCTAGCCCCAGGCGATTATGCACATGAGGCACGTTTGTCAAGTGAGGCGGCGGCAACCATCTCGGGATAGAACTCAGAGACCAAAGGTGAGGGACACTCTTTACAACTTCGATCCGAAAGCATCCTCGGCAAGAGCTGAAAGGTCGCCGGGATATGCGCTAACGGACGCCTTACTATTCGACGCTGACCTCATAGCGCGGCTTCCCGCCGCAACCAAAAGCCGGTACACGGATGACACGGATGAGCACGGATTCCACGGAATTCCTATCTGTGCAATCCGGTCAATCCGTGCAATTAGCTGTTCGTCATCTTCTGGCCTCCGTACGCAAGACCGACGCTCCCCGGCTGTGGGGCGTATCACTTGGAAATCAGCGGTAGATACACCCGCTGATTGAGCAGGCGCGTTGTATAGCGATATACGCCTCCGTTGACGAACGTCTCGCCACTGGCAAAGGCTTGCACCGTCCCGCCGCTCACTGAGCCGCTAGCCGTACCCACATAGATGATGATGCGATCTTCCGTTTCCCCTGCGGTCATTGACCACACATTGGCATATCCCAAGGAGCCGGCTGCGCGTTGCCAGGACTGTGCCCCATCGGTGGAGCGATACAAGCCTAAGGCAGTGGCTATATAAAGCGCAGGGGGGCTGGCCGGGGCAGCAAAGAGCTTCTGAATACCATAAGCGCCATAGGGCGGCGCATTGCGCGACTCCCACGAGCCGCCATCATCCAGAGACACGAACAAACCGCCCCCATAGGCGGCAAACACTCGATAAGGTGGTGCTGGCTCGACCTCGATCATCTCAATGGCGGGCAACCCTTCCAGGCCAGCGTTTCTGGGCTGCCAGGTTGCGCCGCCGTCGCTGCTTTTCAGCACGCGGCTGGCGCTGGTCGCCGCGTAGATCACTGCCGGATTCTCCGGATCATAGGCCAGATCGAACACCGGGCCGATTTCGTATCCCAGCTCCACGTATGACCACGTCTCGCCAAAGTCATCACTGGTATAGAAGCCGCCAGCGATTGGATTGTAGTGCGTGCTCAGATCTAAGAAGGTCACGCCGAGGATGAGATGGCCCGGAGAAGCCGGGGGAGCGATTAACACATCCGGTTCGAGCGTATGGGTCGGGTATTGTGACGGCGGTTGAATAAGCACCTGACGCCAAATTTCGCCGCCATCCTCGCTGATCATCACACCATTGCCCCATGCGCCGCCCGCGTAGTCGGCATAGACACGCGTCGGTGTGATGGGATCAACCACGATAGTGCGCTTCGGCATCGCTGATAACTGAAGCCAGCTATTGCCCCCATTGGTGCTCTTGAACAGACCCACCATGTCCACAAGCGCGTACACCGTTTCCGGACTTCCTGGCACAGTCGCCAAGGCGTTGGGAACGACGCCGGCCAGGCCCTGGTTGATCTGTTGCCAGGTGAAACCATCATCGCTTGTCTTATGAATGCCCGCCCCGTTGTATCCTTGATAGACAGTTTGCGAGTCGAGCGGGTCTACGGCCAGAGCGATAACTGCCCAGGTAGACAAGCCCGAGAAAGGCGTCCAACTGATACCGCCGTCGGTAGATTTGAAGCCGCCTTCATTGGTGCCTATCCACATCGTCCCAGAGACGTGCTGGTCGAAGGCCAGGCTGTAGACGATGTTCTCCCCCCATCCGCTGCCTGGTGAAATCTGGGTCCAGACTCCGGAATCGTATTTCCATAAGGCTCCCCAAATGCCAGCACCTGAACCACACACCCACACTTCTTGGGGGTTGAAAGGATTAACGGCTATCTCACCAACATAGTTATCGGGGCGACCGATAAAGCCCCAGGATGCGCCGCCGTCCTGCGAACGGAAGACATTTCCGTTAGTTGTGCCCACGTACATGACAAGTGGATCGGTCGGCTGGAAGGCCAGCGCACTAACCTGGGTATCGGTCAGGCCGTTAGTGATCGTGATCCAGGTCTGCCCGCGATCCTCGGACTTGAACAGCCCGCCGGTTTCGCTGTAACCTGCGTATACAGTGCTCGAAATAGTGGGATGGGCAAACACGCGGGCATGACCGTCCATGTCGGGAACGGAAACCGCTAACCAGGTGTCGCCGCCATCATCGGAACGGTGAATCTCTTCTTCTCTTCCGCCACTGGCTACATAGATCGTGTGAGGGGGGGCTGGCAGCGGCGGGGCGATGGCTATACTGGGGCCGAAACCCACCTCACTGGAGACCAACTCCCAGGTCTCTCCGCCGTTTTGGCTGCGGAACAGCCCCCCGAGTGTCGCCGCAGCGAACAGGGTGTAGGTGGCAGCGGGATGAATCGCCAGAGCCTGTACCTGCCCTCCGTATGGTCCGCCAGTGGTCCACACGCCGATGCCCTGCGTCACGGTGAAGGCGTTTGTCAGGCTGCCCGATTGCTCATCGGGATTGACCACGGTCAACGTGTACACGCCAGCGTCAAGCCCCCATGGCACGGTCGCCGTCAGCGTCGCGCTGCTCACCCAGCCGATATCGGTCAGCGCGAGGCCGTCGAGCCGCACAGTCGGTTGCATGATGACCAGCGAGCCGGACATGCCCGCCGTGAATCCCGTTCCGGTGATGATGATCGGTGTGTCGAGGTCGTTGGGCGCGGACGACGGATCGACTTGCGTGATGGTCGGGGCGTCTGCGGGCGCGGCGACCGCCAGCGCCGTGTGCGATTGAGCCAGCCAGAGGAACAGCGCAAACACACCGATTGCAGAGGCCAGAATGGCGCCTCCGATTGCGTACCATCTTGTGTTCACCTCAACACCTCCATCCGGCGCGGCAGCCCTTGTGGCCGGTTCAGCCGGAACACCGTCTGCCTTGCCATCCTTCCCCTCTCCACTATGGCGAGGGGAAGGAGACTGAAGGATAGGGCAAAGTAGGGCGGACGGCCGTCCGCCCCTACTCCACCCTCACATACCGATCCACCACCCTTGGCTTCGTGAGCACGTGGGCCCTAAACCCCGCGGCTATGGGAGGAACCCGGTGATCCACTCCAGGACTTCGGGGATGTCAACGCGGCTTGAATACCCGACACCCGCGCAGTTGTAGTTGGTCACATACGAATTGACCGTCAGCACAGTGTCTGTGCCGCCCAGCAGATCAGGACCACCGGAGTCGCCAAAGCAGGTGCCGCCCGATCCCCCGCCGGGATTCAGGGCGATCCGCATGAATTCATCGCTGTGCACGAACTGGCCGGAGACCAGCTCGCTGGGGGCATAGAGGCGAACCTTTAACCGTACGCCCCAATAGGGTGGGCCGCCACCATGAATTTGCTCCTGCACGCCATAGCCGACGAGGTCCAACTTGGTCTTGTTCTTCAACGTATCCACCAGACCGGCCGTGGGCAGTTGGGCGTACTCGCCCACCACCTCGGGCGGGACCGGCTCGCTCAAGACGACGACACCCACGTCGCGATAGGCGAAACCGGGAAGCCCGTTCCCGCATCCAATGCAGAAATCCGGGTTGGTGTAAGGGGTGCCGTCATACGAGGTGGCGCCGCTGTAAGGATACTCAGGGTTCCCTTCGACAACCTCGTCGAACCAGACCCGCGCGGCAACAGCTCCGTCCGTGCAGTGCCCGGCTGTGAGAACGACGTCTGGCGCGATGAGGGATCCACTGCAGCGCCATGCAGGATGTCCGGGGGAGTCGTCGAACACCAGCAGGCCTACGTAGGGGTGATTGTTCCCATCCGGCTGGCCGTTGGTGATCGCGCTGGCAATGCCAATCGAGCTCAGCATCAGGCCCAACACGACGGTCACTACGAACAGAAATTTCCTCGTGCGTTTCATTTGAGCACTCTCCTTTCAAGTGTGTGATGACCCCCTACATGTCTGGGTGATTGCCTTCAGAGGCATCTATGGTCACCGTCACGGTGACCTGTTGACCTTGATAATTCGATGGACTTAAACGATAAGCATCACCTCCTCGCCGTCACGTACCGATCCACCATCTTCGGCTTCGAGAGCACGTAGTGCCCATAGTGGAACTTCGGGCCAAGCAGTTCACGACGCAGCGCCGAAACGTCGGCCCTCTCGCGGATGAGCGTCTGATACACACCCGCGCGCTCGATCACACCCACCAGCACGAGGCCGATCACCAGGTAATTGGTCTGCCAGTAGAACAAATTGTCCGTCACGCGATCCAGCAGGTGGCTGCCCTCCGGCACCGAATAGTACTTCAGGTCGACAAAGTCCTGCCAGCTGCGGAT
>CAYTSY010000176.1:0-5806 GCA_964440555.1 uncultured Desulfobacteraceae bacterium
AAGCGAGTAAGTGGTGAAAGCTGCTTCATGGGTTCGAATCCCATTCTCTCCGCCACATTTCAAAAACACCGGGCGTCATGCCCGGTGTTTTTTATTTGTACACATGCAACTGTTTAAGATATTCATTTGGCTTGACAAATTGCGGTTTCCCGATTAATAATTAATTTTTTGAAAAAATCCGGACCCAATAACGCCATGTTATATAAACGAAAAAAACATCTGAAAGGAGACAGGAACAAATGGCACAATTGATAGCACCCCATGGTGGAAAAGGCTTAACCTGCTGCCTGCTGGAAGGCGCAGCACTCGAGGCCGAAAAGAAAAAGGCCGCAGGCCTGAAAAAAATCAATATCTCTCCCCGCGTCAAAGGCGACCTCATCATGATGGGAATCGGCGGATTCAGCCCGCTGACCGGTTTTATGGGCAAGGCCGACTGGAAGAGCGTTTGCGAAAACTATTTGCTTACCGACGGAACCTTCTGGCCCATTCCGGTGACATTGGATGCATCCAAGGCCGATGCCGACGCCATCAAGGTCGGCGAAGAAATCGCCCTGTTTGACCCTGAACGAAAAGAAATAATGGCGACCATGAAAGTGACTGAAAAGTTCGCGATGACGGACGCCGATAAGAAGTTTGAATGTGAAAAAGTCTTCATGGGCGAAGGCACCCCGACGGCCGACGCCTTCTGGAAAATTGCAAAGGACGATCACCCCGGCGTTCAGATGGTTATGGGCCAGGCGGAGTTCAATCTGGCCGGTCCGGTCAAGGTCCTCAGCGAAGCGGAATATCCCACGGAATATCCAGGCGTTTACGCAAGACCGGCCGAGTCCCGCAAGATGTTCGAAGCGCGCGGATGGAGCGAAATTGCAGCGCTGCAGTTGAGAAATCCCATGCATCGGTCCCATGAATACCTGTGCAAAATCGCCGTGGAAGTGTGCGACGGCGTGTACATTCATTCCCTGGTCGGCAATCTCAAGCCCGGGGATATTCCCGCCGATGTCCGCGTCAAATGCATTGATGCGCTGGTAAAAGGTTATTTTGTGGAAAAAAATGTCATCCAGGGCGGATACCCCCTGGATATGCGGTACGCCGGCCCCAGAGAAGCCCTGCTTCATGCTACCTTCCGTCAAAACTACGGCTGCTCCCGCATGATCATCGGCCGGGACCACGCCGGGGTGGGTGATTTTTACGGGATGTTTGAGGCCCAGACCATTTTCGACAAGATTCCCAAGCCGACAGCGCCGGGCAAGGCATTGCTTTGCACGCCCCTTAAAATCGACTGGACGTTCTACTGCCATAAGTGCGACGGCATGGCCTCATTGCGGACCTGCCCCCACGACAAAACAGACCGCGTCATGTTGTCCGGCACCATGTTGAGGAAACTGCTTTCCGAAGGTGGGCAACTTCCCGATCATTTCGGCCGGGAAGAGGTCGTTGTGATTCTGCGCAAATACTATGAAGGACTGGAAGAAAAAGTTGAAGTCAAGCTTCATGGGGCCGCAACCGGAGAATCCAAAAAGTAATCCCCTCCGGTGATTGGGCTGAAGGCGGAAGTCCTGCCACAGTCTTCAGCCTGAGCAGTCTGATCTGTTGCATAAAACAAAAAAGGGAGACGGTCTTTTTGACCGCTCCCTTTTTTGTCTGGACATAACCCTCTATGTTCTGCGCATGGGGTGTTCCGCCAGAACTCCTCTGAGCGTCACTTTTTCCAGCTTTCCGGTGACGGTTTTGGGCAGCGTATCAAAGAAAACCACCGCTCTCGGGGCCTTGTAAACGGCGGCATTGTCTCTGCAATAACCGATGATTTCCTCTTCCGTGGCCTTTTCCCCCGGCTTCAGGGCGATGCAGGCCACCGCTTTCTCACCTTTGATTTCATCGGGTATTCCCACCACCTGGGCTTCCGCCACGGCCGGATGGGTGTACAACAAATCCTCTATTTCTTTCGGATAGACATTAAATCCACCGGTAATGATCATGTCTTTCTTACGGTCCTTCACAAAGCAGTACCCTTCCGGGTCGAAAAAAACCATATCCCCCGTATGCAGCCATCCATCGCCCAGGGTTTGGCGCGTGTCATCCGCTTTTCCCCAGTATCCTTTCATCACGCTGGGCCCTTTGATCAAAAGCTCCCCGACATCGCCGGTTTTGACCGGCACGTTATTCTCATCCACGGCAATGGCCTCAATTTCAGGGACAAGGGGCACACCGCATGAATTGGCCTTCCGGACGCCTTTTCCCGGCAGAGGATTCATGAAAACCACCGGGCCGGCTTCCGTTATGCCATACCCCTCGCTCAGGCCCGTAAATTTTTCGTTCCATGCCTTCAATATGGGTTCCGGTGTAACAGCAGCGCCGGTCACGCAATAACGCAGATGGATTTTTTTTGCATATTCATCAACATCGGGATGGTGGATCAGGGCATAATACATGGTTGCCACCCCATGGAAAGCCGTGGCCTCGTATTTGGCCATAGCCTCCAAACAGGCCAGGGGATCGAACCGGCTGATCCAGACCACGGCGCCGCCTTCCATCCACAATTCGGCAAGGACGTGGGTCAAGGCATAGGAATGAAACAGGGGAAGGGCCGCCACCGTAACATCCTTATAGGTCGTCTCGGCCCAGTCCGCACAATGCCGCCCGTTAGCCCAGAGTTGGGTATGGGTCAGCATAACGCCTTTAGGCTGTCCGGTCGTGCCGGAGGTATAAAGGATGGCCGCGAGATCATCGTCTTGAACGGAAACGGAATCAAAGTCCGAACCCTGGGGGCCGATCCAATTGTTGTAATTTAAAATATTTTCCTCTTCATCTCCCTCGATAATCACCATTTTGCGAACTTGGCCGACATTTTTCCTGAAAATTTTCATGGGCCCCGATGCCAACTCCCTCGAGGTAGCGATGATCGATGGTTGGCAGTCCCGGATTAAATACTCAAGCTCCCTTTCCTTGAGCATCACATTTAACGGCGTGACAACAGCGCCCATTTTCAGGGTTCCAAAATACCAGAAAAAAAATTCGGTGCAATTGGGAAGAAACAGCATTACCCGGTCGCCTTTTTTGATTCCGATATTCGTAAGCCCGTTGGCGACCGCATTGGCCCTTTCATTGATCATGGAAAATGTCCACTTGGCATCGTCAAAGATCAATGCAACTTTATCCGGGTGAGCCTTGGTTGAATTTTCCAGATACGCAGCCAGGTTAATCCCATTCATTGAATCCCTCCTTTTCAAACGGCTTCTCCCCGGGTTTCCGGGATGCACAGGTACAAAAACCAAAAAACAAAGGGGATGGAAACCCATCCCCTTTGTTTTCAATGAGCGATCACGACGCAATGTCCGCCGGGTTCCAGACGTAAACTTCAGAATCCTCTGTTGGAATACTCGGCATAGGCCATGGCAACAGTGCGGTAGACCAGGTGCGCCAGTTTTGTGAACGGCAGATAGATAAAAAGCGAAAACACGCATACCAGATGGATAAAATAAATGGCGTAGGTGGATCCCGCCATATTCGCCAGCCGGGTCGTCTCGGCAAGCATTCCGGAGACCGCGATGGCAAAGATGAGCCACAAGAGAAACCAGTCTTTAAATGTACTCACCTGGTCGGTTTTCGACATCCGGGTTTTGATCATCATGGCGCTGCCGATTACCAGTGCCACGCCGCTGATATTCGCCAGCCATTTCACGGGGTTCAATTGGGAATAAGGCCCGTGGATCTGAAAGACATAGAGGACGACGAAAAATATCCCCGTTACCACGGCAAGACCGACAAAGCTGAACAGCACCATCATATGCTGGGTCGATCGTTCCGTATTCTCGGTACAGGAGTTGAATTTGTCGTGTTTGATGATGCCCGGAATAATCGCGATCAACGATTTGATGAATTCAACCGGATTAATCGTCTTTTTATCGGATTTCCCTTCCTTAACGGCGTTTGCATGAATGTCGGCGATAAACCGTTTCAAGCCCAGGGCAAAAATTGTAACCGTCCAGATTGCGGCCGGAATCATGAAAATATCCACCAGCCAGGTTGAAAAGAAGTGGGCATGGGCAAGGTCGTCGCCTTCCGGTGAAAAATCCATCAAACCGGTTATAAACCCGACGATCACCATCAGGATAGCCGGAATCCCCAGCAGAAAGGGAAGCTTCTTCGGATCATTTACAGCCCTGGCAATAACTTTTGGCGCTGCATATTCCGAAATGGTGTAAGCCCGAATCGCCGCCAGAACATCTCCGGGTTTGGCGCCCCGCGGGCATCTGGTCGAGCAATCCCCGCAATTATGGCAAAGCCAGATATCCGGATTCCCCACCAGTTTGTCCTTTAATCCCCACGAGGCGGCAATCATTTCTTTCCTGGGGAAAGGTTTGTTATCCGGAGAAATCGGGCAGGCCACCGAGCAGGTGGCGCATTGAAAGCATTTTTTAACATCTTGCCCTCCCAGAGTGCAAACCTCTTGAATAAAACCCAAATCAGGTTCTACGAGATATGTATCCGCCATATTTTTTACCTCCTCATTTGGCAGTCGTTTGTTTCATTTACGTATGTGTTAGAAGCCCTTAAACGGGTTGGGCCCCATGGATTCAATCAGCGCGACAAAGTCATTTACGATTTTGGGGATTTTGTCGTATTCGTCAATGGCGACCTGGAACTGCGCCACCCGTTCCGTTTCGAGTGCAAGGCTGGAAAGCGCATCTCCTATCTTTTGCATCCGGATCTCAGCGAGCTCGCTGCCTTTTACAAAATGGCACTGATAGTCATCTCCATGTTTGCAACCCAGCAGAAAAACGCCGTCCATGCCCTGAGCCAGCGCATCCTTGATCCAGATGACATTGACGGACCCCAGGCATCGAACCGGGATAAAGCGGACATCCGCCGAATAACTCATCCGGTTTAAGCCTGCAATATCCAAAGCCGGATACGCATCGTTTTCGCAGATCAATCCCAGGAATCTCATCGGGGGCTCGTAATAATCATCCGTTGAGGGGACTTTAATGGATTTGACCATGGAGCCGATGCTGTCGATGTTATAGTCGGCAAATCCGATGATCCGTTCCGGACAAGCCCCCATGCACGTCCCGCAGCGCCGGCATCTCGTGACATTGGGTTTGGGCGTTCCTTTTTCATCGTCGTCCAAGGCGCCGAACGGACATTCTTCCGTGCACCGCTTGCATTGCGTGCATCGTTGAAAGAAGAAATCCGGAAAGGTCATATCGCCGGACCGCGGGTGGACGGCAACCCCTCGATTTGCCGATTCAATGGTCTGAATGGCTTTTAATGCAGCGCCTGCGGCATCATCGACGGATTCTTCAATGGTCATGCTCCGGCGGATGGCGCCTGCGGCATAAATGCCGGTCCGCTGTGTTTCATAAGGGAAGCAGATAAAATTGGAGTCCACATATCCGTTGAAAAGACCGATGTCGCGGAAAGCCGGCCCCTGGCGATACGCCATGTTCACAATCGGCGCGTCCGCCGTCACGGGCGTCATCCCGGCAGCTAAAACCACCAGATCTGCTTTGACCTGAATTTTTTCACCCAAAAGGGTGTTATTCGCTTCGACTTTCAGTCCTGTTCCGTTTTTGGAGACGCTGACGACCTCGCCTTTTGTCAGAAAAATTCCCGGATCCTGTTGAATGCCTTTGTAAAAATTTTCGGAAAGGCCCGGGGTCCGCATATGCTGATAGAATATATAGGCTTTGCCGTCGGAATAATCCTCGCGCACATATTTGGCCTGTTTTAATGAAACCAAGCTGGTTACCGCACCGGTATATTCAAAATCACAGTCATTATCCTCTTTCCCGGGACTCTGAATAAA
>CAYTSY010000177.1:0-1929 GCA_964440555.1 uncultured Desulfobacteraceae bacterium
TACGCACAAGCAACTCATCCCACACACGAATCAGCAACAATATATTCACAATATTTTGTAAATCAATAATATAACTATCATGGCACCGATTTCCCGATTTTTTAATTCGCCAGTCTTGACGCGGAGCATCCCGCATCAAAGGACGAGCCACAGACTCAAGCAGACAGGTTGTTGCCAGGTTTCACGAAGCTGATCCGCCAAAAAGCACTGCCGATGATGGTGTCCAATTTGTTCGTCACAGCGTCAAAGAAGCGCAAATCCAACTGAATTTTGTGACAATAGGTTTTTCCGGTTACTAATTTCACGGTCCTCCGTGAAAGTATTTGCCTGATAAACGATGGGCGTGGTGGTGGATTATCTGGGGGGGCTTCGCCGCCCCGCCCCTTGTTCGCCAACGGTTGCCGCGACTGCGAAACGTCTGGGAGAGTGTCCGAACGCCAGGCGGAAGCGCCGGCAGAAGTAGGAAGGCTCGGGGATCCCCACGGCCGCCCCCACCTCTTTGACGGACAACGCACCGTTCCGCAACAGGTCGGCGGCAAGTCGCAGGCGCATGCCATGCAGCCGGGCGATCACGGCGTCTCCCGTCTCGCGGCGGAAGCGGCGCGTCAAGGTGGGCACGCTGAGATTCAACTGCGCGGCCACGTCCTCCAAGGCTAGCGGCTTCGTCAAGTTGTCGGCCAGAAAGCTCTCGACAAACGTCGCTATGCCGGAAGCGGTGACGCTGCCTGAGGAAGGCGCCACAGGTCTCCGATCAGGAAGGTCAAGCAAGGCCAGCAGCGGGGCCATGAGCAGGGTCAGCCGGGCGGCCAGCCGTTCACGCCTTCCCGGGACCCGCGACGTGGTTTCGTCCAGCAACTCCCGCGCCTCGCGGTGAAGCGCGGGATTCATTGGCCAGCATTCGCATGGTCGCATGGTCACCGGCGGCTGCGCGGTGAACCAGATGCCGATCCGCAGCAAGCTGTCGTTCGAACTCCAGCCGTGCGGCTCCTCAGGGGCATGCAACTGCAGGCATCCGGATCCCAGACCGCAGGCGGACGAATCAGTGCAACCCCTTTCCCCCTCGATGATCAGGATCGCCTCGTAGTAGGAGTGGCGGTGCTGTTTGACCATAACCCCGGGAGGCGTCCGACCGGCGTGGATGCCCAGAAAAGTGAATTGGCACCCGCCGTATGAAAAGCCGGGAACTTCCGTCACCAGCCTGCCGCAGCTCTGCTCCAGCTCGCGCATCGACGACCATGTCCCCGCCTTCAGCGGCCTCGGTCGTCCTGGGGATAACCTGTCAGGCGTCATTTGAGCCTTCATAATAACACCATGATCTGATAGTACCATGAATTGATTGAATTTTACTATAGCATTTATATTTGAAAAACCATATACTTGAAATAGCGTCGGGATCACTCAAAAACAACCTAAAGAGATGGCTTTACGTCATATGGCGAGTTTGACTTCAACTCAGAGACTCCTTGCAAATGGCGTGTGGCCCGTGATGGTGACGCCGTTCCGGAAGACCGGCGAAATCGCCTGGAAGGGTGTCGACGCCCTGGTCGACTGGTATGCGACGGCGGGAGTGGCGGGAATTTTCACATGCTGTTTGTCAAGCGAAATGTACCAGCTGTTTTTCCATCGAATCGTTGCCATACCCCTTAAAGCCAAGATGCCATGAAGGCCAGGAGCAAGTCCATTGCCGCCAAGGGTCCAGGCTGTAAGTGTGGATAGACATACTTTAAGCCGGAACGAAAAAAGGTGAAACGGGAAATGAGATCTGGAATCCATAGGGAGAAGGAACGCCTTCGGGCATTCACACTGATAGAGCTCATGGTGGTCGTCGCCATCATAGCGATCCTCGCAGGGCTGCTCCTCCCCTCCCTCGCCGGAGCCCGCAACAAGGCCAAGGAGATCGGCTGCTCCTCGAACTTGAAGCAGCACGGC